>JAWXVE010000021.1:0-31672 GCA_044425575.1 Eubacteriales bacterium | reverse complement strand
CTATCCAATTCATAATCGAATGGAAAGTGTAACGCAGATGATTGATGGGGCAACCATTGCACGTAATGCAGGGAAGCAAATCCTTGGCTATACCATTACGGAATATACGGAAGAGATGCGTGAAGAACGTAGAAATAAAAATCACGTAGTACAGACTATGAATGAAGGCATTCAGAACAAAGAATTTATTATGTACTACCAGCCTAAGATTAATTTAAATACGGGGCATATTGTGGGGGCAGAAGCCCTTGTTCGTTGGGTACAAGGAGGCAAACTGATTCCACCAGATTGCTTTATTCCGATTTTTGAAAAGAACGGTTTTATTGAAGAGCTTGATTATTATGTATTTGAAGAAGTTTGTGCTTTTATTAATAGGCAAAAAGGTATGGCGCCAATTATTTCAGTGAACTTATCATGGATTACAGTAGGGAAAGACAATTTAATTCAACGGCTAGAGGCAATCTTGGAAAAATATCAAGTGAAACCTATCCAGATAGATTTAGAGATAACAGAGAGTGCATTTGTAGATCAATTTGAAGACTCACTATCGCGCTTAGAACATTTACGAAGTTTAGGATTTACGATTTCCATGGATGATTTTGGAGCGGGTATTTCTTCCCTTAATCGTCTCAAGGAGATTCCACTAGATATTATGAAAATCGACCGTGGTTTTGTTATGGATTCTCTTGAAAATAAAAAAGGAAAGATTATTATTGAGAATGTTATTCAAATGGGAAAGAAGTTAAACCTAGAAACGGTTGCTGAGGGGATTGAAACCAAGGAACAATTAGAATTCTTGAGAGATATGGGATGTGATGTGGGACAAGGATATTATTATGCAAGACCACTACCAGAAGGTGAATTCTTAGATAAATGGCATCAAGAAAAGTAAGATGAGTGCAAGATTCAATTTTCACATGTCATTTGGTGACATTACAATTTTGTACTTTACGGTCCAAAGTTGTTAGACTTTGGGAAAGGCATGGTTATTATGGTGAGTAGTAAGAGGAATGTGGCATATGAATAAGTATAAATGGAGCGAATTAAATGATTTAAATGACCTAGTATTTGTCATTGATATCGAAACAAAAGAAGTGCTCATTAAAAACAATATCTTTGAAGAAATAGTGCAAAGTGTGGAAGAGACCATGCAAGTTGACATTTCCACCTTTTATCCGACTAAAGATGGTTGTCATATTTGTGTAGAAGATATTGTATCGTATATAAACGAGCATGAGGGAGAATATACTGATTCTTTTGAAGAAACCATTCTTGATAATGCAGTTACAATTCATATGAGATCGGGTTATTATAATCAGGAATGTACAGAACTGTATTTTATCTTTACAGGATATAATTGTGTATTAGAATTCTTGCGTTACCGAAAGGCGATTTATACAATTCCACAGATGATTATCATTGTAGAATTTAATGATGCCTTAACATTTTGTTATGGAAATCAAGTGTTTAGCCAATTTTTTGATGATGCAATTAGCTTTGAGGAGAAGTATAATCATTCTTTTTTACAAGCTATGCCACAGGAAAGTCGAGAGACTAATTTATTGAAAATTCGCAGGGAAATTAATGCAGAGGAAAAGAGTTCCAGCGTAATTGAATTATATAATGTGGCAGGAAATAAGCATTATGTAAAGCTAAATGCAACACTTGTTCCAAATCTTCTCTTCACACCATGCTTGTGTATTGCTATCACATTGGTAGATGATGATATGAGAAGCTCTCTAAAGCTTCAATCCGATAATGAAGTCTACAACATTGCCCAACAATTATCAAGTAGTATCGCTTACCGCATTACCATTGAAGATATGGCAATTGAGTTTATTGGGGATTCCATAGCTAGCTTATATTTAAATCCGATCGTACGCGATATTTCAGCAGAAATTATAGACCGTAACTTCATTCATGAAGATGATGTAGTTGTGATAGAGAAGTTCCTATCAAACCTTCAAAATGGAGTGGAAGAACACCTCAGTGTGCGTGTTCGTTCTCATGGTAATCGCATGGAATGGCACTTGCTAGAGTACACCATTATTCGAGATGAGAAAGGCGTTCCAACGTATGCCATTGGTAAGTTGACCAATGTGCAATCATTCTATGACTTACAAGATAAAGCCAATCTTGACCTATTAACGGGATGTTTAAACAAGGGATATTTCGAAGAAGTAATGAGTAAACTACTTCACGAGCGTAAAGAAGAGCAGCATGTATTTATTATAATTGACCTTGATAATTTTAAAGCCATTAATGATAATCTAGGTCATTACTTTGGAGATATTGTATTAAAAGAGGTATCCGATAAACTTCGTCGTATCTTCCGCTCGGCTGATTACATTGGACGGATTGGAGGAGATGAATTTGTCGTCTTAATGCGCAGTGTCCATGAACAGACCATCATAGAACGCAAGGTAAAAGAAATTATAGAGTCTCTTGATATTACTTATAAGAAGAGTAGCTTATCTTATAGAATAACTGCTAGTGTTGGAGTAGCTCTAATACCGGACCATGGGAAAGAGTATACAGAAATTTATCAAAATGCAGATACAGCACTTTACCGAAGTAAAAATCTTGGTAAAAATAATTATTCCATTTATGAAGAAATACTAGGTAAGTGTGTCATGGAGAATAAAACTCCAATTGATGTGGCAAATCGTGCCATATCTGCTCACTTTAATGCACAGATTGCCATGGAAACATTTCAGTTATTATTTGAAAATGTAGACAACGATAATTCTCTTGATATGTTATTGCGACATCTAGGCGAATATTACCAAGTAAGTCGTTGTTATGTGTTCGAACGATTGGAGGGTGGTCTTAATTGCTACAAGAATACATATGAATGGTGTGCAGAAGGGGTAAGTGCCCAGTCCAATCGCTTGCAAAATGTAGCGGTATCAAGTTTCGGAGAAATCATGGATGAGATGAATGAAGATGGCATTTACTACTCTAATGATGTAGCTCATATTGATTGCAATAAGACACGAGATTTCTTGGAATTGCAAGGCATTCAGTCTGTTTTAGTAACGGCTGTTAAGAAGAATGAACGGGTGGAATATTTCTTAGGATTTGATGATGTGGTAACGAAGCGAATGTGGCAACCAGTGGAAATTAGCACCCTTGCTTATGCAAGTAAGCTTATTTCTCAATACCTGCAATATAAGAAGGCACTTATAAATGAACAAATTGCACTAGAAGAGAAGATGGAAGTATTGGAGTCCTTTAATTTTCATGCGTATATTATTGATAAATATGATTATACTTTAAGCTTTTATACAGAGAAGACGCATAAGATGTTTCCACATATTCAAAAGGGTGCAGTATGTTATGAAGCAATTCGAGGGAAGGAATCACCATGCAAGCAGTGCCCGTTGAATGTTCTACTGAATAAAGGTGCTACAAAAGTCAAAATGGTAATGTATAACGAACGTTTGCAAACGAATGTACTAGTAACAGCATCTTATTTAAAGAGTTTTGAAGGAGTAGAAAGCATCTTTATCTCTTCTGTCGATATTTCTGAATTAGTTGGAAAGACTGCCATTACCCAGCAAGAGATGGATTATTCCATTACAGTAGAATAAATGAGAAAGGATAAGAATCGTATGAAATATACATGTAGTATTTGTAAGTATGTATTTGATGAAGAAGTAGAAGGGAAATCATTTGGTGAATTAGATCAATGTCCTATTTGTAAACAATCAGTTGATAAATTCATTCCAGAAGAAGTAGAACTGAAAGGAACGGAAGTGCAAGAGTCTGTGGTTACCAAAGCAGAGGATGATTTGTCCTATGGACCACTAGAGCGTATGGACGAGTCGGAGCGTTATATGAAAGAGATTCATGAAATTGCAAGGAGTGGTCATACCTTACACGCAGCCATGAGTACGAAAATGAAAATGCCTAGTTGGGATGAGATTCTCTTATTAGGAGCACAATTAAATCCACCACCATTATTAGATGATGCTGTGGTCAATACAACTACTATTATTGGAAAGAATGCTAAGAAACCAATGGTACTAGAAAGCCCAATCTACATATCCCATATGTCATTCGGGGCATTATCACGGGAAATTAAGGAGTCACTTGCACTAGGTTCAGCTCAAGCTAAGACGGCTATGTGTAGTGGAGAGGGTGGAATATTAGAAGTAGAAAAAGCAGCAGCCTATAAGTATATTTTTGAATATGTGCCAAATAAATATAGCGTAACTTCTAAGAATCTACAAGAAGCAGATGCCATTGAGATTAAGATTGGTCAAGGAACGAAACCTGGTATGGGTGGTCATTTGCCAGGAGAAAAGGTAACATCTGAGATTGCATCATTGCGAGGTAGACCAGAAGGGAAGGAGATTCAAAGTCCTTCAAAGTTTCCAGAATTACAAACTAAGGACGATTTAAAGAATATGGTTGCTTATTTAAGAGAAGAGTCACAAGGGCGACCAATTGGTATTAAAATAGCAGCGGGAAGAATCGAACGCGACTTAGAATATTGTGTCTATGCACAACCAGATTTTATTACCATAGATGGTCGAGGTGGCGCAACAGGCTCTAGTCCTCTATTCTTAAGAGAGTCTACATCTGTACCAACTATTTATGCCTTATCAAGAGCAAGAACCTACTTAGATTCGATTCAATCCCCTATTGCATTAGTGATAACAGGCGGATTGCGTGTGTCATCTGATGTAGCCAAAGCATTAGCAATGGGAGCAGATGCGGTAGCCCTTGCATCAGCAGCTTTAATTGCAGCAACATGCCAACAATATCGGATATGTGGTACTGGAAATTGTCCGGTGGGAATCGCTACACAAGATAAAGAGTTGCGCAGTCGTCTGAAAGTAGAACAAGCAGCAAAGCGTGTATATCATTTTCTTTACGTTTCTAATGAGGAACTAAAAACATTCGCAAGAATTACAGGCCATGAGGATGTACATGAGTTGTCCCTAGATGATTTATGTACTACAAGTCGAGACATTTCAGAATATACAACTATTCCTCATGCGTAGAATAGTATTCATAGAATACCTCCTAAATGGAGGTATTTTGTAGAATATCAATTAGTAAGGAGTTCGTAAGCTATGAAACCATATATGAAATATATTAAACCATATCTCATCTTTTTTATTTTATCCCCGTTATTAATGATTATAGAAGTATATTGTGATGTGAAGATTCCATCCTTGTCTGCAGAGATTATTAATGTGGGAGTGGTGAATGGAGATACAAGTCATATTCTAAGTTTAACAGCACAAATGATTGGATTTGTGTGTTTGGCAGTAGCAAGTGGAGTGGGAGCGGCTTATTTTGCAACAAAAGCAGCAGCTAATTTTGCTTGCGATTTAAGAGGGGATGTTTTCTTGAAAATCCAATCTTTTTCCTTTGCAAATATTGATAAATTTCACACAGGCTCTTTAATTACAAGGTTAACTAATGATATTACACAACTCCAGCAATTAGTGGTCATGTGTCTGCGAATGCTCTTTCGTGCACCAGGTATGTTAATTGGTGCTATGATTATGGCCTATGTAATCAGTCCCAAACTGAGTGTAGTATTTTTTGTATTACTTCCAGTTCTTGCAGTGACTATTTATATTGTGCTTGCCATTTCCTACAAGAAATTCGGTGTGCTACAAGATAAAGTAGATAGTTTAAATACTAACATTCAAGAAGTGTTAACGAATATTCGCGTAATTAAAGCATTTACAAGAGAAGGCCATGAGTATGAGAAGTTTCAAGGGGTAAATGATAATTTAAAAGAGGCAGGATTAAAAGCCTATCGCATCTCTATTTTACAGATGCCGATTATGACAGTGGCAGTGAATTTTGCGTGTATTGCCATTATTTGGATTGGGAGCCAAGCTTTTGATACAGGAGATTTACTATTAGGAGATATTAGTGCCTTAATTACGTATTTGACCCAGATTTTAATGTCTGTTAATATGATTGCTATGATTTTCTTGCAAAGTTCTCGTGCTATTATTAGTGGAATGCGAATATCAGAAGTATTAGATGCTAAAGTGACGATTGTGTCAGAATGCTCTGGAACGGAACACAAAATAGTAGAGAGTGGCACAATTGTATTTGATCATGTAAATTTTAGTTATTATGATAATAATGTGGATTTAGTGTTGGCAGATGTGAACTTTACCATTCAATCAGGGGAAACCATTGGAGTGGTAGGCTCTACAGGGTGTGGAAAGACCTCTCTAATCCACTTGATACCACGATTATATGATGTAAATGGTGGTGCTATTTATGTAGATGGCATGAACGTCAAAGAGTATGATTTGACTAATTTACGAGATGGTGTATCAGTTGTGCTTCAAAACAATACGTTATTCTCTGGAACCATACGAGAAAATATTGCTTGGGGCAATCCAAATGCTACCCTAGAAGAAGTGCAAGAGGTGGCTAAGTGGGCGGCGGCAGATGGATTTATTAGCGAAAAGTCCAAAGGATATGACTCTATAGTAGAACAAGGTGGGCGGAATCTATCGGGAGGCCAGAAGCAACGCCTTTGCATTGCTAGAGCACTTTTGAAAAAACCAAAGATTCTGATTCTAGACGATTCCACTAGTGCAGTAGATATGGCAACAGAACGAGAGATTATTCACTGCTTTAATACAAGACTACAAGATACCACTAAGATTATTATTGCTCAGAGAATTTCATCCGTAGAACATGCGGATCGGATTATTGTAATGAATGATGGACAGATTGAAGCAATTGGTACACATAGAGAACTACTAGAGAAGAGTGAGACATACCAAGAAATCTGTAGTCTTAGTATGCAAACGGAGGTGTCATAAGATGAGCCAGCGTAAAGAAATGAATATAAACCCCATGCCAATGAGAGGTGGACCACCAAATGCAAAAATGGAAAAGGTGCATTTGAAGAATACAAAATCTACAATTCTTCGATTACTTTCCTACTTAACAAAACAAAAATTTCTTGTATCATTGGCATTTCTATTTGTAGTAATGAATAGCACGTTAACTATTGTTGCCTCTTATATGGTGAGACCAATTATTAATGGTATTATGGAACAAAGTGGAATGGAAGCACTCCTTAGAAATCTACTTATTATGGCACTGATTTATGTGGTGGCAGGTATTAGTAGTTATTTGCAATCTCGTATTATGTTAGAGGTGGCACAAAAAGCGTTATATCAACTAAGAATTGATTTATTTACTAAGTTAGAGAAATTGCCATTAAGTTACTTCGATCGTAATCAAACCGGTGGCCTTATGAGTCGCTTTACCAATGATGTAGATGCTATTAGCCAAATGCTATCCAATACAGGAGTACAATTATTATCTGGTATCATTACCTTACTTACCACTTTGGGAGTAATGTTCTATACCAACTGGATTCTCACCATTGTAACTATTACAGTAGCTCCTTTATGCAGTATAGCAACGAAAGCGATTTCTAGACGAACTATGAGGTATTATAAGCACCAACAAGAAGCTATTGGGAACTTAAACGGATTTATTGAAGAACATATTGCGGGACAGAAAGTCATTAAAGTATTTAATCGAGAAGGGCAAGTATCGGAAGAATTTGATACATTGAACCAAGCTTATAAGCAGAATTCTTTTATGGCAGACTTTTTATCGGGTACTATGGGACCTATTATGGGAGCACTCGGTTTATTTGGGTATGTCATTACGGCTGGAGTAGGTGGACTTCTCTGTGTGTTTCGAGGATTTGACATTGGTGGATATACCATATTTGTGAATTATGCCAAGAGCTTTAGTCGACCAATTAGTGATATTTTTATGCAAGTGAATACCATATTCCTAGCTCTTGCAGGAGCGGAACGTGTCTTTGAGATAATGGATGAAGAACCAGAAGGAGATTGCACAGAGGGTAATGTGATTACAGGTGGTATGCAAGGAAAGATAGTATTTGATCATGTGGATTTTGCATACCATAAAGGTCAGTTAGTACTTCGAGATATTTCTCTAGAAGCACCTATCTCTAGTAAAATTGCATTTGTAGGTTCCACAGGTGCAGGTAAAACAACCATTACCAATCTTCTCAATCGTTTTTATGAAATAAAAAGTGGTACAATAGCCATTGATGGAATTGATATTAGCACTATGAACAAGGAATATCTACGTAATAATATTGCAATGGTATTGCAAGATACCCATTTGTTTACAGGCACAGTTATGGAAAACATACGATATGGTAGGTTAGATGCAACAGACGAAGAAGTTAAGGTTGCAGCAGTGGCATCTAATGCAGATTATTTTATTCGACGATTAGAACATGGATATGATACTATTTTAGAAGGCGATGGAGGGAATTTAAGCCAAGGACAACGACAACTTTTGAATATTGCAAGAGCAGCAGTATCAAAAGCTCCAATTCTTGTATTAGATGAAGCGACTAGCTCTGTAGATACTAGAACAGAACGCCATATTGAAGAAGCACTAGATCGTCTAATGGAGTCAAGAACTACATTTGTCATTGCTCACCGATTGTCTACTGTTCGAAATGCTGATTGTATTTTTGTGCTAGAACACGGTCGTGTTATTGAGCAAGGTAATCATGAGAAATTGCTTGAATTAAAAGGAAATTACTATAATTTATGCACAGGAAATCTTCAATTAGTATAAAGATATACTTGAAAAATCATGAAAAAAAGCGTATCATATATCTAATTCAGCACATTAAATTGTTGAAGTGAGCGAAGAAACGTATGGGACACAACAATACGAGAATCGCTTAGAATGGAGGAGATATGATTACACCAACTAGGGAAGAGCTAACATCCATTATACATAGTAGTCAGGCAAGGCGTATTCCCATTAAGCGAGAACTATATGCAGATCAAGCAACGCCTATTACAATTTTAAAGAAACTAAAGAATTGTAGTAAGCAGTGCTTTTTGTTCGAAAGTGTAGAACGAGAGAAGCAATGGGGGAGATATACCTTTATAGGGTTTGAACCGACTCTTGAAATAACAGCACAAAATGGCGTGGTACGCGTGAAAACAGAAACTACCACACAGAAAATCACCCAGAACCCAGCCACAGTCATACGACAGATTATTCATGAAAATCGTTCCATTGGTCTCCCAGAATTCCCACCATTTACAGGTGGACTTGTGGGCTATTTTTCATATGATTATATTAAGTATACAGAACCGAGTCTTCGATTAGATGCATTAGATGAAGAAGGTTTTCAAGATGTGGATTTAATGTTATTTGATAAGATTGTAGTATTTGATAATTACAAGCAGAAGATTATATTAATTGTAAATATTAAGACAGATGACCTAGAGCGCAATTATAGTAAGGGAGAACGTACCTTACAAGAGATGGCAGATATTATTGGGAAAGGTGACCAAGTAATAGAACAAAAGTTACAGATTAAAAGTGAATTCCGCCCACTATTTGAGGAAGAGGCTTATTGTAATATGGTAGAGAAAGCCAAATCTTACATATACGAAGGAGATATTTTTCAAGTAGTTTTGTCCAATCGTTTTGAGGCAGATATGGAAGGTAGTTTGTTAGATACGTATCGTATTCTTAGAACAACGAACCCTTCCCCTTATATGTTTTATTTTACAAGTGATGATGTGGAAATTGCAGGAGCATCGCCTGAAACCTTAGTAAGCTTACGAGATGATACTTTGTATACTTTTCCTTTGGCGGGAACCAAACCACGCGGGGCCACTTTGCAAGAGGATGAAGAACTTGCACGTATGTTACTAGCCGATGAGAAGGAAGTGGCAGAGCATAATATGTTAGTAGATCTTGGGCGCAATGACATTGGCCGTATTAGTAAGATTGGAAGTGTTCAAGTGGAAAAGTATATGTCCATTGAGCGGTTCTCTCATGTAATGCATATTGGCTCTACCGTGCGAGGAACTTTAGCAGAGGAGAAAGATGCTCTTAGTGCAGTGGACTCTATTTTGCCAGCGGGAACTCTTTCTGGAGCACCTAAGATACGTGCTTGTGAGATTATTAATGAATTAGAAAATAATAAAAGAGGCATTTATGGAGGTGCCATAGGATATATTGATTTTGGTGGCAATTTAGATACTTGTATTGCTATTCGTTTAGCATTTGCTAAGAATGGAAAAGTATTTGTTCGTTCTGGTGCAGGTATTGTGGCAGATAGTGTACCCTCAAGTGAATATCAAGAGTGTATCAATAAAGCAAAGGCAGTTATGGAAGCCTTAAAGCTGTCAGAGGGAGGGATTGACGTATGATTCTATTAATTGATAATTACGATAGTTTCTCTTATAATCTATACCAATTAATTGGTACTATAGATTCAGATATTATGGTGGTAAGAAATGATAAGATTACGGTGGAAGAGATTAGACAATTATCACCAAAAGCAATCTTCCTTTCACCAGGTCCTGGACACCCAAGTAAAGCAGGAGTTTGTATTCAAGTAGTACGCGAACTCGGGAAAGAACTACCTATTTTTGGAGTGTGTCTTGGTCATCAAGCTATTTGTGAAGCATATGGTGCAACCGTGTCTTATGCTAGTAAGTTAATGCATGGTAAGACTTCTATGGCACAGTTAGATAGAAATAATCTTATCTTTCAAGGAATGAAAGAGGAGATTCAAGTGGCACGCTATCACTCCTTGGCGGCTATGGCAGATACTATGCCAGATTGTCTAAGC
The DNA here is from genome assembly GCA_044425575.1 of Eubacteriales bacterium. Classification (GTDB taxonomy): domain Bacteria; phylum Bacillota; class Clostridia; order Lachnospirales; family Lachnospiraceae; genus JAWXVE01. The sequence goes on along the minus strand of JAWXVE010000021.1, from coordinate 21,012 downwards.
ATTACTGCACAGACCAAAGAAGGAGATATCATGGCAGTTGCCCATAAGGAATATCCCGTTTATGGAGTGCAATTTCATCCAGAATCAGTATTAACGCCAACGGGACTTCAGATAGTTGAGAACTTCCTTGGTGGAATTTCATAAGACTTTAAGTAGGTCATTAGTATTAAGTTGAGAAAGGGAGAGTGACTCGTATGATTAAGGAAGCAATACAAATGGTGTGTAAGGGGGAATCGCTTACCTATGATGTGGCACAAGCAGTTATGGATGAGATGATGGAAGGGAATGCTAGTGATATTCAGATGAGTGCATATTTAACAGCACTTGCAGTGAAGGGAGAAACCATTGAAGAGATTACGGCATCTGCTGCTTCTATGCGAGCACACTGTATTCGATTATTACATGATATGCCAGTATTAGAAATAGTAGGTACTGGAGGCGATAGTTCCAATTCATTTAATATTTCAACTACATCGTCTCTTGTCATTGCAGCAGGAGGAGTACACGTTGCAAAGCATGGAAATCGGGCAGCCTCTAGTAAGTCAGGATCTGCTGATGTATTAGAAGCACTAGGAGTAAATATTATGACTTCTCCAGAGCGTAGTAAGGAGATTCTAGAAGATATCGGCATCTGTTTTCTATTTGCGCAGAAATATCATCTTGCTATGAAGTATGTGGCAGGTGTAAGGAAAGAATTGCAAATACGAACCATATTCAATATATTAGGACCATTGTCTAATCCGGCAGGTGCTACTATGCAAGTAATGGGGGTCTATGATGATAAGTTAATTGAACCGCTTGCTAAGGTCCTTCAGAATCTAGGAGTCGAACGTGCCATGGTAGTATATGGCCAAGATACATTAGATGAAATCTCCATGAGTGCCAAGACAACAGTGTGTGAAATCACTCATGATACCATGAAACATTATGAAATTTCTCCTGAAGATTTTGGATATGCTATGTGTGACAAATCACAGTTAGAAGGCGGTACTCCAGAGGAAAATGCCAAGATTACCATGGATATTTTACAAGGAGTCAAGGATAGTAAACGCCACGCAGTATGTTTAAATGCTGGTGCAGGATTATATATAGCAGGTAAGGCAGATACCTTAGAACAGGGAGTTCGATTAGCGGAAGAATTAATTGATAGTGGGAAGGCACTTAATCAATTACAACAATTTATAGCTAGTTCGCATAAGGGAGAAGAATCGTGAAAGAAATGGTCAATGAAAATGGGGAATTAGTAGATGAAAGTCGTAATATTCTGGAAGAAATTGCAGAATGTGTGCGAGAGCGTATTGCTAAGAAGAAAGAATTAGTACCACTTGCTCTGATACAAGAACAAGCAATGAGTCTTCTAGTAGGAACATTTCCACTAGAAGAAGCATTGAAACAAGATGGAATGTCTTTTATTTGCGAGATTAAGAAGGCATCTCCTTCCAAAGGGTTGATTGCACCTGACTTTCCCTATAAAACCATTGCAAAAGAATATGAGCAAGCAGGGGCTAGTGCCATTTCTTGCTTGACAGAGCCCACGTATTTTATGGGTGAGAATGTATATTTAGCAGAAATAGCTAAGGAAGTGACCATTCCAATCTTACGAAAAGATTTTTTTGTTGATGAATATATGATTTATGAAGCGAAAGTATTAGGAGCAAGTGCAATCTTATTAATCTGTGCGATTTTAAGCGAAGAAGAAATGATACGATTTGCTAAAATTGCTGACGAACTAGGCATGTCTACCATTTTTGAAGCTCATGATGAAGAAGAAGTAGCGAGTGCAGTCCGTTGCGGTGCTAGAATTATTGGAGTGAACAACCGTAACCTTAAGACCTTTGAGTTAGATCTTAACACGAGTATTCACCTTCGTGAACAAGTAGGGCGAGATATTTTATTTCTATCGGAAAGTGGTATTCGTACAAGGGCAGATGTGGCAATGTTAGAAGAACACCATGTGGATGGTGTTCTAATTGGAGAAACCTTAATGCGCTCTCCTAATAAAAGAGCAGTACTCGAGGAATTGAAAGGGTTAGGTTAAGAGAGAATCCTTATGACGAAGATTAAAATATGCGGATTAAAGAGAGCAGAAGAGATTGCGGTTGCCAATGAACTAGCACTTTCTTATATTGGATTTGTTTTTGCAAAGAGTAAGCGACAAGTCACCATAGAAGAAGCAAGAGTGCTAAAAGCCCATCTCAATACGAATTGCAAAGCGGTAGGCGTATTTGTGAATCACAATGTACTAGAAATGATTCAACTGGTAGATGAGGGAATCATTGATGTAATACAATTGCATGGAAATGAGACAGAAGATGTAATAATGAGCATACGACAGGCACTTCCCAATGTAGAACTAATTAAGGCTGTTTCCGTAATTAGTATAGAAGATGTTATAAAATGGAACCATTCACAAGTGGATTATTTACTCTTAGACAATGGATCAGGAGGTAGTGGAATGTGTTTTGACTGGAATATATTGCACCAAGTTGATGCGTGTAGGAAACCTTATTTTATAGCTGGGGGGCTTACACCAGACAATGTATCACAAGTCATTCCATTTGCACCTTATGGGGTAGATGTATCAGGTGGCGTGGAGACCAAAGGGGTAAAAGACGTCTGGAAGATGAGAAAGTTTGTAGAGAAAGTGAGAGGACTACATGAGTAAAGGTAGATATGGAGTACACGGTGGGCAGTACATTCCAGAAACATTAATGAATACTGTTCTAGAATTAGAAGAAGTCTATGAAAAGTATAAACAAGACGAAGCGTTTCAACAGGAGTTACATACGTTATTGTGTGAATATGCCAATCGCCCGTCTAGGCTGTATTATGCAAAGCGCATGAGTGAAGATTTAGGGGGAGCGAAGATTTATCTAAAAAGAGAAGATTTAAATCATACAGGTGCCCATAAGATTAATAATGTATTAGGTCAAGTTCTATTAGCCAAGAAAATGGGAAAAACACGTGTGATTGCAGAAACAGGTGCTGGACAACATGGCGTAGCCACTGCTACAGCAGCAGCCTTAATGGATATGGAATGTGAAATCTTTATGGGGGAAGAAGACACAGTGCGCCAATCCTTAAATGTATATCGTATGCGTTTGTTGGGAGCAAAAGTACATCCTGTTACTTCAGGAACGGCAACTTTAAAAGATGCCGTATCAGAAACCATGAGAGAATGGACCAAACGAATGGACGACACTCATTATGTATTAGGCTCTGTTATGGGACCACATCCTTTTCCAGAAATGGTTCGTGATTTTCAAGCAGTGATTTCAAAGGAAATTAAGGAGCAGATTCTAGAATTAGAAGGAAGGTTGCCAGATGCTGTCTTAGCATGTGTAGGCGGAGGATCAAATGCCATTGGAGCCTTTTATCATTTTATTGAGGATGAAGGCGTTCGTTTAATTGGTTGTGAGGCAGCAGGACGGGGAGTTCATACAGAAGAAACGGCTGCTACTATAGCCACAGGAAGCCTGGGAATCTTTCATGGAATGAAGTCTTACTTTTGTCAAGATGAATATGGCCAAATTGCGCCGGTATACTCTATTTCAGCAGGCCTTGATTATCCAGGAATTGGACCGGAACATGCCTATTTACATGATTGTAAACGTGGGGAATATGTAAGTGTTACTGATGAAGAAGCAGTAGAAGCATTTGAATATCTCTCTAGAATGGAGGGGATTATTCCCGCTATTGAATCAGCACATGCAGTAGCACACGCCAGAAAGATTGCAGGCACAATGGACCGTGATTCTATTATGGTTATTAACTTATCAGGACGTGGAGATAAAGATTGCGCAGCTATTGCAAGATACAGAGGGGAGAAGAATATTCATGAGTAGGATTACACAAGCATTTCAACAGGGGAAAGCATTTATTCCATTTATTACTTGCGGAGATCCCTGTTTAGCAATTACCAAAGACTTAATCTATGCCATGGAAGAAGCAGGGGCGGATATAATTGAGTTGGGAATTCCTTTTTCTGATCCAACAGCAGAAGGTATTGTGATTCAGTCGGCCAATGAACGAGCCTTATTAACAGGTGTGACAACGGATTCTATTTTCGATATGTTGACAGACGTGTCAGTTTCTATCCCCCTTGTTTTTATGACTTATGCGAATGTCTTGTTTTCTTACGGCATTGAACGTTTTGTAAAACGTGCCAAGGAGGCGGGTATTAGTGGAATTATATTGCCGGATGTACCTTTTGAGGAAAAAACAGAATTTTCTAATATTTGTAAGCAATATGAAATTGACTTTATTTCATTAATCGCACCTAATTCTTACGAAAGAATTGCGATGATTGCAGAAGAAGCCACTGGATTTGTCTATTGTGTTTCTTCTCTTGGTGTAACTGGTGCAAGAAGTGGTTTTTCAAGCGGAATCTCTAATATGATTGAGACAATTCGTAGGAATACAAGTACACCATGTGCCGTCGGATTTGGAATTTCAACGCCAGAGCAAGCTAAGGAAATGGCTCAATATGCAGATGGAGTTATTGTAGGATCTGCTATTGTTAAAATGTGCCAACAATATGGAATGGATTGTGTACCTTATATTAAAGAGTATGTGGATATTATGAAAGATGCAATTAGAATGGAATCTTAGAATAGAATGTTAGAATGGTAAGGTATGCACAGACAGAAGTGTATACCTTCTTTTTATCTAGTTATATAAGTAGTAAGTTTGTTTTCATACTTTTACTATAAATGCAGGAGCAAATTTAAACTACATTTAAACTAGGTGTTGTAAGATAGCCATATCCTAACTGGTAGTAGGCCATAAAATGGATGTGAGGGAGTTTGAATCATGAGACTATTATTATGCGAAGATGAAGTGGAATTATCTAGTGCCTTATGTGCAATATTGAAGCACAATAAATATGCAGTAGAGGCAGTTTACGATGGACAGGAGGCATTAGATTATCTAGAATGTGATAATTATGATGCAGTTATTTTAGATATTATGATGCCCAAGATGGATGGAATTACAGTGCTAAAGACTATACGAGGAAACGGGAATACCGTGCCAGTTTTAATGCTGACAGCTAAAACGGAAGTGGATGATAAAGTGCTGGGGCTAGATCTTGGAGCCAATGATTATTTGACAAAACCATTTGAGACAAAGGAATTATTAGCAAGAATACGTGCCATGACTAGAACAACAACAGAATCCAACACTTCTATTCTGGCCGTTGGCAACCTTACTTTAAACAGAGCGACCTTTGAATTGAAGTCCCATGTTACATCCTTTCGACTTGCGAATAAGGAATTTCAGATGATGGAACTACTTATGATGAATCCTTCTAATTTAATATCTACTGAGCGATTTATGGATAAAATATGGGGATACGAAAGTGATGCAGAAATGAATGTAGTATGGGTATATATTTCTTATTTGAGAAAGAAATTAACTACTTTAGAAGCAAATATACAGATTAAAGCTACACGCAACTCAGGTTATTCTTTGGAGGCAAAGTAATGGAGCAGGAATTACGAAGAAAGTTTATATGCATTTCTTTTGGCGTGGTAGTTTTTGTATTGGCGGTTATTGCTATTGTAATCAATGTTGTAAACTATATACAAGTAGATGAAAGAGCCAATGAGATTATTGGAATAATGGCCGAGAACGATGGCATGTTTCCAAAAGATTTTGATAAACCCATGGGATATTTATCAGCAGAAACGCCTTATGCAACACGCTATTTTATTATTAGACTTGATGGGAATAATCAATTAATTAGTACCGATACAAGGAGTATTCAATTAGTTAGCACACAGCAAGCCGTTGAGTATGCTACTACAGCTCTCTTAGAAAGTAGAGACAATGGATTTCTAGGCAATTACAAATATCAAATAACAGAAACAGATTATGGACTTTTGTTTATTTTTATTGATTGTAGCGAAGAACTATCTTTATTTCATGCGTATTTGCGTTCCAGTATCCAGATTGTTATTGTAGCACTTATTTGTATCTTTGTATTATTAGTATGGCTATCCAAGAAAGCAGTGTTTCCCATTGCAGAAAGCTATCGTAGGCAACAACAATTTATTACGAATATTACACATGAACTAAAGACGCCCCTTGCTATTATGAAAACAAATACAGAAGTCATTGAACTAGAACATGAAACTTCTCAGTGGAGTGAAAGTATTCACCATCAGATTACTCGGTTAAATGAATTGATTAACTATCTAGTCTCTTTGTCCAAGTTAGAAGAAGGGGAGAAACATAGAGTTAAGATTGATTTTCCTATATCAGATGTGATTTCGGAAGAAGTAGATACCTTTCATGTGTTGGCAGAAAGCACAGGACGAAGTATTTCACAAGATATCACCCCTCGCATTACCTATCGTGGAGATGAACAAGAGATTCGATTGCTTATTTCGATTCTGATGAATAATGCTTTAAAGTATAGTAGTAATCAAGCAAATGTTTCCGTAAAAGTAAGGGAGCACTTAGGGAAAGTGAAGATACAAGTATCCAATCCAAGCGATGATTTAGAGATTAAGCGATACGATGAATTATTGGAACGATTTTATCGTATGGAAGGTTCTAGGAATAGCGAGCTGGGAGGATTTGGGGTTGGGTTAGCCATTGCAAAGGCAATTGTAAAACACCATGGAGGTAATATTCATGCAGAGAGTAAGGATGGAACATATATGGTATTTACCATTCGAATCTAGAAAGGTGGAATAGTATGACAACACAAATGGTATTTAAACGATATGAACTGAAGTATTTACTAACAAGGGAACAGTATGAAGGCTTAAAGCAACTTATGGAAGCACATATGGTGCTAGATGAATATGGGAAACATACCATTCGTAATATTTATTTTGATACGCCGGATTATAGATTGATTCGAAGATCTATTGAAAAACCTTGCTACAAAGAAAAATTACGTGTAAGGAGTTACGGAGATTTTAAGGATACTAGTAAAGCATACGTAGAAATGAAGAAGAAATATAAAGGTGTCGTATACAAGCGTCGTTTACCATTAGAAGGAATAGGTGTTGAAACTTTTCTAGAAGAAGGCAAAATCGAACAAGACAATAATCAAATCGCCAAAGAATTATCCTATTTTATGCATTATTACCAAACTCTAAAGCCTGCCGTTGCTTTGCATTATGAGCGAGAAGCTTACTACGGAATAGAAGACCACGATTTTCGTATGACATTTGATCAGAATATTCGTATTAATGCAACCCATATTACATTAGGTGATGAGAGGGAAGCAGTTGAAGTGTTACCAGAGGGTAGTATTTTGTTAGAAGTGAAAACAGCAATGGGAATTCCCCAATGGCTCTTACACTTTTTTAGTGAACATCATATTTTCAAAAAGTCATTTTCAAAGTATGGAACAGCTTATTTAAATATTCTGTTACCACAACAAAAAGGAGGAAGTAACCATGTGGCTTGAAGAATTTTTTACTAGCTCCACCATTACAGAAACAGCCGCAGTCATTGGGATGTATGATTTTATCTTGTGTATGGTAGTTTCTGTAGCATTGGGTTTGTTTATCTCATTTACTTATACCATCCACACAAGATATACGAAAGGATTTGTGGTAACTCTTGCCATTATACCAGCTATTGTAGCCATGGCTATTATGATTGTAAATGGAAATATTGGAACAGGAATTGCTGTTGCAGGAACCTTTAGTTTAGTTCGTTTTCGTTCTGTTCCAGGTACGGCCAAGGAAATTGGTTCGATTTTCCTTGCCATGGGTGCAGGGCTTGCCATGGGAGTAGGATATATTGGGTTTGCCATACTCTTTACTGTTCTAATGAGTATGAGTATTCTCGTTCTATCAAAGAGTAAGTTTGGAGAAGGGCAGTTAACGGAAAGAATATTAACGATTACCATTCCAGAGGATTTAGATTATGGTGGTATCTTTGATGATTTATTTGAGCAATATACATCTCATTATATGTTAAATAGTGTAAAAACAACGAATATGGGAAGTTTATTCAAGATTACATATGAAATCAATTTAAAGAGTGAAGAGGTTGAGAAGAAATTAGTAGATGAATTACGATGTCGAAATGGCAATTTAGAAATTGTAATTGCGAGACAGTCTAATTATGGAAGTGAACTATAAGCATCGAGGGAGGAATGTTGATATGAAACAAATGTTTATTTGGTTTGTGCTAATAGTACTTGTTGGAAGTAGCATGGGATGTGCCATGCAAACAGAAACAATAAGTTCTACGGAAACTATCATGTCATCGGGTGCAGAGGATACTAATGGCGATACGGAGGAAGTTGAGACTACTACCGTCATTACCATTGATGAACAATTTACAACTTCTGACTATGAAGTGGGAAGTATTGCAGACGAGTACAGTACGATTACTCTTGGAAATGGTGCCACTATAGCGGAATCGGATGTGGTCATTGTACATGGAGATACCATTACCATAACAGAAGGTGGAACTTACTATATAGAAGGAGCTTTAGAGAATGGTCAGATTATCATTCAGGCTGATGCAGAAGATAAGGTTCAATTAGTGTTAGATAATGTAACGATTACTAATTATACTTCACCTGTTATCTATTGTGTGGAAGCAGATAAAGTGTTTATTACTACAGAAAGTAATTCACACAATATATTACAAGCAACACTAGCTCTTTCTGATACGGAAGAAGTGAATCTAGATGCGACCATATTTGCGCGAACTGATCTTACTTTAAATGGAGGCGGTACTTTAGTAGTAGAATCCATAGATGGTAATGGAATTACCTCCAAAGATGATCTAGTGTTTACAAGTGGTACTTATGAAATTGTAGCAGATAATCATGGGTTAGAAGCAAATGATAGTATACGTATAGCGGGAGGAACTATTTCCATCCATGCAAAGGGTGATGGAATGCAAAGTGAACATGATGAGGATAGTGCCTTAGGATACTTATATATAGCAGGAGGAACGTTCCAAATCGTAGCAGAAGATGACGGGTTGCAGTCAAGTAGTCTGATACAAATTGTAGAAGGCGTATTTTCCATATCAGCAGGTGATGAAGCTATGAATGCACCAGAGGAACCAATCATTACAGGTGGTACTTTTGCAATAGAAGAAAATTAGATAAAATTTTTAGAAAACTTGTGTTTTTTGTGTGAATATGATATATTTAAACAGCAAAAAAACACTTAGGAGGATGAAAAATGAATGAGTATGTAGCATTTTGGAAAAACTATGTAAATTTTAGTGACAGAACAACAAGAAAGGGATTTTGGATGGCATATTTGCTAAATGTTATCGTTGCTAGTGTGGTAATTACTATTGCTTATGCCCTAGACATGACTTTCCTAACAGGAATCTATTCAGCAGCCATTATGATTCCAATGTTAGCAATTCTTGTACGTAGACTCAATGACATGGGTAAGGATTGGAAGTGGATTTTCATTCAATTTGTACCATGTATTGGTTCGATTTGGTTATTAATCTTATGTATTAAGCCATCTGCACCAGATAATGGAGTACCAACTGTATAATCTTTGTCTTGATCGTTACATATGGATATATGAAGGAAGAGTCATAGGAGGGTGAAAGATGAATGAGTATATAGCTTTTTGGAAGAACTATGTGAACTTTAAAGGCAGAACAACAAGAAAAGGATTCTGGATACCATATCTAGCAAATAATATCCTTTTATATGCCCTTGTTGGTATTGATGGGGGATTGAGTGGTTATTTGGGGACGGAGGCAACTGCTCTATTTGAAATTTTTGGAGGACTCTATGTGCTTGGGCTTATAATTCCAACTATATCCATAATGGTGCGTAGACTCAATGATATAGGTAAGAATTGGAAGTGGTATTTTATCTCCTATATTCCTTGTATTGGAAGCATTTGGTTCTTTATTTTATTGGTTACGCCATCAGCACCAGATAATGGAGTACCAACTGTATAATCTTTATCCTGATCGTTACATATGGATGCATGCAAGAAGAGTCTTAGGATAATTTGTTCTAGGACTCTCTTTTATTATATTTTAACACTTCTCCTTGAAAATGAGTTCATTATTCCGAGTAGTTGTGGTATGATAGATATATTCGTATAAGAAGAGAGGCGAAGAATATGAACATAAAGCGTGTAAGTGGAATTGTAACATTGATTCTTCTAATTGCAGGAATGTTAAGTGGTTGTAGTAAAACACCAGATGATGTTATTGTAGTTGGTGCAAGTGCAGTACCTCATGCATTAATTTTAGAACAGACTAGAGAACCGTTAGAAGCAATGGGTTATGAACTCGATATTAGAATTTATAGTGATTATGTTTTACCGAATACTTCTTTGGTAAAAGGGGAATTAGATGATAATTTTTTTTCAACATTACCCATATTTAGTTTCTTTTAATCAAGAGAAGCATACAGACATTGTTAGTGCAGCATCCATTCACTTTGAGCCCTTAGGTATTTACTCGGAAAAGGTAAATTCCTTGGCAGAAATTGAAAAAGGTGCGGTTGTGATTATTCCAGATGATACAACAAATGCTGCACGTGCACTACTGTTACTGGAAGCGTGTGGTATGATTACGGTACGAACAGAAGCGGGTATTACTGCAACAATCGAAGATATTATTACGAATCCATTAGAATTAGAATTTCGCGCTATGCAAGCAGAAGAGATTATAAATGCTATTGAAGAAGCTGACGTTGTATGTATGAATGGCAATTATGCCTTAGAAGGCGGAGTTGTGCCTGTTTTTTAAGAATATACAGAAAAACAAAGGAATAGGATAAGGCAATTTGCCTTATCCTATTCCTTTGTTTTATAAAAGAGAAGATTTCTTACGTGCTTGTGTACGGTATTGACTTGGAGTCATTTTCTCTGCACGTTTAAAGATTTGCGAGAAGTAAGACGCAGAAGAAAAGCCAAGTAATGATGCAATGGAAGCAAGAGAGTGATCTGTTTTGGCAAGTAGGGACTTACTCTCCTCAATTCTTCGTTTAATCAGATAATTTACAGGTGAAATTCCATAACTTTTCTTAAACTCATGAGAAATATAGAATTTATTCATAGACACATAATCAGCTAGTTGTTCTAGTGTAATACGTTCTGTAAAATGTTCGTTAATATATTCATATACCATACGGCACTCTTTTCGAATGGCACTTTGGTCGGTAAAATCAAGTGTTGCTTGAAATTGTCGTTGAATATGAACAATTAGTAACTGGATCATACAGTGACAAGCTGTTTCATACTCATGGTGTTGGTGTTCTAGTTCTTGCAGTAAGGCAATTAAGTAAGGTTCAAATGCAGCTGTATGATTTGAATTATTGCATACTAAATATTGAGGGGAAGCATAATGAGCCGATTTACCAAATTGAATAGTAAGGTTACTAATGCCAATGGCAATATATTCAAAAGGCCTCTTGGAGCTAGAGTGTACCGAGTGTAGTGTATGAGGATTTAGAATAACAAAATCTCCTTTTTTCATAGCAAAAGTTTGATTTTCAATTAGAAAATTTCCAGAACCCTTTGTAATGTAGAAAATTTCTAGATTACAATGTGTGTGGAGGGTTTTCTTATTTTGAGCATGGGCAAGTTGCTTCGTAGCATACAGAAGTTGTACGGTGGAACTCTGCCAATTAAAGTGGTTGCAATTCATGTAATGATTCTCCATTTTGTTTTCTCCATTTATTAGCTTATTAGTATTTTATACCTTTATTATACTGGAATATTCTGTAAACACAACTAAACAATTTACTTGGCGAAAATGTTGGAATTGTGTGAAAATTTAAGCGATAAATTTAGGCAAATGAATTGACAAATTAATGAAAAAGTACTATGATTTGGTGAATGAACGCTTTAACGTGTTAAAATATTGCGGATCGAATGCAAACAGAAAGGGAAGAAAAGTATGAAAAAGTTAATCAGTATGATTTTAATTGCTAGTATGGCAATGGGGGTGATGGGATGTAGTAGCAGTACAGATTCAGATGTGTATCAAATTGGAATTAGCCAATTAGTACAACACGATGCATTAGATGCTTCTACACAAGGGTTTCAAGATGCATTAGTTGATTTGTTGGGAGAAGAAAATGTAGTGTTTGATGTGCAAAATGCATCTGGAGATTCTGCTAATTGCGCTACGATTGCCAATCAATTTGTATCAGATGGAGTAGATGCTATGCTTACAAATGGAACAGCTTCACTACAAGCAGCTGCGGCTGCTACTGATTCTATTCCGATTTTCGGAACATCCATTACAGATTATGCAAGTGCGCTAGATATTTCTGATTGGTCAGGTGCTACAGGTAAAAATATCTCGGGAACTTCTGACCTTGCTCCACTTAGCGAACAAGCTGCTATGTTAGTAGAGTTATTCCCGGATGCTGTGAATGTAGGTGTACTTTATTGTTCCGCTGAGGCTAATTCAGTATATCAAGCAAATGTAGTACAAAGTGAATTAGAAGCATTAGGATGCAATGTAGAAATGTATACATTTGCTGATTCTAATGACTTGGCAGCTATTGTAACAGCGGCTACTACAGAAGTAGAAGTAATCTATATTCCAACTGATAATACAGCAGCATCGAATACAGAAATCATTAACAATATTTGTCTTCCAGCTGGTATTCCAATTATAGCTGGTGAAGAGGGAATTTGTACAGGATGTGGAGTAGCAACTCTTGCCATTGATTATTATGATATTGGTTACAAAGCAGGAGAAATGGCATATGAAGTACTTGTAAATGGAGCAGATATTTCTACAATGGATATTGAATTTGCACCTGAAGTAGTGAATAAATATAATGCGACTATTTGTGCAGAACTTGGTATTACTGTACCAGATCATTACGTAGCAATTGAATAGAATCGTATAAAAAGAAATAGAAAGGCATGGTTATTATTATATGGGATCGTTATTGAATGCAATACCTGGTGCCTGTGCACAGGGATTAATTTGGGGAATTATGGCAATTGGTGTGTATATTACTTACCGAGTACTTGATTTTCCTGACTTAACAGTAGATGGAACAATGTGTACAGGTGGGGCTGTGTGTATTATGCTTATGCTTGCAGGTTGTCCAATGTGGCTGGCTTTTGTAGTTGCCTTTTTAGTTGGAATGTTGGCGGGAGTTGTAACAGGAGTATTTCATACCGTTATGGGAATTCCTGCAATTCTATCAGGAATCTTAACTCAACTAGGATTGTATTCTGTGAACCTAAGAATTATGGGTGATAAGGCAAATCAAGCCATTAATGTAGATAATTATGATTTGTTTGTGTCCCTTCGTTATATTAATAAGACAATTGTTTTAGTGACAATCTTTACAGTTGTGGTGATTATGCTTTTATATTGGTTCTTTGGTACAGAAATAGGGTCGGCCATTCGAGCAACTGGATGTAATGAAAATATGTCCCGTGCACAAGGCATTAATACAAATGCCAATAAAGTAATTGGATTAGCACTTTCTAATGGAATTGTTGCTTTATCCAGTGCATTGCTTGCTCAGTACAATGGATTTGTAGATGTAAATATGGGACGTGGTGCCATTGTGATTGGACTTGCGGCAGTTATTATTGGTCAAGTAGTTTTTTACAAGATAAAGGTTAATTTTGCATTTCGTTTGTTATCAGTTTCCCTAGGAGCTATTGTATACTATCTTGTAATTCAAGCAGTAATTAGCTTTAAGATATTAGGCACCAATGATTTGAAATTATTATCGGCCCTTATTGTGGCTGGCTTCTTATCTGTTATGCATCTTCCAGGAAAATATGCTATGAAGAAGGCAAAAAAAGGAGGTGCAAAGAATGCTTAAGATTGAACAAATAGCCAAAACATTTAATCCGGGAACTGTTAACGAAAAGGTAGCATTAAATGGATTGTCTTTGCACTTGAAAGATGGAGATTTTGTGACGGTTATAGGAGGGAATGGTGCTGGAAAATCAACCATGCTCAATGCCATAGCAGGAGTCTTTGGTATTGATGAGGGTAGAATCTTATTAGATGATGTGGATGTATCTAAATTACCTGAATATAAGCGTGCCAAATATCTAGGAAGAGTATTCCAAGATCCTATGACAGGAACTGCGGCTAAGATGCAGATTCAAGAAAATCTAGCCCTTGCAGCAAGACGTGGTAGTATTAGAACGCTGCAACCAGGCATTGCTTCTAATGAACTAAGTAAGTTTAAAGAAGATCTGAAGATATTAGAACTAGGTTTAGAAGAACGACTCACTGCCAAAGTAGGACTGTTATCAGGTGGACAACGTCAGGCGTTAACCTTACTAATGGCAACTCTTAAAAAGCCTAAATTATTATTATTAGATGAACATACTGCGGCATTAGATCCTAAAACTGCTGCTAAAGTACTAGAAGCTACTGATCGTATTGTAGCAAGAGACCAGCTTACGACTATTATGATTACTCATAATATGAGAGATGCCATTGCACATGGAAACCGTCTTATTATGCTCTATGATGGTGCGGTAATCTATGATGTAGCGGGTGAAGAGAAGAAGCAACTGAAAGTGGCTGATTTACTTGAAAAATTCGAGCAAGCAAGCGGGGGAGAGTTTTCAAATGATCGCATGATGCTTGCAAAATAGAATTGACAAAAAGTGTTATACATAGTATCATGACGAATAAGCACGGTGCTTTCACATGTAAGAAGTGGCACCGTGGTTTTTGATGAATTAGGTATTTTACTTTTTAGAAGGATGCCTTAAGAAAATTATGGAAATGAATGGAGGAAAGTATGATTCTTATAAGATTAAGAATATCATACAACAGAGAAAATGAAGAAAATAATGGCATTAATGGTAACAGTTGCATTGGCCTTGAGTATAACAGCTTGTGGTTCGAGTAACGAAGATGTGTTAAGAGTAGCAATGGAATGTGGATATGCACCGTACAACTGGACTCAGTCAGATGATTCCAACGGGGCAGTGAAAATTGCAGATAGTAGTGATTATGCCTATGGATATGATGTAATGTGGGCTAAGATATTGGCAGATGAAATGGGAAAAGAATTGGAAATTGTTAAATTAGATTGGGATTCTCTAGTTCCTGCTGTTATGACAGGTGATGTAGATTGCGTCATAGCAGGACAATCTATTACCTCAGATCGTTTGGCACAAGTGGATTTTTCGGATCCGTATTATTATGCATCTATTGTAACTTTAGTTAAAGCAGATGGACCATATGCAGGTGCTACATCAGTAGCGGATCTTGCAGGAGCAACAGCAACATCTCAATTAGGAACTATTTGGTATGATGTATGTTTACCACAAGTACCAGATGCAACTATTTTACCAGCTCAGGAAAGTGCACCAGCTATGTTAGTATCATTAGATGCGGGGGCATGTGATATTGTAGTTACAGATATGCCAACAGCTATGGCGGCAGTCGTTGCTTATCCTGATATGATCATATTAGATTTTTCAGGAACAGATGGTGAGTTTGAGGTTTCAGATGAAGAGATTAATATAGGAATCTCTATTCAAAAGGGAAATGCAGAAGTTTTAGAAGCTGCTAACAACATGTTGGCAGGAAAAACAGCAGAAGATTTTGCAGAGATGATGGATGAAGCAATTGCTGTGCAACCAATGGCGCAGTAAGATAAAGTACGAGGGAGGATGTTAGCAGATGGATTTTATCAATTCAATTATTAATTTGTTATCCAGATATGGACCTTCCTATTTAAGAGGAGCAGGAACTACCTTATTAATAGCTCTAGTAGGAACTTTAATTGGGTGCTTCATTGGGTTTGCAGTGGGTGTAGTACAGACCATTCCAAATGGCAAAAACGATAAATGGTTTCAGAGGTTTGCCCTTAAGGCTGGCAAAGTAATCTTACGAGCATACGTAGAGTTATTTCGAGGAACCCCTATGATTGTACAAGCTGTATTTATCTATTACGGCGGGTTACAAGTATTTGATATTAAGATGAATATGTGGACGGCTGCATTTTTTGTAGTATCAATTAATACGGGTGCTTATATGGCGGAAACAGTTCGTGGAGGAATCTTATCCATTGATGAGGGGCAGACGGAGGGAGCCAAAGCCATTGGTATGACACATTTTCAGACCATGTTACATGTGATTTTTCCACAGACTCTTAGAAATATTATTCCCCAGATTGGAAATAACTTCATTATTAATATTAAAGATACTTCCGTGCTATCGGTAATTAGTATTACAGACTTATTCTTTGTGCATAAGAGTGTAGTAGGTGCCATGTATACGTATTTTGAATCAGCTACAATTGTAATGGTTATTTATTTGACTATGACCTTGATTGCTTCTCACTTACTTCGATTATGGGAGCGTAAAATGGATGGTGATGATACGTATGATCTGGCAACAAGTGATACATTGGCACATACAAGTGGGATGTTGAATTATCCAGATCCTAAGAAGAAACGCGAGGGCCGCTAAGTATGAATCCTTTAATCTTAAAAATCCAACATTTAAGCAAATCATTTGGTACGAATGAAGTGTTACGAGATATTGATTTTACCGTAAGTAGTGGTGACGTAATTAGTATTATTGGAGCATCTGGAAGTGGAAAGAGTACATTATTACGATGCCTTAACTTATTAGAAACACCAAATGATGGGCAGATTCTATTTCATAATACGAATATCTTGGATCCTGATGTAAAGGAAGCACCTTACCGTGCTAAGGCGGGAATGGTATTTCAAGGATTTAATCTATTTAATAATATGACCGTTCTAGAGAATTGTATGGTGGGTCAAGTGAAAGTTTTAAAGAAGAAGAAAGAGGAAGCAGAGAAACTTGCTATGCACTATCTTAACAAAGTTGGAATGGCACCTTATATTTATGCAAAGCCAAAGCAATTATCAGGTGGACAAAAGCAACGTGTTGCCATAGCCAGAGCTCTTGCCATGGAACCAGAAGTACTTTTATTCGATGAGCCAACTAGTGCTCTTGATCCAGAAATGGTTGGAGAAGTACTTGCTGTTATGCGTACTTTAGCACAAGAAGGAACGACTATGATTGTGGTAACTCATGAAATGGCATTTGCACGAGATGTTTCCAATCATGTTATTTTTATGGCAGAGGGTGTTATTTGCGAAGAAGGAAAACCAGAGGATATATTTAAAGCACCTAAGAAACAACAAACAAAAGACTTTCTATCAAGATTTATGAGAGAGGATTAATAAGGAAAGCAGGGGATGACCTTGCTTTTTCTAATTTCATATAAAACACAAAATATACATATTTATAGTGTACAATATAAGTGATATTGGACATAAAATATATGTTGGATCCTAATATACCAAAATAAAATTACTAGGCAGGAGGCTCTACATGGAAAAGCAAAAAATATTAGTGGTAGATGATGAAAGTAGAATGAGAAAATTGGTTCGTGACTTTTTAGAACGGAGTGATTTTGAAGTATTAGAAGCGGCAGATGGTGTATCGGCAGTATCGGTCTTTGAGAAGGAAGAAGGTGTTGCGCTAATCGTACTAGATGTAATGATGCCATTTATGGATGGATATGAAGTGTGCCAACGAATTCGCAAAACCTCTAAAGTGCCAATTATTATGTTGACTGCTAAATCGGAAGAATCAGACGAATTAAAAGGTTTTGAGTATGGGGTTGATGAATATATTGCAAAACCATTTCGTCCCAAGATATTAGTGGCAAGAGTAGAGGCTATATTAAAACGAGCTAAGACAGGCGAAATAGAAGAGGAACTCATAGCATACGAAGGAATTCAGATTGATAAGGTAGCTCATACAGTTGTGATTAATAAAGAGATGATTGAATTAAGTTTTAAAGAATTTGAGCTATTGTCTTATTTTATGGCTCATATAGGCGTGGCGCTTTCGAGAGAGGTAATTCTCGATCAAGTGTGGAATTATGATTATTATGGAGATGCTAGAACCATTGACACCCACGTAAAGAAGTTACGTAGTAAGTTGGGGGATAAGGGGAACTTAATTAAGACAATTTGGGGTATGGGATATAAATTTGAAAAGTAGAGGAATTTAGATGAAGCACTCGATTCGTAGACAAATGTCAATTCTATTTATTCTCGTCATGGTTGGAACGTTAATTAGTTGTTGGATTATGAATAGCATTTTTCTTGTAAAATATTATCAAAGTGAGAAGAAAACAGCGCTCTTAGAGGTGTATTATTCCCTTGTTTCTGCTGCTCAAGTGGATTCAATCTTTGAAGATGAATATGCAATTGAATTACAGAAGCTTTGTGAGAAGTATAGTCTTAGCGCTATCGTACTCAATAGTGAGTCGAAAGTTATGTTGTCAACAGTGAATGAACCGCAGAACATGACAAATCAGCTATTTATGCATGTGTTTAATCGAGTACTTGCAGAAGAAGTGACAATTGCGGAAACAGACGATTATGAGATTCAAATTGTTGTAGATGAAATGACTCAGACAGAATATGTTCAGATGTGGGGAATCCTGCCCAATTCTAATCTCTTTTTACTTCGTGCCCCTTTAGAAGGGTTACGAGATAGCGTGGACATTGCCAATCGCTTTCTTGCCTATGTTGGTATGCTAGCTGTTGTAATTGGAACAAGTGTAATCTATATGATAGCTCGTAAACTAACCAAACCGATTCAAGAATTGACTAGGTTGTCTCAGAGTATGTCAAATTTGGAATTTGAGAAAAAGTATATTGGAGAGGGTGATAATGAAATTGCCATTTTAGGCAAGAATATGAACCATTTGTCTGATGCTCTTCAAGAGACCATACGAGAATTAAAAGAGGCCAATTTGGAATTAAAACATGATCTTAAGCTTAAGAACGAAATGGAAATGATGCGCAAGGAATTTGTTTCCAATATTTCTCATGAATTTAAAACTCCAATTGCCCTCATTCACGGGTATGCTGAAGGATTAGTAGATGATGTGGATATGGATGCAGATAATCGGAAATTTTATTGCGATGTGATACTGGATGAAACAATAAAGATGAACCAGATGGTACAAAAGCTTATGACACTAAATCAATTAGAGTCAGGAACGGAGCAAGTAGAATTCCAACGATTTGATATTATGGAATTAATTCATAACTATATACAAACATTAGACATTTTGTTAAAACAACAAGGTGTTACTATGACATGTAATACAAAAGATTCCATTTATGTATGGGGGGATGAATTCCAAGTAGAAGAAGTGGTTCGCAATTATATTAGCAATGCAATGAATCATGTAAAAGAACCAAATTGCATTTCCATACGATTAGAAGCGCAAGAAGAAAAAGTTCGTATTAGTGTCTTTAATACAGGTTTGCCCATACCAGAAGAGTCAATTTCACAAATATGGAGCAAATTTTATAAAGTGGATAAAGCAAGAACAAGAGAATATGGAGGGAGTGGTGTTGGGTTATCCATTGTCAAGGCAATTGTAGAGGGAATGAATCAAGAATATGGTGTGTGTAATTATGAGGATGGCGTAGAATTTTGGTTCACCTTAGACCGTCATTAAAAGGAGAGGGAGATGTCTGAGATTTTATTGATGCCAATTGTAGTAATGTTAGGGATAGTAGTATTTGCGGGATATGTCAATGAATAAACAGTAAATTACCAACGGAAATTGCTTTATTGTTAGTGGGATTACTAATTAGTATTATAATCATTGCAGGAGTGGCACTATGTGCCATTATGACTAGTATCATTAGTGGAAGTAGTAGTTCTGTAACTCCTTCTGTTTTTGTACAATTAATTGAGAAAGAGATTGTAGGAGCATTATTAGTAGGAGTAGTTGCTTCTTTAGTACTTTATAAATTATTTACCCTTACACAAGATGTGTACCGTCAAATCTTCATTAGCTTATTAGCGGTATCATTTGCTTATGTAGCTTGTGAAGCATTGGGATTTTCTAGTGCCATTGCAGCAGTAGTATGTGGCATTTCATTTGCCACCTATATGGATAAGCCAGACGGAAAAATCCGGAAGCATTTCAAGTTATTCTCATTGCCACCTTTGGCGTAGTCATGTTTACCACGTTAGGTAAGGGTTAAGTATAGGGTGGTTCTGTGGTAAAATAGGACTCGATTACAAACTTGAAGAATCTATCTTGCGTGAAGTGTGAAATAATGATAGAATAAATAGCAAAGAAGTGATACAACTTACACACAATGGAGAATTTGCATGAAAAATAAAACAAGAATATTGACTTTGAGTATAGTACTAGCAATGGCATTAACAGGTTGTTCGTCAACGGTACAATTAACGGAAGACGAAAGTAAAATTATTGCTCAATATGCAGCCAACCTTATTGTGGACTACCATTCCGATACGAAAAGCAGAATGTTAACAGAAATGGAAACAGATGAAGAGGAAGTAGAAGAAGGGGTAGATGAAGAGAAAGTAGACGCAGAAGAAGCGGAAGAAGAGACTGTAGAGAATCAGGAAGAAATCGAAACCCAAGAAGAAGTGGAAGAAGAAGTGGTACCAACTACCTCTGATATAAATGAAGTGTTACCAGTTGCAGGAACTTACATTACTTATCTAAATTATGGAGTGGTAAAGCAATATACAGACAATGATGGTATGGGAATTTCTGCCAAGGATAATCACATGCTTGTAATTCTTAATTATCAAGTGGGGAATGTGACAGATTCTGATACCACTATTGACTTTTTCGCAGACAAAGTAAGTGCAACATTATCAATAGACGGTGGTGACGCTGTCAGCAATATGTTCACCATTCTTCCAGGAGATATGGCAATGTTACAAGAAACCATTGCACCAGGTGAATCGGTAGAAGCTTTCTTGATGTTTGAAGTGCCAGTAGAGATGATTGCAAGTGTTACCAGTCTAGAACTAACGCTTACTGGATCAGGGGGTGTTGCGCAAGTTACGCTTCAGTAAGGAATCACAGAGGCATTCTACCTAGTAGATTGCAAATAGTTTTCAAGAAATAGAAAAAACTATTGACAAAGCAAATTCATAGAGATATAATATGATTCCACCGTTTGGAAACGAGCGGTGGAATTAATTTGAAAAAAATGTAAAAAAAAGTGTTGACAGTAAGAGATGGTTGTG
>JAWXVE010000096.1:0-5747 GCA_044425575.1 Eubacteriales bacterium | reverse complement strand
TGGTCATGCCCAGGAAGAAGTGGGGGAGAATGAAGAATCTGTTATTCATGATATTTATGTTATGATTAATGGAACGCCTATTCATTTATCGGGTAAGAAAGAATATGTCTTTGTTGATATTTTTGATGTCTATGAATTCGATTTAACACCTAGAAATGGGAAAGAGATTATTACGAAGTTGAATCAGCAAGGTGCCAAGTATTTAGAAGCCATTCGTGATGGTGATGTGATTGAACTTGGATGGAAGGATATAGGACGAGCATGAGATTAGGAAGTGTTGCCAGTGGAAGTAGTGGAAATTGTATTTATGTGGGAGATGAACAGACACATATACTTGTAGATGCAGGAATTAGTGGTAAACGCATAGTGGCGGGTTTGTTGGAACATAACGTGTCCATAAATGAAATCCAAGGGATTTTAATTACCCATGAACATATTGACCATATTGCAGGTTTAGGGGTTCTTAGCAGAAAGTATGGTATTCCAATCTATGTTACACCACCAACGAAAGTGGCAATTATGAATACAAAATCTGTAGGTGTTATACAAGGCGAATTGTTTGTAGAAATAGATCCAAAGGAAACATTTCAAGTGGGAACGATTCAGGTGTTTCCCATACCTATTTCTCACGATGCCGTGGATCCAGTGGCATATCGATTAGAATCCAATGGTAAAAAAGTTGCCATTCTAACAGATGTGGGATGTTATGATAATCAGATTGTATGTGAACTACAAGGATTAGATGCTATTTTAATTGAAGCCAATCATGATGAAAATATGGTGCAAGTAGGTACTTATCCTTATCAATTAAAGCAACGCATTCTTGGGAAAAGAGGTCACTTATCCAATGCCAATGCAGGGCGCTTGTTAAATGAAATTATTCATGATAATATGAAACAGATTGTTCTAGGTCACTTAAGTGGTGAAAACAATATACCTGAACTTGCGTATGAAACTGTTCGTATGGAACTTACTATGGCAGATAATGGATATACAGGAACTGATTATCCCATTCTAGTAGCTAATCGATCATCCGTTACAGATTTAATACAAATTTAACTAAGAAAGAGGAAGTAAGAATGAAGAAAACAATTATTACCGTTGTAGGAAAAGATACAGTTGGAATTATTGCAAAGGTGTGTACTTATTTATCCAATAATCAAGTAAATATTTTAGATATTTCTCAAACAATTGTTCAAGATTATTTTAATATGATGATGATTGTCAACTTAGAAGATTCTCTAAAACCATTTGCAGATATTGCAAGTGAACTTGAGCAAATCGGAGAAGAAATCGGTGTTGTGATTCGTTGCCAGAGAGAAGATATTTTTAATAAAATGCATAGAATCTAAAGGAGATAGATTGAAAGATGATTAATATATTAGAAGTAGTAGAAACTAATAAGATGATTGAGGAAGAAAACCTTGATGTAAGAACTATTACCCTTGGAATTAGCTTGCTAGATTGTATTCATTCCGACCTTGCTATTTTAAATGATAACATATATCGTAAGATTACGAGTGTTGCTGAGAATCTTGTATCTGTTGGGAAAGAAATTGAGTTAGAATATGGAATTCCTATTATAAATAAGAGAATCTCTATTACGCCAATTGCTTTAATTGGTGGTGCGGCCTGTAAGACGAGTGAAGATTTTGCAACGATAGCACAAACTCTTGACCGTGCAGCGAAAGAAGTGGGCGTAAACTTTATTGGTGGATATTCTGCCTTAGTATCAAAAGGTATGACGAATGCAGATGAACTGCTAATTCGTTCCATTCCAGAAGCACTTGCTACTACAGAACGAGTGTGTAGCTCGGTAAATTTAGGCTCTTCGAAATGTGGTATTAACATGGATGCCGTTAAGCTCATGGGCAAGATTATCTTAGAGACAGCAGAGTGTACCAAGGAAATTGATTCGCTTGGTTGTGCCAAGTTAGTCGTATTTTGCAATGCCCCTGATGATAATCCTTTTATGGCAGGAGCATTTCATGGTGTAACAGAAGCAGATGCGATTATTAATGTGGGTGTTAGTGGACCAGGTGTAGTGAAGACAGCAGTAGAATCAGTTCGTGGAGAAAGTTTTGAAGTATTGTGTGAAACCATTAAAAAGACTGCTTTTAAAGTAACAAGAGTGGGTCAATTAGTGGCACAAGAGGCATCGAAAAAGCTTGGTATTCCATTTGGAATTATTGATTTATCCCTTGCACCAACACCAGCCATCGGTGATAGTGTGGCAGATATTCTCTGTGAAATCGGCTTGGAATATGCTGGTGCACCAGGTACAACGGCAGCACTTGCACTTTTAAATGATCAAGTGAAAAAAGGTGGAGTAATGGCATCTTCTTATGTGGGTGGATTAAGTGGTGCATTTATTCCAGTTAGTGAAGATCAAGGTATGATTGACGCAGTCATAGCTGGTGCACTTACTCTTGAAAAGTTAGAAGCTATGACTTGTGTATGTTCTGTGGGATTAGATATGATTGCCATTCCAGGAGATGCAAAAGCATCTACTATATCAGGAATGATTGCAGATGAAATGGCAATTGGTATGATTAACCAGAAAACTACTGCAGTTCGTATTATACCAGTCATTGGCAAGAAAGTGGGAGATATGGTGGAATTTGGAGGCTTGCTTGGTTATGCTCCTGTTATGCCGGTAAATCCATATTCTTGCGAAGCGTTTGTGAATCGAGGAGGGCGTATTCCAGCACCGATTCACAGTTTTAAGAATTAAATTAAGAGGATGGTATCCGTACAATGTTTGCTTGATATTCATTGTACGGATTTTTTTTGTTCTTATTTTGCAATGGTAAATGGTATAGTTCAGAATGTAGAATGGTTTCTTCTAACATTTGCAAGCTAAGAGGTTCTAAATGCTTATGGGCATCTGCTAATT
This sequence comes from Eubacteriales bacterium, assembly GCA_044425575.1. Lineage (GTDB taxonomy): Bacteria > Bacillota > Clostridia > Lachnospirales > Lachnospiraceae > JAWXVE01. Next base: position 2,851 of record JAWXVE010000096.1, on the reverse strand, counting down.
TCGTGATAATAGGAATCTTGGTGGACTGCTTTATCTGGTGTAGTAGTGCAACTTTATCTTGGGAGAATCCAAGAATTCTAGCATAATGAGCATAGGAATCTTTCGTATAATCAATCATATGATCCTGTTTTATATTTAACAGAATGTGAAGTAAACAGCGACTAATTCTTGCAAAGGTATAATCTTTTGTTTTGAGTAAATTACAGAAATCATCTATTGTGGTAAATTGTGGCAAATATTTTATAATACGATTGGACAGTCCTTCTGGTACATCATAAAAGCTTGTGTATCCAGTTTGTTGGTGTAAGCGTAGCTGATAAAGTAGTAAATTGGAAAAATCATTGGACACCACACTTGTCTCACTACAATATGCTTCTTGACATACATCATAAGATTCCATCGGCATATAATTGGATAATTCATCTACAGAGCAATTTAATTGTGTTGCATTTGCAAGAGTGGAACGAATAGCAAGGGCAGAACACAGAGGAGAAGTGAAGTGGGTGTCATGGTAATTGGATCCATTACGTAATATAGTAGTTGGAATAATCGAACTTTTTCGTCTCTTAAGAGCTTTTAAGTACTCGATTCCAAGGAGATTGTTCGGTTCGGCTATGACTTTTGATAATTGTTGTTCTTCTGGATTAGATAAAGTAAAAGCAGTTGCAAAAGCTTTCGGGTAGGAAAAGCCTTGTTGTAGATATTCTCTAAGGGTAGAAGAAAATAATCCGGTCTCTTCCATAGTGATACAAGCAATTTGCTCTAATAAGGAGAGATTGCCACATTCGCTTCCAAAGGATAAGTAATCTACAACACCAAGAGAATCGAGTAGGTCAATAGCTCCCTGTGCAAAATCAGGTGCACTAGAGCAAGCAAAATGGCTGGGAAGTTCTAGAACAAGGTCAACACCACCTTGTAGAGCCATCTTGGCACGTGTGAATTTATCGAAAATAGCTGGTGCACCACGCTGTACAAAGTTACCACTGATAACAGCAATTACATAGTCGGCACCTGTAGTAAGACGTGTCTGTTCAATGTGGTAAGCATGTCCATTATGGAATGGATTATATTCAGCAACAATGCCAATAACTTTCATATGGGTTCCTCTATTCTTAAAGCGCTTATTATGTAGTTATGATCTTTTAACCATAATATCATAGTTATTGTACCATAGGAATGGCAAATGGTTTAGCTTTTCTTGTATAATTAATAAAAAAGTATACATCGTTACTCGTGTACTTCATTTAGCACAAAGATTTTTGTCGAAATTGTTGTTTCATTTCAGGAATTCGGTTATAATATAACTACAAATTCAACAATAGCAGATAGGAGGTTTCTCATGTCGTACATAGAAATGGTCAAAGAAAAAGCAAGAGTAGATAAGAAAACAATTGTGTTACCTGAAACAACAGATAAGCGAACCCTAATTGCAGCTTCCCATATCATAGAAGAAGATATTGCCAATATTATTATGATAGGTCGAGAAGAGAAGATTATGGATGGTGCTGGGTGGTTAGAAGTTAACCTAGATGGTGTCACAGTAATTGATCCGGCAACCACTGATAAATTAGAAGGGTATGCAGAACTTTTGTATGAGACTAGAAAAGGAAAAGGAATGACTTTTGAACGAGCAAAAGAAATTCTCGTAGAAGATTACCTTACATTTGGAGTTATGATGGTAAAAGCAAATGAGGCAGATGGAATGGTTGCTGGTGCTTGCCATGCAACTGCTGATGTATTAAGACCGTCTCTTCAGATTCTGAAAACAGCACCAGGGGTGAAGTTAGTATCGGGATTCTTTATCTTGGATGTGCCAGATTGTGAATATGGAGATAATGGAACATTCCTATTTGCAGATTGTGGACTGAACCAAGACCCCACGGCAGAAGAATTGGCAGCCATAGCAGATAGCAGTGCAAAGAGCTTTAAGACACTAGTAGGAGCAAAGCCAATTATTGCTATGCTATCTCACTCTACCAAGGGAAGTGCCACACATCCACTTGTAGATAAAGTTACGGAAGCTACAAGAATTGCCAATGAGCAATATCCACACCTAACCTTAGATGGAGAATTACAACCAGATGCGGCATTGGTACCACATATTGCCAGATCAAAAGCACCTGATAGTGAAATTGCAGGTAAGGCAAACGTGCTAATATTTCCAAATCTAGATTGTGGCAATATTGGATATAAGCTAGTGCAACGTCTTGCGAAAGCAGATGCTTATGGACCAATGTTACAAGGAATTTCGAAACCAGTAAATGATTTATCAAGAGGATGTTCGTGGGAAGACATCGTTGGAGTTGTGGCGCTGACTGCCGTTCAAGCACAGCTAATATAATTTGTGCTACACGAATGAATGATAGAGAGCGGGGGCAATAAAATATTCATAAAATATGAATTTATTGAAAAAGTCTTGACGAATTATAAATTTGTGCTATAATAGTGAAGCGTAATAAAAATTACCCGAGCAGTCAAACGGTGTTCAATACTGGGCTGGAGGGGAGGTAGGTGTGTTTCTATGTCAAATGTAATCGTAAAAGAGAATGAAACTTTAGATAGCGCATTGCGTCGTTTCAAGAGAAGTTGTGCAAAGGCTGGAATTCAACAAGAAATCCGCAAAAGAGAGCACTACGAGAAACCAAGCGTAAGACGTAAGAAGAAATCTGAAGCAGCTAGAAAAAGAAAATTTAACTAAATGTAAAATCCTTGACTTTTGTCAAGGATTTTATGGTTCTTTCCGAAGTTAGTTGGTTTTCGGTGACAATCCATCCTTTTTGTGATATACTAAAAAAAACAAAAAGGATGGATTACTATGGATGAATTCATAAAGTTATTAGATGAAAATTTA
>JAWXVE010000095.1:0-5773 GCA_044425575.1 Eubacteriales bacterium | reverse complement strand
AGACATCAAAAATATCAACAAAGACATATTCTTTCTTACCCGATAAATGAATAGGCGTTCCATTAATCATAACATAAATATCATGAATAACAGATTCTTCATTCTCCCCCACTTCTTCCTCTGTGACAAGGTTTCTCCACAACTCCACTTTAGGAATACTTTTGATTACTGGAGTGATTTCTTGAATTCCCTCTTGCTTGTGTAGTTTCTCTTGGTTTTGCAATTTCTCTACTTCCTGAATGCGAACACTAAATTGATCATATACTTTTGTACTTCTATCTGCCAATGTATGATTTACATAGATGTCTTTGTACAAATCATCTAATAAATCCATGCATTCTAACACTTGCTCCACAGTATAGTAATTTAGCAACTCAATTTCATCTTGCTCTTGTATTTCATAGAATTCTGACTGTAACATTTGATTTACCAACACAAACATTGGCAATTCTACTGCCTGGTCATTCACATGTACCGTAATGGATGCCTTGGATTCTAAAAACTTTTTCACAGACAAGTTAGCCTGTCTACCTGCTGTAGATTCAGTTAGCACAATGGAATCTCCTGCCTTAATGGAAGCATGTAAATCTGCCACTTCTCCATTAATGGTAATAACAGCTGGTTCGCCCCGTTCCCCTCTGGCAATTTTAGAAACTCCATCTAATTTATAGTGAATTGGCGTTCCTCTTTTTGGAAAAATATCCTCGTTGGTAATTCCTGCTTGCATAATCACATCTACAATGGATAATTGTCCATTATCGTACAACTTAATCTTCTTACCATTGAAGGAAACATACAAAAAGTTGTTATTATGCTCATAAAAACTTAGACAAATTCCAACAGGCGTAACTAGCATAGAATCTTTTTCAATGGATTTTTGCATAAAGACAATATCTTGCATTACTTCAAAACCGCGGAGTGCCACGCGTTCTTCTGGCAGTTCTAGATACTGGGCAAGAGTCTGTACGTAATTACCATACTTACCTCCTCCTCCAATGACAAAGACAGCACTTACTGTTTTATCGCCATTTAATTCCATAATCTTATCGGCTACTTGCTTCGCCATGGAATCTACTTCATTCTTGGTTAATTCATACAATTCCTCTCGCCCAATAGACTGAGGCAGCAATAAAATATCATCATAGGAAATGGTTTCCATCTCTCCGGCATCTTTCTTAATTGATTCGGCTGTTTGAAAATCCACAAGGCAATGTTGTGCAATGGCTTCTGTAATCGAATCTCCCGCACAAGGAATCATTCCATATGCTACAATACTACCACTTTTCGTAATGCAAATATCTGATGTGCCTGCGCCTACATCGACTAATGCAATGTTCAACATCCGATATTTCTCAGGAATGGCCACGTGCATAGCTGCAATAGGTTCTAATGTTAAGTTCACTACTTCTAAGCCTGCTAATTCCACTGCTTGATACAACCCATCCACTACATCATTAGGTAAAAAGGTGGCAATTAATTCTGTGGAAATTCTAGTTGCTTTATGACCAATTAAATTGGAGATTGGAAAATCATTCATATAGTATCGTATAATGGAATGTCCCACGCAAAAAAACTTCTCTGGAGAATTATTCTCCTGTGAAAATTCTTCGTATGCACGCTCTACTCCAAGAGATTCCACACTGTAAACATCTTCTTGGGTAATCTCCCTCTCACTTTCAAGTTCTGATGTGACAGAAGTAGTAATCGTCTGCAATACACGGCCTGCCGCCGCAATACATACTTCCTTACACTCTTGCTTTGTATGATGTTCTAAGGTTTCTTTTACCTTAAGAATTGTTTCACTTACCTTGGGAATATCATGAATCTGCCCATCTAACATGGATCTTGTGGTATGTTCTTCTACGGCTTGTGCCACAACAATAAATTGTGTGTCTGTTTGATATCCAACTGTTCCCACAATACTACGCGTACCAATGTCTAGTCCAAATACCATATGTCCGCTGATTTTACCGTTCTGCTTCATAACAGCCCTCCAATATTTTATCAATTTGATGAAATGCATTCTCTCGTGCTTGTGAATTATCAATTACTACAGGCTTATAGCTGCGATATTCCTCATCTGTTAATTGACTTGCAAAAATATCATCTGTTTTATGAATTGAATAACCTCTATCCTGCTCTAATCGTTTTCGTCTAACTTCTTCATCTGCATAAATATACCATAATTCGTCTAAATAGGGAAGATATCCACTTTCAATTAATAAAGCTGCTTCTATAAACAAATACGCTCCATCTTCTTCTGCCATTGCCTGCAAAAGCACTTCTTGCACTGCTGGATGAATTAATTCATTGACTTGTCTTAGTTTATCTGGCTCTTTAAAAATCACATCTGCCATTTTGCAACGGTTTATTTGACCTTCCCCGTCTAAAATATCCTCGCCTAATAATTCCACTAAGGCTTCATAACAAGGTGTTCCTTTTTCCTTAACCTCATGGGCTACCTGATCTGCTTGTATCACCGAATAGCCATATGCTTGGCTAAGATAACATAAAACAGCTGATTTCCCCGCTCCAACTCCACCTGTAATTCCAATTATTTTTGCCATATTCACTCACTTTACATCATACCAGTTGCTTCCTGTATGTGACTCGATTTCTAAAGACACTGCAAGTTCCATTGCACCCTTCATCTCACGTTCTAAGATGATTGCCACTTGTTCCACCTCTTCTTGTGCTACTTCTAGGAGAAGCTCATCATGAATTTGCAAAATCAAACGCGATTGCAATCCTAATTCTTTCAATGCTTCATAAACACGTAACATGGCAATTTTAATAATATCAGCTGCCGTGCCTTGAATAGGAGAATTCATAGCAATTCGTTCACCAAAAGAGCGTTGCATAAAGTTACTTGAGTGTATCTCTGGTACTGGTCGTCTACGTCCTAATAATGTTGCAATTGCGCCATCTTTCTTAGCCACATCAATTAATTCATCTAAGAATTCCTTTACTTTTGGGTACGTTGCAAAGTACTGTTCACGATATTTCCCTGCTTCTTTAGGTGTAATACTTAAGTCTTGGCTAAGTCCAAATGCACTAATCCCATAAATAATGCCGAAGTTGACTGCTTTAGCATTCCTTCTCTGCAACTCTGTTACTTCTTCAAATGGTGTATGAAATACTTGAGAAGCCGTCAACCTATGAATGTCTTCATTCTCCCGATAGGCTTGGATTAAGGTTTCATCCTTGGACATATGAGCTAAGATACGAAGTTCTATTTGAGAATAGTCCGCATCCATGAACACATAGCCTTCTTTTGGAATAAACACTTTTCGGATTCTTCTGCCAAGTTCCATACGCATTGGAATATTCTGCAAGTTCGGTTCTGTAGAACTAATTCTTCCAGTCGCTGTAATAGTTTGATTAAAATGACTGTGAATTCTTCCATCTTCTTGGATGCAATTTGCAAGTCCTTCTGCATAGGTAGATTTCAACTTCGTTAATGCTCTATATTCTAATACTTGTGATACAATAGGGTACTCCCCTGCTAACTTGTCTAATACTTCCGCACTTGTGGAATATCCCGTCTTAGTCTTCTTGCCACCAGGAAGCTCCATCTTCTCGAACAAAACTTGTCCTAACTGCTTAGGGGAATTAATGTTAAAAGTAGTTCCAGAAGCTTCATAGATTCCTTCTTCTAACTCCACAATCCGTCCTACTAGTTCCTCTCCATACTGTTGCAATGCATCTTTCTCTACTAAGATACCTTCTTGTTGCATTTTGTATAATACATAGGACAATGGCATTTCTAATTCGTCCATCAGACGTTCCATTTCAAGTTCCTGTAGTCTATTTCGCACTAATTCATAAGTTTCGAAACACCCAAGTGCTGCTTCTCCTGCATATAACACGGCTGGAGCATCTTCTTCTCCTTTATGCTCTTCATATACATCACACCACTTCTTCTTACCAATACGCTCTACTTTCGTCTGCATATTCTTTCCCAAATACTCATGAACAACATCTTCAATCTCATAATCATTCTTTAGTGGGTTTACTAAATAGGCACCAATTTGTAAATCGTATATTCCATGAGAACGCTCCAAGGACAAATATTCATATAACTTCTTCGCTTCAAAGGTTACGATACTTCTTCCCTTTTTCTCTTCTTGTAAATCCATGAGAAAAGCTCTTGTAGTCTCTAGTATATCAGTATCATCTAAGTCCGTACAAGTTCCTATTACATATACTTTACCTACTTCCCACGCCAAAGCAATGGCAACAATACCATTTTGTACCTGTTCCTTACAAAGAAGATAAATCGCTACCTTATCTTGCTCTTTAGCCATGGAATACAATTCCATTACACGTTTCTTAGTGCTAACTTGTTCAACCTCTATGGCTGTTTCCGTCTCCTCTTGGAACTTATCTTCTTGGTCGAATCTACTTAAATAATTCTTAAATCCCAATCGTTTAAATTGATCGTAGGCTTCTTTTGTATAAAAATTAGTAATACGGGCTGATTCCTTAATATCTGGCAATTCACAATCAATCTTAATCGTTGCCAATTCCTTGCTCAATTCTGCTAGGTCACGATTTTCCCGTAATGACCCTTGAATACTCTTCTTGGTAATCTCTTCAATATGATCGTAAATATTGGCAATGGTTCCATATGTTTCTAATAGCCCTGTTGCTGTTTTAAGACCAACTTTAGGAACTCCTGGAATATTATCTGCCGCATCGCCCATTAATGCTTTTAATTCTATAAATTGTTTCGTTGTTAAGTGATATTCATTCCACACATCTTCTTCGTAATAATCATAGCTTTCTGTTTTGCCACCTTTTGTCTTTGGTATCTTAATCTTAATCTCTTTACTAGCAATCTGTAATAAATCTCTATCTCCCGATACTAATGTTACCGCACATCCATCTGCCTCGTAGCACGTTGCGAGAGTACCTAAGACATCATCTGCCTCATACCCTTCCTTAGATACAATTGCAATTCCCATTGCTGTAAGTACTTCTTTCATAAGAGGTACTTGTTCACGCAATTCTTCTGGCATGCCCTTTCTCGTTCCCTTATATTGATCATATAACTTATGACGAAACGTAGGTGCCTTTAAGTCAAATGCAACCGCTAAGTATTGTGGTTGTTCCTCTTCTAGGATTTTGAAGAGAATGTTGAGAAATCCATAGATTGCATTCGTATGCAAACCTTCATAATTTGTTAAGTCTGGCACTCCATAAAATGCTCTATTTAAAATACTGTGTCCATCAATTAATACAATTTTTTCTTTCATTTTCCTACCAATGCCTTTCTCTTCTACTATACACTATCTGTGTATCTTTTGAAAGCATTATTGTGTTATTTCTGTCTTCGCATTATTTGGAATATGGCATGTATGCCACTATATTATCATTGTAGTCAGAGGCATCTACTTCTTTCTGTACCTGCTGGTATGTGTTTTTTCTGGCTCAGCATTATTTGGAATATGGCATGTATGCCACTATATTATCATTGTAGTCAGAGGCATCTACTTCTTTCTGTACCTGCTGGTATGTGTTTTTTCTGGCTCAGCATTATTTGGGAAGGAAAACCAAAACTCGCTCCACTCAAACAATTGGTTTTCCTTCCCTGCATTCGCCAGAAAATACGCATACCTTACCGCAAAGGTTCAGAAAGAAGTAGATGCCTCTGTCTACAACCTCCACACTGTGGGAAAACACACTTGTCATGCGAGCAACAACTAAACATCTAGGCGAACTTCTGGCTTCCTCAACCTACCCAAAGGCTCTCCACACCACTGTGCGGGTA
>JAWXVE010000094.1:0-6052 GCA_044425575.1 Eubacteriales bacterium | reverse complement strand
CGGATCGATTGGGCAACGTAGACCAATAGCTAACAACCGTCTTAATCTTCTTAATCTTGCATAAATAATATATAATATTATCATACACTTCATGTGGAACTTGATTAAAGAATACATGTGTAATCTCTGCCACATCTAGGAAATTATTCCAGAATTCAAGATTCTTCATGAATAGTGTCTCATGATGAAGCAAAGTATTCGGCATACGAAATTGTTCTTGCTTCTCAAAGCGTTGTTGCATTTTCAGTAATTGCATCATATGCGGAGCCATTGCTTCTAGAATCGTATCATCTAGTGGTTGAAATTGCGTACGTTCAACACAAGTACAATCTGTATAGTCACCAATTACTGCTTGCTTCCGCATAATATATTTTGACTCTTTGGCAAACTGTTCTAATTCATTTTCATACTCAACCACTGCATAGCTCTGATTGATTCCTAATTGTTGGTTTAATCTTGTAACCACGTTTGCATCTATTTGTCGTACATTTACAATATTATATAATATATTCTTCTTCGTCTGATTACCCACTTTATTCCCCTATTATCTAAACAGATTCATACTCGTCCATTACTTCTAGCAGATGATGGAGTCCCTGTTGCAAATTGTTGATTTTCCACAATAACCGTTTCTTTATCTCCTTGGTGTGAAGTTGATTCATACTGCTGCTTCCCACATGAAAGACCTTAATATCTGGCTGATAGACCGATTTCATACCATGGGCAAATAAGTGTACGAACAACACATCTTCCTCTGAATATATAAAAGTTCGTTCATCTAATTGCGAGAATTTCTTGAAATAATCTTGTGAAAATATCCAAATGCTACCATGTAGTAATACATTTTCTTGCTCTAACCAATATGCTTTCCCTTGTTTTAATTTCTTCGTTCGTTGACAAAAAGTAATTATATCATCTTTTATTCCATTTAATAAGTTATATAGATTATATAAATTCCTCTTTAACAACCACTCTTGCTTCTTATATATGGCAAGTCTAGCTCGAATTTCCTCTCGATCAATTAAATTCATCTCATAGGGATTCGTATTGCAAGTTCCATCCCCACATAAGATCATCGGTCCCAATACAGCAAACTGGCTCTTGCCATATTGGCATTCTAACTTTTCGTATAATTGGTGTTCTAAGAAATAGATATCATTGTTCATTAAAATCATATATTGAAAATCATATAATTCTTTTGCCCTTCTAATACCAATATTAAGACCTCGTGCATAACCAACATTTTCTGAAGATTCTACAATATGAATAGTGTCACCCTCTGTTTCATACTTGCTATGCAATAATTGAATGCTATCATTAGGCGATGCATTATCTACTACAATAATTCCATAGGATGCAGTGTCCATATACCGCTTAATAGATGCAATACTTTGCACTGTTTCCTCTGTAGTGAGATAATGTAATATAACAAATACAAGGTTGACTTCTCTCATTCTCACTTCCTCTGCTCTTTTGTCTAATATTCTCTACTGATATTTACCATTTTCAATAATGATGGCATGTTCATATTCATTCCCATTCATTCGAAATGCTGCCACTGTTCCTCCCACTTGTGGTGCAATGGCAGAGTCACATTTTGAAAGTAAATAGATTGTTTTTAAGTATTCTAATCCTTTTAAATATTTATCATGTTCACGTTCGAAGCTAATTTCTGCTAGTAATCTATTATTAGTGTTAGAAGGAAACCTTTGACAATCTAGATAATATAGATTCCCACTTTCCTCAAATTCCCGTTGAAATGTTTCTAATACTGATTCGTCTTCTGTAGCTAGATAAATAAGCTCATACTCATTCCACTCTTGCAATTTCTCCTTCACTAATGCAATTGTTTGCTCTGCTGTATATGGAACACTATGTTGACTAGGTTGTAAGGTGAGGAAGTCAGATCCTCTACAACATACCCCTAAGATTTTCTTCCCATTAGCTCGTTTGCGTAACAGTGCCTCTTCTTCTTCTAATAGGTTCCGAGTCTCTTTGTTATATTTCATATACTGATTCATCAACTGATTACACCGCATAATGTCTTGTTTAGAATCCATCACATTATGGCCATTTGGCATGTCTTGTTTCCCATGACAAGACAAGATTACACGAGAACTCTTATAGGCATCTTCTAATGTATAAGGTGTAGGTTGCTCAAAATAAGTCTCCCATATATTCACCTTGCCAAGGTCTCCCTCTTCATGATACATGGTAAGGTGATTCTTTAGGTCAACCACCGGAATATATCCCTTCTCCACGGCATAACTAATATGAGTAAGCACGCAGTTGTGAAGACCCATCAATCCTGTAATTGGCCGTTCTGTTCGAATTACATAAAAGGTTTTCGAAGGATTGGCTAGTCCAAATACTCTTTGCTGTTCACAGGTTGCATCCTTTTGACGAAAACGTGCATAGGATTCATAAAGAAGTACAAATCCATCTATTTTTTTCAATTTGTCTTTTATACTTTTCATTTAACCCTTTCCGACCATTCTATTATTCATAACACCCTTTATCTAGTAAAATCGTATGCTCATATTGATTATTATTCATTCTAAGTGCAGCAAGAGTACCTCCAATTTGAGGCAAAATAGCAGAATCACATTTCGATAGCAAATGTAATGTTTTCAAATATTCTAAACCTCTTAAATATTTATCATTTTCTCTTTCAAATTCAATATCTGCTAATAAACGATTGCCTGTATCGCTTGGAAAACGTTTACATTCCACATAGTATAAATTACCCGAATCGCAAAAAGCAGTTTTAAACTTCTCCAATATAGTTTCATCCTCTGTTGCTAAATAAACATACTTATATCCATCCCACTTTTCCAATTTTTCTTTTACTAACTCAATTGATTCCTCTGCTGTTGTAGGAATGTGGTGGTATTTCGGTTTTAATGTTGCATAATCACTGCCTCTACAGCACACACCTAGTATTTTTCCATTCTGTGCAAAATTTTTCAGTTTTGATAGTTCATCGCTTAAAATTTGTTTTGTACTAGCATTAAAGTCCATATATTGACTCATAATTGAATTGCAAAATGCAATATCTTGCTTATTGTCAAATTGGTTTTGCCCAAATGGCATTGGCTGTTTTCCTTCTTTGCATAAAGTTACATAAAAGCTTTTATAAGCCTCTTCCAAGGTATAATGCATTGGTTGTTCAAAGTAATACTCCCATGTATTAACACTGCCTAATTCACTTTCTTCATGATACATAGATGCATAGTTTTTCATATCCACCACTGGTATATATCCATTATTTATCGCATAAATAATATGCGACAAAACTATGTTATGAATTCCCATTAATCCAGAATTAGTTCGAAAATTTCTAATAATATAAAATTTTTTAGTAGGATGCAATACTCCATACATTCTTTGTTGTTCACATGTACTATCTCTTTCCAGCAATTTTACTATATATTCATACAACGCTGTGCAGAAACCTACTTTCTTTAACTTCTCTTTTATGATTCTCATACGGATAATCTCAACCTCTCTCCTATAACAAAATCATTATTCATAACGACCATTATCAATTAGAATTGTGTGTTCATACTTATTCCCGTTTATACGAACTGCTGCCAAAGTACCACCTATATCTGGTAGAATCGCCGAATCACACTTTGCAAGTAGATAGATTGTTTTCAAATATTCTAAACCCTTTAAGTATTTATCATTTTCTCGGTCAAAATCAATTTCATCTAATGTGCGATTCTCTGTATCACTTGGAAATCTCTTGCAATCCACATAGTACAAAATCTTGTCCGTTCCAAATTCTTCTATAAATTTATCTAAGATTTCTTCATCTTCTGTTGCAAGATAGACATATTTGTATCCATCCCACTCCTTTAATTTTTCTTTCACCAATTGGATGGTCTGTTCCGCAGTATAGGGAATGCTATGTTTCGTAGGTTTTAAACTTGTATAATCTGTACCTCTGCAACATACGCCTATGATTTTCCCATCCTTTGCAAATATTCTTAGTGCTTGTTCTTCTTTATCTACTTCTTGCTGGGTCTTATCATTTAATTGCATATGGTGACTAATTACTTCATAATATTGCTTGATATCCTCATGAGAACTCATATCATAATACTTGTCTGGTATCACTTGCCTTCTTGGCCTAGATAATATCACATACCAGCTCTTGTAAGCATCTTCTAATCCATATTCCATAGGTTGCTTAAAGTAATATTCCCATATATTTACCACTCCTAGTTCACCATCTTCATGATAGATATTGGGGTAATTTTTAGCATCCACTACAGGAATATATCCATGATCTAATGCATATAGAATATGGCACAATACAAAGTCATGAATTCCCATTAATCCTCTTTTTTCTCTCTTAGCTCGGATTACATAGAACTTCTTGGTACAATTTCTAAGACCATAAATCTTTTGTTGCTCACACATCTCATCTCGTTCAAATAATCGTGCCAAACATTCATATAAATTGACTAATAACTTAGATTTTTTAAGTACTTCTTTGATTATCATACTCTTTCCATTTCCCCATCAACTCTAGAGCTTATCTCCAAATAATTCCTTATTCTCTCGCAAGAACTTCGCACTCATTTTCGCTAGTGATGGACCACCTGATCGCATCTTCTTAGTCTGATATCGTTCCACGTAAACATCACGAATCTTAAGGTACAATGCCTGCAACTTTTCATCTTCCTCTGACGCTTGGTATGTACCGTGCATTCGTTCCATTAATTCTCTCGTTGCATCTAAGATTTCTTCTGGTGTGTTGTTCACATATTGTATACCTTGTTGAAGTAATTCCGTTTCGCTTAATTTGGCTAAATCACTATGTTCGAATTCTAACATCTCTTCAAATGTTAGATACCTCTTTTTCTGTTCATCATACATTTTAATTGGAATACACACATCATACTCTGTAACTGGAACGCTTCCCCAACACATGGTTAAGGTATATAAGTTGGTAATTACCTTTGGCTTTGCAAATAAAGTAGAGGATACCATGAGTCCCGAATCAGATGCCACTAAACATTTACAGTGCTTTTCCAGATATAAGTCAATTAAACGTTCACTCCCAATGGTAGCATAGTCAAGTACACCTTCATGATCAAATGATTCTGATACAAATTGCCCCATTCTCACACTTGTTATTTGTTGGCTATATAGATAATCCACCGCTGGAATCAAATAATCAATACTCGTATTTCTTGGGCATTCCTGATCACTTCTACCCAACACAGTCTGCATATACGCAGCGTCTCTTGCATGGATACATGCATACGTGCCAGGTTCTAATCCCATTTCTGCTAATCGTTTCTTACCATATGATTCTTGCTCTTTAGTAAAATCTAAAAATCCTTTGTTGGCTTCTACTCGATATTCTTTATTGCGACCAAAGTATCGATTGTAATCCCTATCATCCACTAAATGTGTATACTTTGTCATAACATACGTATAAAACCCTAGGTTCTCAGATGTAACTACCTCTCGTTTGTCTGCAAACATCTTGATTAACTCTTGGTTGGCGATTCCTTCTTCTGGAATAAACACGTGCCTATATTCCTTCTTGGAATCATAAGTGGTATCTGTCATAATATCAATAATTCTAGAAGTACAACCACCTATATGTTGAGAATATAAGAAGTATACTTTAATTCCCTTATATCCCTCAATCCATTTAGATGCTTCTTGTTCGTATTGACTATCTACTGCCTCTTTCATCTGCATCAGACGTACTTTGTAAGCCCTTGGCTTAATATACGCTTTTTGCAGATTCAGAATCTGTTTGCTATAACGTTTCCAGTAGGAACAAGTCCATGTAATATGTTTTGGATTAAATATCTGTGAGATTTTTTTTACACCCATTCATACTCCTCATTTCTAGTTTCATTTCTTTTACTTACCATGTATGTGTTATACATTCAACACGGTTCTTACAAACTTCAACAACTGTGTCTTACCAATAGCTGACGAATTCCCAATCATGTGGGTCTTAATAGCTCCGGATGCATTACTAAGTAAGGTGGCAATATCTAACGGAACTTTTGTAATAGCA
>JAWXVE010000020.1:0-34202 GCA_044425575.1 Eubacteriales bacterium | reverse complement strand
AAGTGATTTCGAAATAATAGGGTGGTAAAAAATGCAAATAGGTATCGGAAAATTTATAATTCATGGAAATAAAGTGATGTTTTTTTGATGTCGGTACAGGTAGGAGCGTGCGGGATTACACTTGCACATTCGCCTTATGTATAAGTTCTATAGCGGAATGAAATATAGCTACACCTGCCAGGCAACTTTACCCACTCATCAATCACCTCTAAACTGCAGGCACTCCCCATGTAAGAAGCACCACCGCTTTTATATGCTTTATTCTGAATTACCAAGTGTCCACTTGTAATACTGTGCCGTTCCGCTCTTGTATAATAGGTTGTGTTAACTTTTCTTCGTTCTAGCAAAATACAATCTAATAAGCTCCCGTCGATGGCGTACTTAATAGGAATGAAGTTATCTGCAGATACAAATCTTCTCCTGGATCGAGCGAGCAGCCACATGCTCTGCATTCTCTGTAATAAGCCATTTACATTTTTCCTTTCCTGCGCTATCATGAGCACATGTAAATTTGTTATTAAGTTATTAATATAGACTCGGCCGTCAAGCTTGTGAGTCTATATTTTTTTGCCTTTACAACGGAAACCAAACTATTGTTTACAGACATTTCATATCCTTGGTTCCCAAACCACATCGCATCTTCCACTGTCAATTTACCTATAGCAAATAGCCTATTAATAATTGACAACTCTACTTGTACCATGTCTACCCCCCACTCTTTTGCACACTCAATATCCACCACCATTCCATTACCCAGTACTAATACATAGCCTCTTTCTACGAGTTCTTCTACCTGCCAAACTGACAAGGTGCCTGCATTAATTAGGTGCATGACCAATCGCTTTTGAATCTTTCCCATTTCTCTCACCTCCCTTTAGGCCACAACTTTTTTATACCCAACTGCTTTGGCAGATTGATTGGTTAACTGAATCCGTACTTCGTCTAATTGTGATTGTTTCATCACTTCCATTCCTTGAAAAGATTTATCGTATTGCTCTAATGCAGCTAATACCTCTTCCCTTCGTTTTTCTGGAAGTTCAGCCATTAAATGAAGTTTGCTATTTACTTCTACTGCGTTAACTATTAACAATACCTCACCTCATTTCTTTTTGCTTATCATATGTACTCTGGTTGTCCAATGTTCCTTGTACTAATTGTAATTGTTGCATGTTTGCTCCAGCTCTTCCTCTGTCTGGCACAGAAGTGGAAACCTACAATAACAATCGCAAAACTCTCCCACTACAATTTCAGCCATATCACACCACCTTTCCTTGATGGCTTGTTTTTCCATTTTCTTTCACTCAAGAACCTCGCTTTCTAATTTACCAGCTCACCTATTTAGGTTATAATCATTTCTGTGACTGCACCGTTGTACATGATTACATCTACTATTAGAAAAGCAATTACAAATACTATGATGAATCCTACATTCTTCATCCATCTCTACCTCCTTTTAATCCAATAAAACGTCTATTTTGGGGTATGATGTTAACTTTGAAACCATATCATCTTGATTAAGTTCTTGTAATTTGATTCCTTTCCACTTACAATAAATATACAAGCTATTGTAGTAGCCAAGTTTATGGAAAGGAGGGGTAAAATGCTAGGAAATAAGGAAGTTATGGCTAATAACATTACTAAATGCATGGAGATGCACAATAAATCACGCCAAGAAATGTGTACAGCATTAGGAGTAAAATACACTACTTTTTCCGATTGGGTGAACGCGAAGACTTACCCTAGAATAGATAAAATAGAATTAATGGCAAATTATTTCGGAATCTCCAAAGCTTCATTGGTTGAACTTGAGCATTTTCATAAAAAGAGTAAGGGTGTTGAGATACCAGTCCTTGGACGTGTAGCCGCTAGTGTTCCTTACCATATGATGGAAGAAGTTCTTGATTACGAAAAAATAGACCCTAAACTTGCTTCTACTGGTGAATTCTTTGCTCTCCGTATTAAAGGTGAATCAATGATGCCTAGAATATGTGACGGAGATGTGGTTATTATTAAAGTGCAGTCAGATGCAGAATCAGGTGACACAGTGATTGCTACTATTAATGGTGATGATGCTACTTGTAAAAGATTAAAGAAGTACAATGATTCCATAATGCTAATTGCTAACAACCCAAATTACGAACCAATGGTATATGATCAAAAGGATATCGTTGAAAAACCAGTCACTATAATAGGTAAGGTAGTAGAGCTAAGAGGGAAGTTTTAGGAGTAGATGATAAAGAAAGGACATTGATAATTGTATAATGTATTTACCTAGGCAACCGAGGGCGATTCCATCTGTTTCAAAGTCTTGTGAAAGGGGTGGTGCTTATGTTCGTTACATATGATAGTTTATTTACCTTTGTGATTATGATGATTGCTCTCATATCACTGGCGAAAAGCTTCTTTGATACACGAAAAAAGTAGTCGCTTTGTCTTGGTAGGCTAGCGACTACTTTTATTGAGTTGTTATATCTACTTGAGCAGATGGGCTACATCCATCGCTCGGTTGTCTTGCTAAGTACATTATATGCTGTACTTTCAATCTTGTCAATTATTTCTAGGCAAACACTTACAAATAAAGAACCGCTCCTGCTACCAAACACCAAACAACTTAAGAAAGATCCTGTAAATATACTACAGAACCTTACAGACAACATAAAGACACTCCAAGAAAGGGCTCTAAGAATGACAAAACAAGAAAATATATTTATCGCAAAGCGTATGGTTGTTGATAACATTTACCGAAGTGCCAAATTAGAAGGGATTGCAATTACCTATGCTCAAACCTTAGATATTGTAGATAATGTTACCTCATCAAATCTAAAACCAAGTGATTTGAATGATATTGTAAATCTAAAGAATGGATGGAAATACATCTTAGAAAATCTTGATCGTGAGCTTGATTTAGGATTAATTAAGGAACTTCACACAATTATCGGTCACGCTATGGATATTCCATTTTCTGAAATAGGCGAATTTAGACAAAGTGGTGTTGGTATTGGTGGTACGACTTGGAGACCTGAAGAACCAAATACAGAACGTCTGCACAACGAATTAATGGTGATTCGAAAGAATACAGATATAGTAGATAGAGCCATGGAATTATTTCTATGGGTACAAAGAAATCAAATGTTTCGCGACGGGAATAAGCGTATCGCTAACCTCATAAGTAATCATGAACTAATTAAGAATGCAGCAGGCATTATCAGCATACCAGAAGACTATATTACAGAATTTAAGAAACTACTGGTTGACTACTATGAGACAAATCAGACAACAAGAATCAAAGAATTTCTACACTATCACTGCTTTTACTCTGACATGGAATTCTTGTCACAAGCAGACCGTGATAATAATTAATAGCACATAAAAAGAACCGATCCTGTTGGAGCAGAATCGGTTCAGCGATACAGAATTCACTAGGAATACTATACCCACCATCCAAGGTAAATTATAGCATTCTCTAGTGCATCTTGCAAGAGGTGTATTTTTTATACCCTATTTTAATAAAATGAATTAGGAGGAATGTTATGAACACACAACTATCAACTGCAGCTATTTATATTCGTGTAAGTACAGACGATCAAATGGAGCTAAGCCCCGATTCGCAACTTATGGAATTAAGAGACTTTGCAAGTAAGAATGGCTATCTGATCAGCAAAGAATATACCTTCATTGAAACAGAAGGTATTAGTGGTCGAAAATCTAAGAACCGTCCCGAGTTCCAGCGCATGATTGCTTGTGCTAAGACTACACCTAAACCATTTGATACCATCCTTGTATGGAAGTATAGCAGATTCGCACGTAACCAGGATGAAAGTACTTTCTATAAATCCATGCTCCGGAAGAAACTTGGGATTGATGTAATCAGTGCATCCGAACCTATTATAGATGGTATGTATGGTCGACTTATGGAGATGATCATAGAATGGCAAGATGAATTCTACTCTTATAACTTGTCTATGGAAGTCAAACGAAGCATGAGAGCCAAAGCATTAAAAGGTGATTATAACGGTGCTAAGTTCCCTATTGGATATATAGCAGATGAAAACAGGTTGCCCATCATTGATCCTGCTACAGCTCCAATAGTCACTACTATATACGAGATGTATGTTTCAGGATACGATAAGAATTATATTGTGCGATATTTGAATAATAATGGCTATCAAACAAAGTTCGGGTGTAAATTCACAACGGAAGCTGTTGAGTATATTCTAGGCAATCCTTTCTACATTGGTAAAGTTAGATGGAATATGCGCGAGTCCTCTTCCACCAGCAAGAAGAACCCAGAGGATGAATGGATCATATCTGATGCCAAACACGAACCTCTTATTAGTGATAATTTATTCAATTGTGCTAAGGAAAGAACATCACAGATTAAACTTACTTATGCCAAACACCAGCATCCTATTTCTCACACTAAGCATTGGCTATCTGGTCTTGTAAAATGTCCTATTTGCGGAAAGTCCTTAAGTCTTAAAAAGGGATACAAGAACGGTTCAGATGGCTTCCAATGCTTAGGGTATCGCATGGGCCTACATAATGAATCGCAGTATATCTCCGAACGCAAATTGACTACCTATGTTTTAGAATCTCTACGCCTTGCATTGGTAGAACAAGAATTCCAATTTGAAATTGTACAACAATCCAATAAAGAATACAATACGTTACGTATCTATCAGGATGAATTAAAACGTATTGAAGTCAAATCAGATCGTGCTAAAGTTGCTTACTTAAATGAGATTGATACTTTAGAGGAATATAGGCAAAACAAAGAATTGTTGGAAGGTAGGCATAAAGAACTGACCGCCCTCATCCAGAATCTTTCCACTGAAGAACCAGATGAAGCAGCAGCAAAAGATAAGATGTTGTCAAACATTAAAAATGTAATCGAAATATTAGAAAGCGATTGTTATTATATGGAAAAAGCAACTGCTCTCCGTTCAATTATTAAAAAAATCGTATTCTTCAAAGAGTTGCAAGCCCTTGTTTTCTCTTATTATATCAGCATTTAACACCTCTTCTATCCATACTGCCCTATTTTCGGTCACGCCCCGCCATGACCTGCATCTAACATAATTGTATATGCCATATGTGTCTCCTTACATGCTTCTTGTGATTAACATATGCATAGCCCTATGAACTAGTTCATAGGGCTATTTCGCACAATTGCTTTCTATTATTTCTGTAAATACCGTTCTTCAAACTCTTTAAGTGGCATAGGCCTAGCAAAGATATATCCTTGCCCAATATAACATCCCACTTCTTTCAAGAAATTCACGTGTTGCTCCGTCTCTACTCCTTCAAATATTGTTTTAAATTCTAGTTCACTCATCATGCTAATAATATTCTTAATGATAATCTTATCCTTGGCAATATCCCTCGGTTGCGATTCACTTGTCATATTATCAATAAAGGTCTTATCCATCTTAATCGTATCTACATCTACATCTTTCAACATATTAAGGGAAGAGTATGCAGTGCCAAAATCATCAATCGATACTGCAAGATTCGCTTCTCGTATGTCACTAATAAATTGCCTAAGTTTATCCGTATTCTTTGCAAATGCACTTTCTGTAATCTCTAGTTCAATTAATTCAGGCGGAATATGATAGAACCTCATTCGTTCTAGAAATTCTGGCAAGAATTCACTATTGTGAATATGCTCTCTCGATACATTTAGCGAGATTGGGTACATTCGCTTGCCCTCATCTAAGTTCTTCCTAACAAACTGAAAAATTCCTTCATATATAATGAAATCTAACTGTACAATAAATCCATTTTTCTCAAATATTGGAATGAATTCCATAGGTGCTATAATGCGATCCTCTGTTTCCCAGCGGGCCAATGCCTCTGCTCCGCAGATTTCATTTGTCTCTAGTTCGAATTTCGGTTGTAAATATGGAACAAATTCACCATTATGCAATGTTTTTAACATTTTCTTTTCTAATTGTTTCTCTACTTCACTCTGGTTGTGCAATAGGGGACTATAAAGGTTTAATGTACTTTTGTAGGAACCCTTTACTGCACGCCGTGCTATATTTGCCTTATCAAGCATAACATTAAGACTTGAATCATCCCCTACAACATAGGCTCCACATATCAGGGTAATCTTAATATCTGGAAACTGCTTCTTTTTCATTTCTTTTAACTTCTCTATCAGTCGTTTCCACCTTGATTCTAATTCATCAAATGTATCACCTTTAATAAGGGCTGCGAATTTATCACCGATAACTCGTGTACACAATTCCTGCTCTTGTAGATGTTCTCCTAGCACAGCTCCAACCTTAACTAAGATTTCATTTCCAGTTTCAAAACTCCAATTTTGATTAATATATTTGAATTTATCAATATCCATATATACAATTGCATAAGAGCGACTTTTGATAAGTAGTGCTTCTGCTTCTTCCTTAAATCTGCCATAGGTCATCAGTCCTGTTAATTGGTCTACTATATGTTGCTCTTCCTCATCACGTAACTGCTTCCCTGTTTCAAAGTTCTCAATGCGATTCTTCGTCACTTCACACAAGTATTTAATCTCCAACAACTCTTCTTCTGTCAAAAACGAACGGTCTTGAAATCGTTCAAAGACAAAGTAGCCCATCATTCCTACTACACGACCTGATACACAACAGATACACGCCTCTATTACTGTCTTCCCGTGACTTGGTAGAAATCCAATTACCTCTAAACGACTTTGATACTGAGTAAAATCACGCGTATGAATAAATTGTTCTGCCTCAATGGTATGCACCATATCAATGGCAATTTGCTTCTGAGTACGCTGGTATTCTAAGGATTCTATCTCTTCATTCACTCCATGGTAATAAGAACGATTAAAATCAATTCCACTTTCCTTGGTATATACATATGGTTCTTGTCCATAATTAGCATCGTCTAAGGGTAAAAACTCATTGGTACCTCCTTTGCGAATAAACGAACGTACCCGGTCAAATTCATATAATTGACACATGCTATTGAGCGACGCTAATGTGCTTCCCGGTACATCTACTGCATCAAATAGATTTTTGATTACAGATATTACGCGATTTTCATAATTTTCTAGCATAACACACCTCATTCTTTCACCGCCATTAAGGAACATTATACCACGAATTGTCTGAATTTCCATATTTTTCTTGAGATTTTCAAAATTATTCATTTAATTCTATTAAATCACTTGTGCCATACGAATCACTTCTAGCAGTTTCTCGCAACCCTCTCGAATATCTTCATAGGTAACCTGAAAGTTCCCCGTATACCATGGATCTGCAATGTCCCTTGGTGTGCTGGTAAGGTCCAATAATCGCTGTGTCTTCTCCAAAGCAACTTGAATCTCTTGATCCAAGCCTGCTTGCTTCACTAGATCTTTCATTACAAATTCTGCCATAGGGGAACGACATATATTCCCGTGGCATATGAATAGTATTTTAATCATATAAATTTTCCTTTCTAATTGAGAGCAGATGCCTTCTTTACCAAGGTATATAGTTCCACTACGTAATCATCTTCCATAAAGAGTTGCGAATTACGAACACGTTCTAGTACTGCTTCGTAACTAGCACTTCCTTTATCCTCTGACTCTCTTAATAACATTGCAAATTCTGCTACAGCAGAAGCTACCATCATATTGTCCGACATTTCTGTCCTATACATCTCTGATGTGACTACTGTTGTGATTTCTGAACTAGCATCTTCACCAGGTTCCTTATACCTTACCGAAACAGTTAACAGTTCTTCTGAATCTACATAGGTTTGTTCTTGATACTTTAACTGAGTACTATCAATGATTTGATCTGAATCAGTTAGAACAATTTCGTATAAAGCAGTTACTTCATGACCAGCTCCGATTTCACCTGCATCCTTTGTATCGTCTACATAGTCACTGGTAGATAAAGTCCTATTTTCATACCCGATCAAACGATATCCCTCTACTAATAAGGGATTGAATTCTACTTGAATTTTCACATCTTGAGCTACTGTATATAAAGTTGCTCCCATTTCTTCCACTAGAACTTTTTGTGCTTCTATTTTAGAATCAATATAATAGTAATTACCATTGCCATTTTGGGACAAAGTTTCTAATTTATTATCTTTGTAATTGCCATCTCCAAATCCTAAAACGGATAGGTAGATGCCAGAATCTCGTTGTGCTTCCACTAGTTCTTTTAAGTCTGATTCACTCGTAACCCCCACGTTCAAATCTCCATCAGTGGCTAGAATAATTCGGTTGTTACCACCTTCCATAAAGTATTCTTCTGCCAGTGCGTAGGCTTCACTAATAGCATTGCCTCCATTGGTCGAACCAGCTGCATAGAGACTATTGATTCCATCTATGATTTCCTGTTTCTGATTGTAAGTTGCCCCCTCTAATATTACCTCTGTGGATCCTGCATAAGTAACAATAGAAATACGATCGCCCGGTTGAAGTTGTTCCACCAATAGGGAAAAAGCTTCTTGTACCAATGGTAATTTATCCTCACTACTCATAGACCCTGATGTATCAATAAGAAATACAAGGTTGGAAGGCGGCAAGTCTTCCACTTCAATATCTTCTGCGCTAATTCCAATTGCAAGCAAGCAACTGTCCTCATTCCACGGGCACTCTGTGAGCTCTGTCTGAATTCCAAGGGGCTCTTCACCCGTTGGTGGTTCATAGTCATAAGAAAAATAATTAATGAATTCTTCTACCTTCACTGCATCCACTTGTGGTAAATAACCATCTAATATCATTCTGCGTACATTTGAATAACTTGCCGTATCTACATCTGCTGAAAATGTAGATAATGGTTCATCCTTAGCCGATACAAAAGAGTGTTCTACAAATGTGCTATATTCTTCCGTATTATACTCCATTTCAACTGATTCTGTTGTACTTACAGAATCCACCACGTACTCTTCGGCAGCGGTATAGTCCGTTCTATCAGTTGTAACGCTAGCAGATTGATTCGCGCCACACCCTACCATTATGCTTATCACCATACCACCTACCAACACCTTACTCATTCTTCGAAATCTTTTCATCATTTGTCTCCTCCTATTCCTCTAATTAATTGATTGATTACCTATTAGACGATAGGAGAAGGTTATTTTGTTGGTATTTTTTGAAATTTTTTTATTTTTTATTTTTCTTTCTATGGAGCAAGATAGCAAGCCAAGCTACAACTGCTGCCACTAGGATTCCACCCCCTAGAAGTACACCTTCCATCCCTTGGAAACTATGTATGGTATCACCAGGTGGAACCTCTTCTACCGTCCCCTCTGTTGTAACTTCTTCCTCATCCAAGTCCTCTTGAGAAAATGCCTCTTCGCTGCTTTCTTCATCCACATCATCTTGTGGCAATACTCCTTCGCTGCTCTCTTCTTCCACTCGATCTTCTGTACTCTCTTCTTCCTGATCTGCAGATTCCACAGAGGTGTCAGTGGTTGTCTCATAGGTGTCTGAAACAGTCGGGCTACTTGTACTATCACTTTGTAAATATCCCCCTGCATTTCGCTCATTGTGGTATACAATTCCAGCTATGATAGCTACCACAAGAGATGCAAGTGCAGTAAGTTGTACGCGTAATTTTCCAATAGAAGTATTGTAAATCCATTGTATGGTTCCTGTAGGCTTTCCTAGAATACGTGCAATTTCCTTGTGACTCATTTCCCCTAACACTTTCATGGTTACCACTTCTTTTTGCTTTTCATTTAAAGAGGCAATCATGGTCTCGTAGGTATCTAGGTCAAACAATTCATCCATATTGCAGTCACTGATTGCAACCCTAGAGGCGGCAGATAAATCTGTATGGTGTTTGTGGTATTTAATATAGTCAATCGCTTCATGACGAATCAAGGTATAAAGCCATGAACTTTCTCCTGTAGTAGGAAAGCGCGCTATGGGCAAACCTGCTAACTTAATGAGTACATTCTGTATAATATCTTTGCTGTCTTCTTCATTGTGACATACTCCATAAGCAGTTGCATATAAGAAGCGACCATGTTGCTCTTGTAGCAATTCAATGGCCCTTGTAGTGTCACTTCTCCGAAACAATACCATTACTTCAACTATATCCCCCATACTTCACCATCTTTCCTAACTCACTATCAACGATAAAACTCCTGATATACCACATACCCCTCTTTGGCAAGTTGTTCTTTCTGGAACTTTTTATTCTTATTCATACGAGATACTAACACTTGGGTGCCATTTTGGCGTTCTACTTGTGCCTTGGCAATAATCTTCGCTAGTTCCTGTGAAGCAATACCCTTCTCTATTAAATACGCCACCTTTTGGCTTGTGTGCGGAATCTGAAAACCATTCTCTAATAATAGGAGAACAATGCGTTCAAAACCAATGGAAAAGCCACAAGCTGGCACGTCTTTTCCTGTGAAATTACCAATCATCTTATCGTAACGTCCACCACCGCCACAACTTCCCCCAAACTCAGGAATGGCAATTTCGAATATAGTACCTGTATAATAAGACATACCTCGTACTAAAGTAGGGTCAAATAGAATCTCGAAATCTGAAGATTTGGTGGCTTGTACACTTTCTATGATTTCATATAAGCTATGTCTTACTTCACTCTCTAAAGATTCTCCTAATGTTTCTGCAAGGTATACTAACCCATTCTCGGCTAATTGAATCTCTTGAAAGAGTGAAGCGTATCGTTCTACCACTTCTGGTTCATATCCCGCCTCTACTAACTCTTTCTCCACTCCATCTATTCCGATTTTATCCATTTTATCTAATGTAATAAAGACTGAATCATATGCATCTTCTGAAAATCCACTATAGGCTGCCATGGCTTTTAAGATACGTCTCTCATTAATACGAATCTGAAATCCTTTGAACCCAAGCTTACCTAAAGTTGTTGTTGTGGCAAGAATCAATTCGATTTCTGCTAGATTCGATGGGTCTCCTAGAATATCAATATCACATTGATAGAATTGGCGGTATCTCCCCCTTTGCGGACGGTCGGCACGCCATACGGGACCGATTTGTAGTGCTTTAAATGGCATAGGTAATTCGCCAGCATGATTGGAATAATAGCGAACCAAAGGAACCGTAAGGTCATAACGCAATCCACCATCTACTAGATCCACCTCTTCTTTTGCCGTATGTAAACGCAACTTTTCCCCTCGTTTTAGAATCTTGAATATTAGTTTCTCATTCTCCCCACCTTGCTTATTGCTTAGGTTTCCAATGGCTTCCACACATGGTGTTTCCATACTAGTAAATCCAAACTTGCCATAAGTTTCCTTAATGACACTAATCACATAATCACGCACTTCCATTTCATACGGCAGAATATCCTTCATTCCTGTTACTGGTTTTTTACTTAATGCCATGACTTTCTTACCCTCTCCCTCTCTACTTAGCTAATTCAAATAATTGTCTCTTTCGTTGAATCATTGCTTCTATTTCGTCTATGTACATCTGTACATCTTTCACACAATCACATCGCTTCATCGTACCATCCTTGGTAATCACCTTAGAAATACTACCTGCCCCAACAGCCACAATGTCCTGCTTCTCTTCCATAATTATAATATTATAAATGCCATACTTTCCGTCTCTAGCATATCCTATATTTTCCATATTACCTGCCATATTCTTCTGGCGATACAAGTAATAGGGTTTCATTCCCATAGACTGTGCCACTTCATGGGTAACTTCCATACATTCCTTTGGATTCTGGAGTTCTTTCACCCCATGGTCTTCCATCCATTGGCTCAACCCTGATGCACGTTTAATTGCCAAAGAATGTACTGTAATACTATCTGGGTCCAACTCTCGTATAGATTCCATAGTGTGAACCACATCTTCTATAGTTTCTTCTGGTAGTCCTAGAATAATATCCATATTAATATTAGAAAATCCCACTTCTCTTCCAAGAGAAAAGGCCTCTTTTACTTGTTGTATTGTATGATTCCTTCCAATAATAGCAAGGGTCTCCTCTTTCATTGTCTGGGGATTAATGGAGATTCTTCCAACTCCATATTTCTTTAGAACTTCTAATTTCCCTTTGGTAATGGTATCAGCCCGTCCTGCTTCCACAGTAAATTCCTGCACGGTATCCATAGAAAATAAACTGGTAACGCAATGTAATAACCGCTCTAATTCCTCTGCAGTTAAAGTAGTGGGTGTTCCTCCCCCTATGTATATGGTATCTAGTATTTTATCCTTGCACAACTCTTGTACATAAGCTAACTCTTTCATAAGAGCCTCTATATAATCCTGCATTTGTTGTTCATACCTTTTTCTAGGATAAGAGGTAAAGGAACAATAGAGACAAGTCGTAGGACAAAAAGGAATGCCTATATAAAGGCTATACCCCTCCTTGCTATGAATATGAGAAAGAATACGAGATTCTAATCTTGCAATCTCAATACAAAGCTCGCCTTTCTCTTTGCTCATATAATAAGTATCTTCCATATATGCTACAATCTCTTGGTCAGATTGTCCTGCTTCTACCATAGCCATAGGAATCTTAGTCGGACGAATTCCTGTCAAAGTACCCCACGGCAACTGCTGTTGTGTCTCTTCCTCAAGCAATTGGTAGATTGCCTTTTTCAATTGATTCTTAATCTCAATTCGTTGTTCCTCTCCTGTTATGGGAAAGGCACACGCTCTCATGCAAGTAGAAACTGGAACTTGCTCCTGTTGCAAAGACAAACAGTCAGCGAATAAGCGAACAGCAATCTCATCCATACCATAATGAATCTCTATTGCTATATCTTGCTTCTCCTGAAGGGATGCTATATTTTCTTGTAGAAATAAAATGCAAGCGTCAGCCTGCATTATTTTCACTTCACTCTTCTTATAAAATGCTTTTACAAGAGACAAAATATCATATTCAAATTGTGGTTGATTCAAACGAATTATTATCATATTCTTTCTCTCTAGCAAAATGTATTATACAGCTTTTCATGTCCAATAGCAGTAGAATCCCCATGACCAGGATACACTGTAACCTCTTCTGGTAAAATAAATAATCGTTGGCGAATGGAGCGAACCAGTGATTTCATACTGCCTGTAGGTAAATCTGTTCTTCCCACAGATTCCAAGAATAAGGTGTCTCCACTTATCAAGACTTGGTCTTGTTCAAAATAATAACAACAACTTCCAATGGTATGGCCTGGTGTACTAATGATTTTACAAGATAGATTGCCCACTGTTATAGTTGCTCCATCTTGGCAATAATGGTCACATACTACACTTACTGTTCGCCCCATCTGACTTGATAAATTCACATCTGCTGATTCGCAGACAACCTTCTCTGCCTCTAGGGCATACATAGGAGCACCTGATAATTGGGCTAGTTCATTGGCACCTGATAAATGATCAAAATGTCCATGCGTTAAGAGAATCCCTTTGACTTCTAATCCAAGTTGTTGCAACTTGTGATAGATTTCTCCTCCTTGGTCTGCTGGATCAATGCAAATAGCATCCGATTCACCTTGACGATAGATATAATAACAATTGGTCCCCACTACTCCTAGTACCATTCTTTCAATTTTCAACTGATTCATCTTATCCTGCTGTCCTCTCTATTTCTATTACACTATCAATGCTACGTATACGGTCCATCACTCGATGCAATTCCTCTCTAGATTCAATTTCAAAAGACGTATTTAATGTAACAATTCCCTGCTTATTCGTTCTTGTATAAAGGGAAATAATATCAATTCCTTTTTCCGTTAAGGTTCTCGATACGTCTGCTAAGAAACCATTGCGATTGTTGGCATAAATAACAATTTCTACAACATATTTTTCCTTTGATACTTCTCCACCACACTGCTGCCAATCTGCATCAATGAGGCGTTCTCGGTCTTCCCCGTTCATATGCACAATATTAATGCAGTCTGTTCGATGAATGGTAACTCCTCGTCCTCTTGTAACATACCCTATAATTTCATCTCCTGGTACAGGACTACAACACTTTGCATAACGCACCGCTACATCATCTACACCTTTTACAATAATACCACTTGTTTTAGCTGGCTTATTGCTTCTCATCATAGACGTTTGGTCAATGGATTGTTGAATTTGTTCATCCGTTATATTTTCTTTTTTCTCAGAAAGGGACATTTCATACATTTTATTTACGATTTGTCCTTCTTTTAGCCCTCCATGACCAATGGCTGCTAATACAGAGTCCCAATCACGGAATCCAAACTTACGCATAATACGTTCCATATACTGTGGACGTAGAATCTCTGCATGGTCAACGGATTTTGACTTGGCATAGGCAAGAAATAGCTCTTTACCCTTTACAATATTATCTTCCTTGAACTCATTCTTAAACCACTGATTAATCTTATTCTTAGCCTGAGTGCTCTTCACCACTGTTAACCAATCTCTACTTGGTCCTTTGGAATTCTGTGAAGTTACAATCTCAATGCAATCTCCATTTTGAATCTCATAATCAATACTTACAATCTTACCATTCACACGTGCTCGTATCATTTTATTACCCACTGCACTATGCACACTATAAGCAAAATCGATTGGTGTTGAACCAAGGGGTAGATTCTTCACATCACCCGTTGGTGTAAAGCAATATACATTGTCTGAAAATAAATCTAAATCACTCTTAAGAAGATTTAAGAATTCCTTATTATCCGACATATCCTTCTGCCATTCTAGAATCTGCTTAAGCCATGATAACTTCTCTTCCTCTTGGACTTCTATCTTCTTGCCGTCTGCTGCATCCTTGTACTTCCAGTGAGCTGCAATTCCATATTCTGCTGTTTTATGCATCTCATAAGTACGAATCTGAATTTCAAAAGGTTGCCCAAGTGCTCCGATTAGTGTAGTGTGCAAGGATTGATACATATTATCCTTAGGCATGGAGATGTAATCTTTAAAACGCCCTGGGATTGGTTTGTATATCTCATGAATCACGCCCAGTGCTGCATAACAATCTCGTACATTGGCTACTACGATGCGAATGGCAAATAAATCGTAAATCTGATCGATGGTTTTATTTTGATTCTTCATCTTCCTATAGATGCTAAAAAAGTGCTTAACTCTACCATCAATCTGGGCTTGAATATTTGCATTCTGTATATGAATGGTGATTTCCTCTACAATGGTTTGCACATACTGTTCTCTTACACTTTTGCGCACCGCTATTTTATTCACTAAATCATAGTAAACATCTGGTTCTAAATACTTGAGTGATAAATCATCTAATTCCACCTTAATCTTGGAGATACCAAGCCTCTGCGCAATTGGTGCATAGATGTCAATAGTTTCTCTTGCTTTCTCTTGTTGCTTTTCAAGAGGCATATGCTTTAACGTGCGCATATTGTGAAGTCGGTCCGCCAACTTAATCATAATCACGCGAATGTCTTTGGCCATTGCAAGAAACATCTTACGAAGATTCTCGGCCTGAATTTCTAACTTCTCTGTTGATTTATCTAGAATCTTGTCACTACCAAAATCTAATTGGCCTAACTTAGTAACACCCTCCACTAAATGGGCAACGTCTGCACCAAATAACTGGCATATTTCTGCTTCCGTCATAATGGTATCTTCTACTACATCATGTAGTAGTCCTGCCACAATTGTCTCTTTATCAAGCTCTAAATCTGCTAAGATAATTGCTACATAGAGTGGATGAATAATATAGGGTTCTCCTGATTTACGCACTTGATCCTTATGGGCATCGTATGCAATTTGATAGGCTTGCTCAATCATATGAATATCACCAGAAGGGTGGTATTTTCTCACACGTTTAATAAGGTCCTCATATAATTCTTCAGGACTTAGGAATTCCTTGATTTCTTCAATTCTTCCATCGTCAATTACGACTTCTCGTTGTGGTTCTTTCAACCCTCTTAATTCATCTACCATGCACTCACCATATGTCTAATCTAATTGTATTATTACTAACATTAATATGTTACATTGGTTCATTGGTTCCGCGTCTAGATTCTACCAATTATTTTCCTTCATAAGTAATAGCAGCCTCTAAACGATACCCCTTTACTTTATCTCGCCCGTGCAATCCTGCTAACTCCATAAGCACCACAATGCCCACTACTTCTCCACCAAGAGATTCAATTAAGTGAACCATGGCTTCTGTGGTTCCACCAGTTGCAATTAAATCGTCTACAATCAGAACTTTTTGTCCCTGCTTAATAGAGTCTTTATGCATCTCTATGGTGGCGGTACCATATTCTAAATCGTATTCCATTGCTACTGTTTCACAAGGTAATTTCCCTTTCTTGCGAATTAATACAAATGGCTTTCTATTATTATACGCAATTGGCATTCCAAATATAAATCCTCTTGATTCTGGTCCCGCTATTACATCATACTCTAAGTCCTTAATTAAATCTTCCATAGTATCTATAGCCAAGTGTAATCCTTCTCCGTCTTGCAATACGCTTGTAACATCACGAAAGATAATGCCTTCTTCTGGAAAATCTGGTATGCTTCTTACATATTCTTCTAATTTTTTCATATTGAATGTTATCCCTTTCTCAAAATCGGTCACAATTTATTCATACATTTTTCACTAATATTTTACATTCTATTATATTATCAATTCTGCCTTAAGTAAAGATAAAGCTGTGATTTTCCCTATTTTTATTTTCTATGTACAAGACATTGCCTAGAAATAAGCTCTCTTTATGTACTTTTTCGAATACTTTCACGAATTCTCTTGTCAAACAAATAATTTATTGCTATTCTTACACGGTTGGTTTGTTCTATATTGTGCAATAACCACAAAAACTTACCGGAAGTGGTAGGTCATATATTACAATAAGAAAAGGATGGAACTCTTTATGCAAAATTTTGTAAAAAGTCTATTAGGTGGCATGGCAATTTCTTTTGGTGGAGTGGCTTATTTATCCAATGAAAACCATATTATTGGAGCAATCTTATTTAGCCTCGGTCTTACTATGATTTATCTATTTGATTGGAACTTATATACTGGAAAAGCATGTTATGTATTAACACGACCACCTAAACACTTATTGTTACTTGGTAATGCATTTCTAGGAAATCTAGTGGGTACAGCAGCCGTTGCTTATCTCTTGCGAACTACCAAATTAGCTTCTCTCATTCCTGTTGCCGAAGAAGTGGCAGCTCATAAATTAGAGAATTCCTTCTATAGTGGATTTATTATGGCAATTGGCTGTGGAGTGATGATGTATGTGGCAGTAGTTGGTTATCGCACCATACAAGATTCCTTTGGCAAATACTTAATTCTCATTCTGCCAATTGTAGTATTTACCATTTCAGGGTACGAACATGTAGTCGCCAATATGTTTTACTTCTCCATGGCAAATGTATGGAGTCCTTCTGTATTCTTATACTTACTCGTTGTTGCACTTGGTAATCTGGTGGGTTGTTCCTTAATTCCACTTGCAAATAAATATATTAAGCAATAATTTATAATAGAAAAACAGCTTCTCACACTAAGAAGCTGTTTTTCTATTATTGTAATACATTCATTCACTTATTGACTTAAGACAATCACCTCTGCCAAATGTTGGTCAATGGTGTATCTACCGTCTTTAATGGAAACTACATATCCTCCGCTACGTCTCGAAACTAGTACAATCTTCTCGCCCTTATAACATCCAAGCGAAAATAAAAATGCATCTAATTCTTCATCATCCGTTGCAACTCCTTCGATTATGTATTCCGTTCCTTCTAGTGCATCTACTAAAGATTTCATCGTGGCAATCCTTCCTTATCTAGTATTATCTATTAAATAATAACTCGTGTATGTGGGTTAGCATTCACTAACATTAGGGATAGATTACCACACATTGACGCATCTGTCAAACAATTTGACGTGCATAAACGGTCTCTAATGTTGGCATAGCTGGGATAGCACCACTTTGTTCCACACAGAGACTAGCTACTGCATTGGCAAAATCTACATATGATTCTAATTGCTCTAATGGAATATCACAAACTGCCATGTTACTCTCAGCGATTTTATGTAGAAATCCGCCCCAGAATGCATCGCCTGCACCTGTTGTATCTACAACAGTACTAGAATACCCTGCCACTACTGCACCGCCTTCTTTGGTACACACGTAAGCACCTTGGTTGCCTAATGTAACTACTACAATGGTAACACCTCGTTCTAATAACTCCTTTGCTGCCTCTTTGTAATCTTCATGAGAAGTGAGCAGATGAGTTTCTTCATCTGAAATCTTCATAATATCCGGAATAATCTGTCTCATTTCTCTTCTGGCAATTTTTTCATTCTTCCAAAGAGATGCGCGATAATTAGGATCATAAGATATAATAACACCCTTTTCTCTCGCTAAGGCAAGAGCATGAATGGTTGTTTCCTTGCTAGGCTCATTGGTTAAAGATAAAGATCCCACATGAAATATTCGGCTCTTCTCAATTAAACCTTCTGCCAATTCATCATGGCTCATTTGCGTATCTGCACCTGGTTTTCTTGCAAAGGAAAAGGTTCGTTCTCCAGAATCTGATAAATCAACAAAGGCAAGTGTAGTAAAATGGTTCTCATCTAATACAAATCCTTCTGTATTCACCCCTTCTTGGTGTAAAGTATCTTTTAAAAATTCTCCGTGCATATCCGCACCTGCTTTTCCTATAAATGCAGTTGTGGAACCTAACTTGTTGGCACATACAAGCACATTAGCTGGTGCCCCTCCAGGATTTTGCTCAAATAACTTCTGGCCAGCTTCACTTGTGCCAGTATAAGTGAAATCAATTAATATTTCACCAAATGCCGTAATATCAATCATATCTTTCTCCTCTTCTTCCTAATCTATTCTGTTCTATGCAAAAGATGCAATGACTAATCCGCATCCTAGTCCTACTAATCCAATAATGGTTTCCATCACAGTCCACGACAGTAAGGTCTTTTTCTCATCTATGTTCAACAGAGATGATGCCAACCAAAATCCCGAATCATTTACGTGACTAAATGCAGATGCCCCTCCATTAATGGCTAGTACCATAGCTGCTAAGTACAAAGGTGGAAGTGATGCTACAGCTGGTATTGCCATCATAATGCCCGCTGTCATAGTCATAGATACCACTGCTGCCCCAATACAGATTCGTATGAGCCCCGCTATTAGAAATGCCACTATAATAAGAGGAAGTCCACTTTGTTCCATTACATTACTGACTTGATGACCTACACCGCACACTTGTAATACTTCACTGATAATTCCACCACCCGTAATCACTAATAGGATTCCAGCGGTAGGTTTTAGTGCTCCTTCTATAATACCCTTTATTTCATCTGTTGTATACCCTTGTCTCGTGCCTAATAAATAGGCTGCCACAAAAATAGCCACAAGCAACGCTACAAACGGTGTACCCAAAAAGGATACCACCTCTTCTATGACGCTTGGAAGCACCACATAAGAAGACAAGGTGCTCATAAGAATTAAGGTAATGGGAATTCCTACCACAAATGCAACAGTGGCGAAAGAAGGTAACTTATGAGTTTCTCCTTCTTCTAACAATTCAGCAGGTGATTCCACCATCATCTTGTCACCAATTACTTTACCAAATAAAACACCACCTACTAAGAGAGCCAAAATTCCAGTAGGTACTCCCACTAGAATCATCATACCTAAATCCACTCCTAATAGATTGGCTACTAGCACAGATCCAGCAGAGGGTGGAATGAAAGCAAATCCAGATGCCAACCCTGCTAATAAAGGAATTGCATAACTAAGTGTGGATTTCTTGGTCTTCTCTGACAATCCAAAGGCAAGGGGCATGAGAATCATAACTCCCGCCTCAAAGAATACGGTAGTTCCCACAATTAATCCAGTAACTCCTAGTGCCATACCTGCTTTCTTCTCGCCAAATCGTGTAATTAAGGTCTGTGCCACGCACCTTGCTCCGCCTGATACTTCTAGAATCCCTCCAAACATAGAGCCTAGACCAATTAACAGTATAATTCCTTGTAACGTTTGTCCTATTCCAGTTTCAACAGTGTGCATCATTAAGGAAACCGGCATGCCAGACCCAATACCGATGAATAAAGATGCGACTAATAAGGATAATATTGGATTCACTTTACACTTAATAATCAACAATAAAAGCAATCCAATCCCCATGAGAGAAACAATCATAACTCTTGTGGTATCTGGTTCAAATATAATGTCTTCCACGTTGTATTTCCTCTCTTCTTGTCCTATTTCGATGGATCAATTAAATATTTTCCGTTTCTTCTTAACTTTGGACTTGCTAAAATGCCCTCTAATTCTTCTAATCCGCACACATCGTAGACCATAGAAGATACATCAATTCTCTTATTGTCAATTAAATCTAATGCACGATTGTGCGTGCAAGGATTAATGAAAGATGCTTTTAATACTACTTCTTTCTTAAATAATTCAAATGGCTTTACCGGAATGGTTTCATCTGGCTTTGTAAGACCAAACATCATCACTACCGAGTGGTATCCTGCTATATCAATTGCTTGTTCAATGGTTCCTGGATGACCTACACACTCAATTACTGTATTCACACGGCGGAATCCTGCTTGTTCTAATTCTGCCTTAGTATCTTGGTTCATTGGATCAATGGTAAGATCTGCTCCCATTAAGATTCCCACTTCTCTCTTGCTTTCCACAGGTTCAATCAGAGCCACGTGAGATGCTCCTTCTAACTTAGCAAGTTGTACCATAATAAGTCCAATCATTCCTCCACCGATTACAACTACTTTATCACCTGCTTTGATTTCACACATATCAATTCCATGTAGACAACATCCAAGTGGTTCTACCATAGCACCTTCATCATAAGAAGTGTTGTCTCCTAGCTTATAGACTTGGCGCTCATTTACTGCACAATATTCTTGAAATCCACCATCTAATGTAACGCCATAGCTTTCCATATTCTCACAATAATGAACTACTCCGTCACGACAAGGATCACAATTGCCACAGTACCAATTTGGATCTACGCATACACGATCACCCACTTGGAATCTTGTAACTGCTTGCCCTACTTGTGTAATGACTCCAGAAAACTCGTGCCCTAAAACAGTTGGCTGATTCACATCTGCCGAACCCTTGTCCCCTTCGTAAATGTGAACATCTGTACCACAGATTCCACAAGCCTTCACTTGTATTAGTACTTCTTGCTCTCCTACAGCTGGTAAATCTCTTTCCTCAATCTTCATATCCTGCTTTGCGTAGTATACCGCACTTCTCATGTTCTAATATCCTCCTTATTGTAAAAGTCTAAATACTTTTACGTATGTCTTAATGTTAAGTACAGTATATAACTTTATATTCCTTTTTTCTATTGGCAATTTTTCTAATATTTTTACTATTTTTTTAGATAACATTACTAGACATGAAACCATTTCTTGCAAATCATTGATTTTTGCACTATACTTTTACGTAATACTAGGGTTTAAGAGGAGGGTTCTTTATGAGTGACACAGGAATGACTACAATGCAAGTCAAGAAAATCAACAAAAAGAAAGTCTATGACTTTATTTATAAGGAAGGTACCACCAGTAAACAACAGATTGCAAACTCCCTTCAAATGGGACTATCAACTGTAACACAAAATCTTAAATTATTGGAAGAAGATGGTTTTATTCAGAAGAATGGCTCTTACGATTCCACTGGCGGTCGAAAGGCAGATGCCATTGAGATAGTAACCACGGCAAGAATATCCATCGGAATTGCCTTGTTACGAGAAATGATTGATCTTGTGGCTACTGATTTATACGGTAATAGAATCGCTTCTCATACTGATCCTCTGCCTTACGAAGATACAGAATCTTATTACCAGCAAGTCGCCATCTTACTGAACGCATTTGTAGAAAGTACTCAGATAACTTCTGAAATGATATTAGGAGTTTCCATTGCTACCCAAGGAATTATATCTAACGACGGAACTCATGTAACTTACGGCAGTTTATTATCAAATGAACATATGCGCCTCTCGAGCTTTGCACAATACATACCTTACCCTTGCAGGTTAGAGCACGATTCTAAATCTGCTGCCACCTTAGAATTGTGGCAAATCCCCACACTTCAAGAGGCTGTTGTACTTATATTAAATCGTAATTTAGGTGGTGCAATTATTAGTGGTGGTAAGGTGCAAGAAGGGATTCGTATGCATAGTGGAACTATTGAGCATCTTTGTATGAACCAAGATGGTGCACTTTGCTATTGTGGCAAAAGAGGTTGCCTAGAAACTTATTGTTCTGCGGATAGCTTACAGGCCATATCTGGGCAAACCATTCCTGAATTCTTTGTTTCCCTAAGAACTGGTCACGAACCTACCATACTCATCTGGCAGGAATACCTTCATTACCTTGCTTATGCAATTCGCAATTTAAGTGTTGTGATTAATGGCATTTTTATTATTAGCGGTTTTTTGGCTCCGTATTTTACAGAAGAAGACTTATCTTACTTATTAGAGCGTGTGAACCGCTCTGCCACCTTCCCATTGGAACGAGCAGATCTCATCTTAAGCAAGAATGGAGAATATACCCAAGCCATCGGTGCTTCCTTGTGGTACACGAAAGAATTTCTACACACCATTTAAAATAAGCAAAAATGCAACCATTTTCAGTTGCATTTTGGATTCGCAACCATTTTGGGTTGCTATAAATATAGATTAAGAACCTCTCACATAATACAAGTCGTAATCCATTCATATAAGGATTCACTCACTTCTTCCCGATTGGTTTCATTTAATAATTCATGTCTAGCCCCTTCATATAAACGCATGGTCACATTGCGATGTCCACGCATTAAGAGCTCATAATATAATTGCTTAATGGTAACGCCTTTGAGTCCTACTGGGTCTTGTGCTCCGCTCATAATGTAGAGGGGAAGCTTACTTGGAAAAGAGTGATACCACTCCACACGATTAATCATATTCACTAAGGTAAATACATCGCGATAGGCTGCGGCAGTAAACTTAAATTGGCACCATTCATCTAGTAGGTACGCTTCCTGGATTGCCTTATCTCTTGTAAGCCATTCACAATTGGTCTTTCCTTCAAATCCATTGTTATAAGCACCAATCGCTAACTGGTATAAGTATTTACTACGAAAGTGCTGTCCTTTTGCCTTAGCAATTACATCCGCCATTGTAACCGCCACACTACTGAGACGATTTCGCCCACTTGTTCCCGACAGAATACAACCTGTAAGATGAGATGCATGCTTGGATAAATAGGCTCTTGCAATAAAGGAACCCATACTATGCCCCATTAGAAAATATGGAATATTCGGATACTTTGCTTGGATAATGCGAGTGCAAAAGTAAAGGTCTTTTACCAAATAGCGGTACCCACCTTTTTCTGCAAAAAATCCCATTTCACCATTTACTCGACCTGTATTCCCATGACCTAAATGGTCATGTCCACACAATAAAATCCCTCGCTCTGTTAAAAAGCGTGCAAATTCTTCATACCGTCCCACATGCTCACACATGCCATGTGATAATTGCACAATTGCACGTATAGGTCCATCTGGCTTGTAGATATAATAATATACCGGCTTCTTCTTGTATGAACTTTGAAAGGTACCAACTAATCGAATCATAACTCATCCTCCACGTACTTATGCTAACACATAATTACCTCCTAATACAAATCCTGTAGTATCTGCACTTGCTGGTGTGGATAGATGACTATTCACATCTAAATAGCAATGCATATCCATATTGTATGTTTCTTGTAAGAATACTAAGTTATATTGTAACCCAAAAGGAATCAATTGGTCAATGAGCTTCATCATACTTGATACGTTTGGTATTTCTTCTTTTCCATCCTTAGTAAAGTCTAGCATACAGGTAAATATCTCGGGATCAGAACCATATAAAATATCAAACTCTTCCTTTAAATCACTATACTTCATCCAATCATTACGCTTAAAATATTCCACAATGGTGACTTCTTTTCCAGTCATCAACTGCAAAATCTTCTGCAATACACGAATAGTGCCTTTTCCCGATTGAATCTGCCCTAAATCATCCAATATACTTCTCAGCTGATCCGGTGTATATAAAATGTGTTCTCCCTGCAATCCAACCCAAGCGGATAAAGCCGTTACATTTTCATCACTTGTCATATGGTAATCTAAGTAATTTGGAATCATCTTTACCTCTTCTTCTAAATCAACGTAAAGACTTTGTAGTGCTGCCATATAGCGATAAAAGAAGGTATCTTTCTCATTCTGGTAAAGCTCTGGAAGGTATTCAATAAAACTGCTCTTTGGAAATACTGCTGAAAAACCTTCTATGACAAACTTGCTATCTAATTGTGCTGCTGTTACGGTAACTAGAATCCACAAGTACCGTCCTGTTAATTCGTGTAAGAGAAAATCATC
Source organism: Eubacteriales bacterium (assembly GCA_044425575.1). Taxonomy (GTDB): domain Bacteria; phylum Bacillota; class Clostridia; order Lachnospirales; family Lachnospiraceae; genus JAWXVE01. Next base: position 9,881 of record JAWXVE010000020.1, on the reverse strand, counting down.
TTGATTCACTCTACGTTTATAATCGCAAGTCATCATCACTTCACTAATCTCTAAAAAGGATACGGATTCGTCTTCTAGTACATCTCGCAAATCTCGATCTGTAGCTGCTACTAGCACATTACGTTTGCACTGATAAAACTCTCCCTCTAAGCAAAATCGGTGAAAGCTTTCCCCCATCTCTTGTGTATCAAAGACTGGAGCTAAATAATAAAATGTGCCACCACCGTTGCCAGACAAACGAAAGTCCTCGGTTAACACCATCCGTTCTAAACGTCCACCTTGCAATCCTAGTCTATAATAATTCTTCTTCTTTTCTTCTCGTTGCATTGTAATATTCATCCCTTTCTCAAAGTGCAGGTTGGACATCTTCTGTCTCATCTAATACCCACTCAATGGTTACACGAATTCAATCTGCATCATACTAATATAAGGAATTGCATCTTCGTATAAGACCAAATCCCCACGACTATTCTTAATGGCACCGTTGCCAATTCTTTCTAAGGACAATTGTTCTACCTTACGTACTGTGCTAAAGATCTCTAACTTGGTAAAGATTTTCCCTAAGATAATTTCTTTGCCAAATTCCACTTTGTCACCATTACCTACTACTTGGCATCGAATAAATTCTAGAATCTCTTCCTGCTCTAATGGATTCGTTAAGTGAATCTTTCCATATACTTCCACTCCCACATAATTAGGAGATACTAGAACTACTTTTGTATTAATCAAGCGATAGGATTCTATATAGCCCTGAATCAACTTTTTATAATAAGGACTTAATGGTGGGCGCATTGTATCGGCCGTTTGCTTAATCACAAGATAAACCGTTTGTTCTTCCCCTTGGATTTTATGAATTTCACCATAGCGCTTTCCATTTACTACTTGTACTTCTTCAATGAGAAGTGCTGGTGTACTCTTTACAACATCCTTATAATCTTCCTCTGATACCATGCGATTTTGGTGAAAAAGCACTTCCCGTAAAGATTCTAACATCTCTGGAATCGTGGCCTTGCTTTGCCCTCCATCTGCTGCGTTTGGATTCTTCACCGTACAACCGAATCGCTCTTCTTCCCATCGGTTAATCTCTTCTGGCATTGCATTTCCATTTTCGTATTTGCTCAAGACTAAGTGCGTAACCGATACTTGTAAGTCCTGATCTGGAACTGCTCCATGAATGCCATCCCCAAAGATGACCTGATTCGTCTCGAAGTCATAGGTAAATACTCGTTCCATGTAATCACATGCTTCTAATAGTTCTACGTAATTCCACACTTCATAACAGAGTACGCCTTCTTTCGTTTCACTCCATAAGGTAACTCCAATTTCTGCAATTTCATGGGCCTGAGCATAATCGAAAGTAAGTCGTTGATTGCAACATCCATTGGTAATGCCAAGCTTACTATCCAATAAGAACTCTTCTTTCATACGCAATAATTGCACTTTCGTTCCAGCAGGAACTCTTTCGTATCCGTCAAATGAGATAAATCCTTTTTTCTTTAAATATACCTCAATGGAACACAAGTCTACAGGGCTTTTCTCGTACTCGTAACCCACTTCATACTTGCCATTTCGTTCAATTCCAACGATTAAGTAGTCATTTGTTCGCATATCCCTATGAATGGGAATATTATCCTCTCCATTGTAGATAAATTCTTCTGCACTACATACGGTATCTTGCTGAATCACCATCATAGGATTGGTATAAACATGTTGTAATTTTGGTAAAAGATCATATCCATTTTCTTCTAATACACATCGTATGGTATAAGGTGTCACAGATAAATCAACTTGAGGGTGTTTATAAGGTTCCATTTCCCAGTCTAATCGAAATGTAATAAGACCACTTTTTAGGAAACCACTGGTTTGATCTTCTACGGATAGAAAATCTCTCCATCCTCCCTTTCCATAATACTGCCACTTTAATGGGCAGAATCGAAAATCTTCTCCGAATGTTCCCCTTGCTTCGTATTCTTCCACCTGAAAATACACCACTGTAGTGGAGCGTAATTGATGCTGAAATCCAAAGTAAAGAGTAGCATTTTCTTGAAATTCTCTTCCAAACATATGGGCACAATCATGCTCTTCTCCAATAAATGGTGTTAAATCAATAGCTCTTCCATCTACTTCGTTCAAGTAGGAAATCAGTGGATTTGTATCAAATAAATAAGTCTGTTGAAATTCAAAACAAATATCACCACCATATACTTTCGTTCCTTCTGGAATAAAAACATGAGTATCTTGCTCCTGAACCCGAAGATGAGCAGTTGCTTTACAAGCCTTCTTGCGCTCAACTCCTAACAATTTCAAATACTTTAAAATATGTACATCACCTGTTGCATTCATATAGTAATTCAACATATCCACAAGCCATGCATAAGTCTGCAAAATTGTAATCCCAGGGTCATGTGCATTAAAATCAGTCCACTGAGTGGTCTTAGTCGGTATTTTATTAATTGCACGTTGCACTAGTTGGTCATAGGAAACGTCATCTAACTGAGGAACTTTTAACATATCTTCTCTCCATTCTGCTACATACTATGATTTGGTTATGTCAATGTATATAATATGCTCACCGCTAACTGCCATAATAAATGGGTTTAAGTTTGCATGATAAAATTCATCACGTACATCTACTTCTTTCCCATCCATAAATGCAGTCATAATGATTTTCTCAATGTTACAATCCCATATATTAGTCCGCAAATAAGCTACGATTTGACTAGCCCTTGGAAATTCTCCAATCTGCCATCCAAGTCCATCTGCTCCACCTGTTAGTGGATTAATAAAGTCTGTAATCAACTGGGTTGCCTTATTCTGTAGGTCATAGGCTTGTTCCATATTCTTCTTCTCAATCCATAGACTAACATTTAACTTAATAAAGTATGGTTGGGATAGAATCAACCGCTTTCCTAATGGCACAATATTACTACTTTCTAATAATTGCTCTCTGATTCCTTCCTTCATTTCTGTAAAAATATGAACTCCTTTTGCATACTCATCGATTAAGATGGCAATGGTAGTGGTGCCCTTATTCAGATTACCTAAATGGTCCACATTGCTTACACACTTCACCCTTCTTACCCCAAAAGATTTCTGAGCAATCATATCTTCAAAATCTTTCGCAGTAACGGCACGATTTCTAGTGCGCAATAGATTGGCCGTTAACATGGCTGCACTATCTTCTGTATAACCGTCGTACCCTCCATACATTGGGAAGGGATTAATAATACTACTAATATAACGTATAGAATTTTGTAGTGTATAAATAGCACCTGCTGGTACATTGGCCTTAGAACCCGTATAGGTACTATAGACTACCTTAATATGAGGACCTGCTTGGTCAATAGATGCACTGCATAGAGCAATCTTATCCATATGAATGGTACCTGCTGCCAAGTCTACTTCATAAGACCTTGCCTTACCTGTGAATCCTTCTTGGCGATTCCATAATACCCACACAGAGTGTTGATCGATTATTTCTTGTACCCATAATCGTAATTCTAATAAATTTATATTTTTTAACCGAAAATCCACTGTCTCTTCAAAGTTATCTAGGTAAAATACTTCTTCTATTTTACTTTCATTGGCCACTTTTGCCATATTCATATAGATTCCTGCAATTTTAGGCAAACGATATTCCTGCAATTCTTGATTCTTGGCAATAAAACGAATATAGTATCCATGATTGCCGTAGACTTGCATTTTCTCCATATCTCTAGGAATTAATAGGAGCATCGTTCCTGAACCAGCAAAACCACCTGTTGCATCATCTGCTCGCATTCTTCTAAATCCATTCTTGGTAGAGTACTCTAACTCAAATTCCACCTGCACATCGCTGGCATTGTCTAAGTCAAAATAAATAGAAGTTGGCATACCTGCAATGGAATAATCAAAGCCCATATACATACATCTGCCTTCCTGCTGTGTTTTGTAGAATAACGTAATGGTATCTTCCACTTGAAGTGCATCTGTTATATCTGTTAATTCAAAGCAATTCTTAGCACAGGCATAATCCGGAAACTGTTTATCATCCTCATAAGAATAGGCAAACTTAATCTCAGAAATCATAGGGCAAGAATACACAGCTGGCATTTTATAGATGTTCTCTGCACGCATTAATCTTGCACGTATTCTACCTTGATTGGCCCCATTTTCAATAGGTGCTATATCACTTGGACACACAAAGGATAACTTAATAAGCCCCTCTGACTTACCATTAAATAAGCTTGTAATACTCTCTTCTTTCATAAGATGTTTCCATCCTGTTTCGCTTAAATATTCCCAGATGACTGTATCGGCAGCCACTTCTAGAGATTTTACCACTGTTGACTTTTGGGGACGTTTCATAATTGTCTTGTATTCTAAATCTACTTCATGGACTTCAATAAGTTCTTCGTGAAGTTCATACTGCAATTGGAATTCTAAATCGATTTTCGCACCACTTCTGGCAAATACTTCCGGTTGTTCCATTGCAAATTCATTATATAAGCCTAGTGGCTTGCCAAATGGATAGATAGCTCTGGCATTGGCATCTTCATACACTTGGTTCACATAGATTTCTTCTGGGCTAATGGTTTGCTTACTAAGGCTTATGGAAATGGTTTCAATAGGCACTTCTGGGCAACCTTCTACCACTTCTAAGACAATATAATATGCTTCTTTTCCTTCCACCACGCTTTTCTTTGGTTGGTAATCATACTTTACAAAATGTATGGAATCTCCATCTCGCTCTATTACATCAAATAGTATGCAAGCCTCTTCCTCATCATCTTGTATACTCCACTGTACTTGACTTGATAATAATAATTCCATGGATTGCTGGAATAGTTCCTGATTATGTGCCGTAATATACACACGAAAATCAAGGGAAGTTTGTACATCAAAAAGACTCTCGTACCCAAGGTATAATGTATGATCCGATTCATTATGACCTGCTATGGAAAAAGCCATAAACGGCTCCGGCTCCTTCTGGTCAATTAAGTGACGTACCACTACGTCTTTCTCTCGGTCTGTATTCACAATCACTTGAGGCTTTGCAATGGTCACTGCAAGGTCATGCTTGGTATGGTATAAGATTTCTCCCACATCTGCTACATTGGCAAGTACCGTGGTGTGTTCAGGCACTAAAATATCACCTTCATAACCAGTAATTGGCTCAAATTGCACATACCCTTTGGAGGAAGAAACAGGTTCCTCTCTTAAATTCTCAAATAAGTTCAGATACTGTAATTTATGCTTATGAATAACATGATCGTATCGCTTTGCACTTTCCTCAATCATATCCCCACAAAGAGACGTGAGCACACATCCTGGTTCTTGGCTTTCTTCCTGATAATTAAATTCTGGTACATAAGATGCCATTAAGTTATTTAATTTTGAATAAGTGTTATACTGGCTCATAATAATATCGTTCCCTTTCCAACAGTCTGGCAACTTTGGACCGTAAGGTACAAATTGCTGGTTAAAAAATTTTATTTTTTAACCTAATCTCCAATTCCCTCTTCCAGATAATATGGAAATACTAAGTTATTTGGGTTGTTCGTTGCACGTACATAATAATTAATGTTAAAGTATACAATTCCATTGCGGAGCTCTTTCTTATCCAGAGTAACTGTTATATTACGAATTCTTGATTCCCACTGAACTAATGCCATTTCTACCGTATTGCATATGGTATATTCAAAAGAACTATCTGGCAATTCATAAATATACTGTTGCATATTACAGCCAAACTTAGGAAGCATAGCACGCTCTTTAAGATTGGTTTGTATAATAATGCAAATGGATTGTTTAATATCTTCTTCATTTTCCACCATAACAAAACGCCCTGTAGAAGTGTCTACTTGGGGTGGAAAGGAAAATCCTTTTCCTAGAAAACTCTTTGCTTCGTTCATATTCCATCACCTTCTTAGTTGATTTTTACAATACCACCAGAAATAGTAGTTTGCAGAGAACCTTTTAGCTCACTTTGTTGCGTACCACTTACCGATGCGGTCATCCCTTTTAATTCAGCTTTACTCGTTCCTTCAATAGTGGCATTACTCGTTGCTTTTACCGTTACATTTCCAGTAGCTTCTAGATTAATATCCTTTGACTTGGCGGTACACGTATTGCCACTACCATCTAAGACGAATTCTGCACTTCCTGCCGATAAGGTGATTTTCTTATCAGCCGTTAAGGTAATCTCTCCACTTTTAAAATCAATGACAAGTGAATTCTTCGCTCCCTCGTCTGAAATAGTACACGTTTCCTTTTCATCTTCGATTACTATCTTAGCACCTTTTGGCGTAGTAACGGATACGCTTTGCTTACTATCTTCATCATTAATGGTAATATCTGTTCCCGCCTTGGTCTTCAAGACTTTTAAGTAATTATTCTCTTGAAAACTATCCTTTACAATCTGTGCATCAGCTGGGTATAGACTCCCTAGTACAAATGGTCGCTTTAAGCTACCACCAATAAATCCTACTAACACAATTTCATCGATTTCCGGAACGAGATAATGAGCATAGGTTGCACCTGTGTAAGGACTCATAAGTCGCACCCATTCACATATGTTCTTGCCATTCTCCCATACAGTGAATTCAACCTTCACCATTCCCATATACTCTTTATTATTATTCTCTATTACAACTCCTTGGACAAAGCCTGGAACTTTCTGTCCATCGTATTGTTCATTATTACTATATAGTAAATCCGTAATGGAATTCATAGGCTCTTTAGACCTCCCTTAAATGTTGTGGTAAATCCATTTTCCCCTATGGTGTGCTTCACATAGGTAATATAATACTTCTTGTTCATTACTTCGGACACACGGTCTAATTCAATGAATCTAGCTGGTCCGATTTCCGGAATCCCCACACATTCGCATTCAATTTCTCCAAAAGTGGCTGCCATGGCTTCTACTCTTGCGGTAGCCCTTGCAACTGCTTCTGCATTGTCTACTACACCTGCTTCATAAAATACTTGTTTGGATGTTCCCAACATTTTATTACCAGAACTACTAGAACTAAAGGTCCCCGATATGGTTCCTTCTCCTGTTACTAGTTCTCCACTATTCCCATCAATAGAACGAACTTCTACTGTTTTCACTAATTTCTGAGAATCTAGAATTAATCTAGCAGAATATAGTAAATCCATTGGAGTTAAAGTCATAATCGAAGAAGACACTGATTCTCGCTTTGCATAATGGGCTTTCCCTTGTATAATGAAGAATTCATATCCATGCTTCTTGGCTTGTTCTACAATAATCTCATAATCCGTTAACATACTGGCACGAAGTGCAATTTCCTCTTCATTGCCTTCTGTAATATCCATGCCGTCTAGGTAATCAGCTACTGGCTTTTCCCCTAATATTTGCTTAATTAAAGAACCTGGTGTTTTCTTCTCAAACATTTCCAAGCGCCGATTCTTCATAAGCATTCCTTTGGCATCCATACATTCTACGCGAACTGCAGACACATCACCGGTACGGGCGATTTGGTAATCAATACGGCTTACGTATCCGCTAAATACTTCTTCTGTAGTAATATATCCAAGAGATATACTTACACTTTCTCCCAATTGAACTTTATTAATATCAGAACTAAAGTCTGAGTTCTTCTGTTCATACGCATTTACAACGGTAAAGGTTGCTCCACTGGCTTCGTATCCGCTAGTTAGCTCCACCTCCACATCTTTAATAATAAGCTGTGTACTAGATACTAATTTCGTAGAGGCAACTTCCACTTCAACAGTGGGTGCTGCAAATTTCTCATATTTGGTTTCTAAGTCGCTACAACTAGTAGTAACGCTCATTAAATCAATCATATACGTGCACTGCTCCTTACTCTAGATTGCTGGAACCTTTAACATTTTACTCTTATCCATCTGCCTTGGATTTAAGATTCCATTCTCCACGGCAATTTCCCTCCATTTAGAAGGATCACTATATTCATTTTGTGCAATCATCCACAATTCATCTGCTGGACCTAGTGTACGGTATTTTGTACGGTCTGGCGATTCAAATGGATTACTCTTTGTTTGCTTTAGAATCTCATTATCCTCACCTGAAATGGTCATATCCACTTTGGCACGCACTGGAATTCCGTTGCGATTAAACATGGTATAATTAATATTCATACTGGCGATTTTGCCCACAAAATGAAGTGAACCCCATTCAAACATAACGGTATAGGCAGTATGTTCTTCAAAGTCGAATTTCATTAAGGCTGAAAACATTCCAATAATATCAGTTAATTCATTGCTTTCCACCTTGGTACGGTCACTGTCACTAAAAGATGCTAAGGACATAGGTGTGGCTGAATCTAACACAAGAGATACAGACAAGTTGGCTAACTCATCTCGTACTGTCGTTACATTTTCTGGTTCCTTAGTACTATTTGTTCCATAGGTAGGCTTATGAGTCATGGTTCTGGATATGCTGTACTGGTTTGGATTAAATTGCACTGGAATGGTGTGCTTTTCCGATCCATCTTCTAGTATTTTAATTTTGGCCTTTTCTAATGGACCATTTTGAAAGATTAGGCTGTTTCGACTCTTATCGGTACTAGTTAATTCTGCCATGTATTATAACCCCCTTCTACTACGCTCTTTCTTCAACGTATCTTCTAGCTTGCGGTAGACTTGCTTGGATAACTTTGCAATACTACTATCTACGGATTGCTCCACTGTTTGAATAATATATTCTTTCTCCTTAGGAGAGAATTCCTGTGCCTTCTTCTGAATAACTTCCTCCATATGGTCTTGTTCCACAGTCACTTTCTTAGTGGTGGTCTTATGGAAGGTAATATCTTGTGGTGTGGCTACTTGCTCACTCGTTGTTTGAGTGGTATGAGTGGATACTTGCTCTACTGGTTCTGAGCTATTTAATTGACGCACACTTTCATACAACAATGGAACTGCCTCCATAAATTGGACGGAATGACTGGAGACCTTCTCAACTTCTCGAATATGCCGAATCTTCTCCCGTTGGTCTCGACTAGCCTCTACTTGGTGCATCACACGAAGTCTGTCTTGGTATTGATTGACTTGTCCCATATATTGTGTCTGAAATTCGCTCCTTGTAATTTCATTAGTAAGATATTGGAAGGTCACCTTTTGCAACTTGGTCTGAACTAATTGTCGTTCTTGTATATCATAATCACTGCTTTGTACAAGGCGTTCTATGGACTTCATGGTAGTCCCAACTAATGTGTGTACATCTACCCTTGTTCCCTGTTCATGAAGCTTAGTTACTTGCTTCACTTGTATCTCAATAGCTTGCCTATTCTCACTTGCTAATTGAGCTTGTACTGGCACATAGGAATGTTCTCTCGTATAGAAATCTTGCCTTGCCTTCATTTGCTCTTGAAACATGGACTGCTTCACTAGTACTGTCTCATGAAGTGATACGTGGGTAAGATTGATTACCTCCCGTATGGCATGTGGAATCTCTATGTCACCTTGCCTCTGTATGAGAGACTGATTGGTCTGTTGCACTTGAATCTGTTGTACTTTGGTCTGTTGTGCTTGGGTCTGTTGTGCTTGGGTCTGTTGTGCTTTGGTCTGTTGTGCTTGGGTCTGTTGTACTTGGGTCTGTTGTTCTAGAGGCACTTCCACTTGACTTAGATGCTCTAAGTGTACGGGTCCCAATCCTTCCATACTACTTGAAGTTTCCACCTGTCTTAATACTTCCACTTCATTAGATAGCCCTATTTGACTAAATGGTTCTATCTTACTAGCTGCTTCTATTGTGCTAATTGATTCTATCTTGCTAATTGCTTCTATTGTACGAATTGACTCTATCTTGCTAGTTGGTTCTATTGTATGAATTGACTCTATCTTGCTAGTTGGTTCTATTGTTTGAATTGACTCTATCTTGCTAGTTGGTTCTATTGTTT
>JAWXVE010000019.1:0-34293 GCA_044425575.1 Eubacteriales bacterium | reverse complement strand
CATAGTAGGATGATGCTACGGGAATATAAGATGTTTGCAAAGCAAAGGAAATATTTCTCTCCATAAGGAACTTAACAAATTCAACCGCTGCTGCTTCTTGTTCCTCATTTGATTCGCTAATGACAAGTCCTGCCCCCTGACTTAATGCATATGGAGTCGTGCCTTCAAAGGCAGGGTATGGCAACACCTTCAAAGAAATTTCTTGTGTTCCCTCCTCTGTTTCAATCCATGTAGGGAAATACATGGCACTTGCTGATGAACCTACATAAGCAATAATATTCCCAATTCGTATATCATCTGAACGAAATTGCGCTTCTTGCATCACATAACTCAAAGCATAGTTCTCAACATAGTAGGCAAATATCTTATATAAAGCTTCATCATCTAAAACTGTTTCCTGAGACTCTCCCTGAAAAATCTCTACACCAAATCCTTTGCTTGCAACTACCACAAAGTTCTCAAGGGAGTCAATACCAAAAAATGATTTGCCTTCTGTATACTCATAATATTCTTGTGAAACTTCTTCAATTCCTTCCCAAGTGAGAAGGTCATCGTATGTTCTGCCACTAACAGATGCAAACTCTTGCCAAGCTGTATCATTAAGCATGAGTAATTCTGTACTTTTCACAAAGGGAAGAATCCCTTGTATTTCATTGAATTGACCTTCTTCTAAAAAGGCTGGTTCAATCACACTAAGTTCTTCTGGTGTTAAATATTCATTGAAATCTATAATGGCTCCAAGCTCATTTAATTCCAATGCCTTGTCCTCATATGATAGGAATACATCTGGCATTTCACTTGCATATACAACACCCAGTGCTGATTCTAATACATCATTTTCTAATTGTGTAATGCTATCGCTTGCATACCCTGTTACCTCAATTCCTTTTTCCAGTCCAATGGTCTTGTTGAATTCTTCTATGATTAAATCCATCTGGGACTTGGTATCACCTGAGTAATAATGCCAAAAAGTAACTTGGACTACTTCTCCAGAATTGGAAATTGTACCAGTGCTACCTCCTCCAATGCAACCCGTCATAAGAAACATAACACATACAAGACCAATCTTTAATCTTCGTATCATTCTAATCATCCATCTCTTTCTAATAGTAATATCGACTCTCTCATCTGGCTATGGAATATCAAATAACTCATTGATTTCATCAAGTGTATAAGCGAATGTAACCACGTGTTCACTATATTCCTCTAGCTTGTTGGCGTAATACTTACCCCTTTCGCTGTCCGGATCATATGCATGATAATAAATTGCTGACTCATAATATTTCCCTATATAATAACATTCCATTACATTAGCGTTATTCTCAAATTTGTCAAAGTCAAAATTGTTTATTTTGTACAAAAGGGCTATATAATTTGCCTCCTTAACATTCCATAAATATGTCTCCTCACTATAGGAAATATTAAAATCAGAGTGTAGGTCTATAAAAGCTACTGTGGTCAATACCAACTGGATTACAAGTATAATGGTCAATATCAAGATTGCCACATTCCATGGCACTTGTATTATCTTTTTAAATTGTTCCTTCATGCTAATTATCAATTCCTTTCTAAGCGTCTAGCACCTTTGAATCCTAGAACACCATTGCAACATTACCAATTGACGTGTGAACAGTCTCTATTAATTAGAACCACCGCTTAACAAGACAATTAACTGAATTTCATCATATGTATCTAGTTGCTCCACATCCTCTTCTGCAAGAGGTGTATAGGTCAATAATAACGCCTCTGTATCTTCTATAATCTTCTCCATTGCATTCATGTGAATCTGGTCATAAGCTTCTGGTGCTTCATATTCTGAGTATTCCATACTGTCATATAGTTCTTCTATATACCAAGCAATGCCGCTAATCTCTGAGGCGCTAAGTCCCTCCCCATTCACATATGCACTCGTTACTGCATTAAAAATAAATTCATGAAATTGAATCACATTCATTAACACATCAAATTCTTTTAATTCTTCTACGCGGTATAGACTATTATCGTAATAATATGTACTGAGTGTGAAAAATTCTTCTTCTGCTTCATAAGCCAATAATTGCTCACGATGATGCTCACTATTCATCTCCGCTATTGTTCGATTGATAGCAGTTTGTATTTGATAGGAGTAGTTATTTACGGTGAAAACACATATATTTAATACGATTAGCACTGAAATAATAATCACTGAACTTGTGATTCTTGTCATTTTTCTAGTATGTGCATGAACTTTTGTAAGTGCATCATCAAATTCTTCTTGATAAGCCTCCATATCTTCTCTGTGTTTCTTGAAGTATGGGTTTTCCGCCTTGCAAAATGTACAATATTCTAATTCTATATTTAATTGACTACCACAGTGCTTACATTTTACCATATGGTTATTCCACCTTTGCTCTTGCTATTTCCCAATAATAATTATAAAGATTGACTGAGCCTTCCTTTGATACCTGATCCATTTCCTCTAATTCTGCCTGACTAAATCCTACTCCATCTTGTAAAAATTCATACTGCTCTATTTGATATTGTTCAACAAGAGCTGTTTCCTCCTCTGTCATGTCACTCAAGAATATGGTTCCAAATTTCATCTGCGGTATAGGCTGGTTCTTGAAAAGATTCTACTATTCGATAAATAAGATACGAAGTGCAGGATACAAAAACAAGCAATACAATCACTACCACAACGGTACTCATGATTGTCCGCTTAGACTCTCGATGGTATGATTCCTTGGACTCATGCTGAACATCTCCCATGTCTGTAACAAGAGAATCTAACTTATCTAAATATTCTCCTTCCGCACCAACATAATTCATATAATCGCAGTATGGACATTTTGCATCATTCGATTCATACATGCCCCCGCAGTTTGCACATTGTAACACCAATAACTCCCCACTTTCTTCTAGTCATAAACAATTACATTATATAACTTTTCACACATTAAGTCTATGAATTGCAACATTTTTCTTGTAATAATTGGTATTTTCTCTGATTTACAACGAAAAAGAGAACAATTGTCGCAGCAATCAATAAAATCTGCTAAAATTGTTCTCTTCTTATTTCCTTATCGTTCTCTATTCGGGTAGTAATAACACAACACACCGCCAATTGCCACAACAGCACACCCAATTAAATATCCTTGAAAATTCCAATTAAGAAAGTTATTATATACCGCCATTTCACTCACCCGTGAATTAATCACACGGTAATTTAATACATAGCAAAATGTCGTATACCAAATACAAAATAATGTATAATATGCAGTACCTCTCGTAAATAAAAAATAAAGGCATATCATCATCACCATAGCGGGTACAACGGATATTATAAGAAGAAAGGTATTCCAGAAGTGTGCGTAATTATGCCCTTGGTACAAGAGCGTAGCTGCTAACATTCCCACATGTCCCGTCCACAAATAAATAGCCAATAAAATTGGTATTACATGAAAGGTGAAGCAGATTAATGTTCCTACTATGGATAACTTCTCATAGCGTGTTACCAATGCTAATTTTCGTCCGTAAATAGCTACTATAATAATGGGAACTAAGAACATCATAAGAGTAGGCAAAATATGACCCGAGGTATTATTGGAACGCCCAATCATGCGCAGAGCTAGCAACACAAAAATAACAACAAGCACTACGAATGTAGTTCTTCTACGCTTGACTTGTTCCCTTCTATGCAAGTTCTTAATTACTATGCAAGCTTCCTCCGCTTTCTTTTGGTTTTCACATGCTTCTAGTAACTCTTTCATCTCATGATAGGAACAATCAATATTTAGTTGTGCAGCCGTCATTCGCAATTGCGTCCCTTTCATCTGCTTCCTTTCACACTCGAAATATCATTTCTCCTGTAGTTTCGTCTACTGATTCTATAATTGCAAGGCTCTCTAGCTGAATCCCTTTTTCTCGTATTAATGTTCCACCTTTTTGCCACCCCTTTTCAATGGCAATTCCAATACCAGAAACAGTTGCTCCGGCTTCTTCCACTATGGTAATTAACCCTTCTAACGCACATCCATTTGCTAGAAAATCATCAATAATGAGCACACAATCATCTTTACCTAAGAATTTCTTAGAAACAATTACTTGATAAATCCTTCCATGGGTAAAACTTTCAATTGGTACACTGTACACATCTCCGTCTAAGTTAATACTTTGACTTTTCTTGGCGAAGATAACAGGTACTTGAAAATATTGTGCAGCAATGCAAGCAATTCCAATACCAGAAGATTCAATGGTCAATATTTTGTCGATTTTCTTCTCCGCAAATAATCGTTTCCATTCTTTTCCCATTTCCTGAAATAACTCAATATCCATTTGATGATTGAGAAAACTATCTACTTTTACTACTTGTCCATTTTTTACTACACCGTCTTGTCTAATTCTCTCTTTCAGTAATTTCATGAGGCCTCCACTTCTTATCGTTCTTCTCTATAATAATTCATACCTAGGCTTGCTGGCAAGTGTATTTTCTTTGTTTTCATCATAGATGCACCAACAAGTACAATTGCTGTAATGAGAAACGGTAACATATCGTAAAATGCATTGGGAAATGGAAGAATACTCTTCGGTGCGTAATATTTCAAAATGCGTAATGCTCCAAAGAAAAATGAGGCCCAAATTGCATTGGCTGGTTTCCAATTGGCAAGAATTACAAGTGCTACTGAAATCCAACCAAGTCCACCTACGTTATCACTAATCCACACTCCACCATTAATGACCATTGCACAATAGGCACCACCAATTCCACATACTGCGCCACCTAGAATAATATTAATGTACTTCCACTTAGTTACCGAAATACCTGCAGCATCTGCTGCTGCTGGATTCTCACCAATCGCTTCCACATGAAGTCCACTCTTTGTATGGAATAGATAAATATGTGCCACAATGGCAAGGAATACACCTAAATAGACGAATGGTGTGTGGGAAAATAATAAAGGTCCTATGATTGGGATTTGACTGAAACCCGGTATTTGAACTCCCAATAAAGCCCCACTGATCTGAGATGGTAACTTTAAAGTTCCTTCAGAAGAACGTTCTAACATAAATACCCCTATTAAATTGGCAAGTCCCACTCCAAATATGGTGAGAGTAAGTCCTGTTACATTTTGATTTGCCATTAAGGTGACTGTAAGCACCGCGTAAATAGCTGCACTTAGAGCACCTGCTACTGCTGCCATTAGAATGGCAATGACAAAACTATCTGTAACATATCCAAACATAAATCCTGCGCATGCACCTATGGACATCATTCCCTCTACACCAAGATTTAAGTGTCCTGTCTTTTCTGACAAGATTTCTCCTACCGTGCCGAATAACAAGGGTGTTCCTGCACCAATTGCAGCTATCAAAAATTGTATGAATAAATCTGTATTCACTGCTACACCTCACCTTTCTTTTTGCCCCATATAAATTGAAACCGAATAAAAAATTCACAACCTAATATAAAGAATAGAATAATCCCCTGTAATACATCTGCCGAATTCGTGGACAAACCATAGGTAGATTGCACTACACTACTTCCTTTTTCTAATACGCTAAATAACATGGAAACTACTAATATGACAAAAGGATTTAACTGTGCTAACCAAGCAATAATAATGGCTGTAAAACCAACTCCTCCCGCTACTGCTGTTGTCAGTGTTGCATCGGAACCAGTTACCTTAATCATACCTGCCAATCCGCAAATAGCACCACTTATAAACATGGTTCGTAACACAACTTTTCGCACATTCATTCCTGCATAGCGAGCTGTTTCTTTGCTTTCCCCTACTACACTAATCTCATATCCTTGCTTCGTATATTTTAAATATACAAATACTAGGACTACTAATATCAAGCCAATAATCCAACCAATTTGCACACCTGCCACTTGAGGAAGCATTGCTGCCGAATCAAAGCGAGCAATCTTAGGAAATCCTTGAGACTCTGGATCCATCCAAGGACCATCTCGTAAATACGACACAATATGGAGTGCAATATAGTTGAGCATTAAGGTGAATAACGTTTCATTGGTATTATACTTTACTTTGAAAAATGCAGGAATCAATCCCCATAATCCGCCACCAACAGCTCCTGCTACAAACATAACAAGGATTAGTAAGGCTGGATTCCAATGGGAGTGAAAGAGTGCAAAATAAGTAGCAAATACAGCCCCCATAATCATCTGACCCTCTGCTCCAATATTCCAAAACTTCATTTTAAAGGCTAATGTAATACCTAATGATGTAATTAACAACGGAATCATAAGCTTTACTGTAGATTGAATGGCCATACTACTGCGAAAGGCACCAGATAAAATCGTCGCATATATTTGTATAGGATTATAGCCAATCACTGCTACAAAAACACCTCCGCATACTAATGCAGCCATAAAAGCAATCACACGCAGTAAGATAATTCTTCGTCTGGACAATTCCGACCTTTTAGTAATTCTAATCAAAGGGCCTATTCTTGCATCACTAGATTGTTTCATTCTTATGTTCTCCTTCTGCCTGCCCTGTCATCAACATACCGATTTCCTCTTTTGTTGCCTTTTTCCCATCTACTATGCCAGCTATTTTTCCATCGCATAGTACCATAATCACATCTGATAGCTGTAATAATACGTCTAAATCTTCCCCAATAAAAATAACGGCAACATCTTCTTTCTTCTGCTCATTTAATAAATCGTAAATCATGTAGGAAGAGTTAATATCTAAGCCACGTACTGGATAAGCAGTAATTAATAAGTGTGGTTTCGATTCAATTTCCCGTCCTAATAATACTTTCTGCACATTCCCTCCACTCATAAGACGTACTGGCGTATGAATGTTAGGAGTTACAATGGACAACTTCTCCACTAGGTTATGCGCAAGTTCTCTAGCTGGTTTTCGATTGACCAGCGGGCCTTTTCCTGTTCCATAAGACTTTAGCAACATATTTTCTGTCATATCCATGGAAGCCACTAATCCCATTCCCAATCGGTCTTCTGGTACAAAGCTCATGCTAATTCCTTTTTCAATAATCTGACTAGGTGACATGCCTATAATATCTTCTCTCTCGTATAAAATGGCACCTTCTGTAATAGGCAACAATCCTGCAACTGCTTCGCATAATTCCTTCTGTCCACTACCTGCTACACCTGCAACTCCTAAGATTTCTCCTCTTCTTATGGTAAATGAAACATTATCAAGTGCTTTCACACCATCTTGATTCATCACTGTTAAGTCTACTACTTTTAAAATTGTATCTAAACTCTTTGGTTCTGTCCGTTCTATTTCTAAAGTAATTGGCCTTCCAACCATCAGCTCAGTTAATATTTTACTATCGCTTTCTTTGGTCTGGACCGTTGCCACACTTTTCCCTTTTCGTAAAATCGTTACTCGATCACTTATGGATAATACTTCGTTTAGTTTATGAGTAATAATAATAATGGCACAACCTTTTTCACGCATAATTCTTAGAATGGAAAATAACCGTTCTGTTTCCTTAGGGGTTAATACTGCTGTAGGTTCATCTAGAATCAATATCTTAGCGCCTCGGTAAAGTACTTTCATAATCTCTACCGTTTGCTTTTCACTGACACTCATGTCACATATTCGCTTGTTAGGATCTAGTTCCAATCCAAAAGACTGACACAATTCTTGAATCTTTTTGCTTAGTTTCTTGGGTGATTCACGCCTTCCTGTTGTTCCAAGAATAATATTATCCATAGCAAGAAAACTATCTACTAATTTAAAATGTTGATGAATCATTCCAATCCCTAGCTCAATACTATCACTAGGAGACTGAATGGATACTTCTTCTCCCTCTAGTAGGATGGACCCTTGGTCAGGACGGTAAATACCAGACAACATATTCATTAGAGTTGTTTTACCCGAACCATTTTCACCTAATAACCCAAGGATTTCCCCGTAATGAAGGGATAAATCGATTTGATCATTTGCAACTACTGTGCCAAAAGTCTTTGTTAATTTCTTGCATTCAATTGCCATCTTATGTGCCATTTTATTCCTCACTTTGAAGTATCTTTTCTATTTGATTTATGTTTTGCTTTATGTTTTGATTTATGTTTTGATTTATGGTTTTGATTTATTTATTATGATTAGAAAAAAGCAGGCAGTCTTATGACTGCCCACATTCTGCATTGTACCGCGTAAAGCAAATAAATCTACTCAGCCACTACGTTTTTAAAATACCATTTCATATTACCAGTAATATCGGCATCTGACATAGATTCCCCTTCAACGCCTACTGTAGTACCTTCATTTGTTTCAATCACTCCATCAAATACATCCCACTCGCCAGATAAGATTAACTCTGTTGCCTTAGCAATTTCTTCTTCTGTACCTTCCGCACATAAATCTGATAAAGCGGAAATACTTACTAATCCATCTGCCATACTTCCATAATAATTCTCACCTGTCCAAGTACCATCAATAATACTATTTACTGCTTCTGTATAATATACAGACCAATCCCACATAACAGATGTTAAGACTGCACCTGGTGCATCGTTTGACATATCTGAGTTATAGCCAATGCCATACACACCAGCTTTCTCTGCTGCTGTTTGTGGATTTGGTGTATCACAATGTTGTGCAATCACATCGCAACCCATACCAATTAATGCTTCTGCTGCTTGTGACTCTCCTTCTGGATCGAACCAACTATTTGTTACTTTCACTTGTACAATTGCATCTGGATTGACAGAGTAGACTCCCATTGCAAATGCATTAATTCCTCCTGTAACCTCTGAGTTATCTTGACCCATAGCTGCTACATAACCAATTTGATTGGATTCTGTCTTAAGGCCTGCAGCAATTCCTGATAAATATCTTGCTTGATAAATACGTCCAAAATAATTATTGAAATTCACACCGTTTGACTTATAACCTGTTCCATGTGAAAAATAAACATCAGGGTATTCATCTGCTAAGGCATCACACACATCCATATAATTAAAGCTTGTTGCAAATATAATATTTGCACCTTCTTCGATACATTCACGAATTGCTGATTCTGTAGCAGTTGCATCTGCATCATCAATATTGTTCTTACGAATAATTTGGCTATCTTCTAATCCAACGGCTTCTTGCATACCAATAATTCCAAGATCGTGTGTATACGTATATCCACTACCTTCTGCTGGGTCTGTAATATGAATTACTCCTACTATTACATCTTCCTTGGCAATGGAGGCAACTTCTGTGATTCCATCATCATTAACTACTGTTTCCGTTGCATCATTGCTTGTACATCCCACTAGGGATAGCATCATTGTAATTCCTAACATAAGGCAAATAACTTTTTTCATGGTTCCTCCATATATCTATTATCACTACATTACCAATTCATTATTCTATCTTATTTTCCATATTATTTCAATCTTTTTTTATTTCCCACTCTTCAAATTGCATATCATAACGATAATATGGATTAGCAAACACAATGTCATCTGGCACTTCTACTCGGTCTTCATTGATAAATACAGCTCCCCCAAGTGTAAATAATGGCAACTTATACATATACTCTGCTTCTAATTCTTGTAATAATCCTAGTAAGGCATTACTCTGAGACTCATCAGTAGCCGAATTATAATCCACTACTATATCATGAAATTCAGAATCTGTTGGAAATATCATATTAAACTTTACTTCTGTTGCTAGATATTCGTCATACCATTCACTAATCTGAAATGCAGATAACCCCTTTAATCCAATATCATAGTCACGTGTGTCAAAAAGCTCTGTGGTACCATTTGTTGCAAATTCTGCCACTACGGTAAATCCTACTGCTTCTAAATCCGACATAACACGGTCAAGGAAATACTGTGTTGTATCATCCGGATAATAATATGCGATTCGCAATTCTCTATCAAAATCATATTCTGCTTCTGCTAATAATTCCTTTGCCTTCTCTGGGTCATAGGTCATCTCCACCCCATTATAAGTATCATAATATCTAGGCACTCCAGAATCAATTAAGCTTCCAGCGTTTAGATAAACATCATCTAGAATATCTTCCTGATTAATGGCATAGGCAATTGCTTGCCTTACTCGCACATCTTGCATAGCCTCATTTTCACTTCCATCAATTCCTTCCATGTTAAATACAAAATAACGGTAGAATAATAAATCAATTGGATATTCTGTACGTCCACGCATTGCTTGGTAATTAATCATATCTGTAATACTTGTAGTGGAGATAAAATCTAACTCTGTAGTTTGTATGTCAACATGTAAAACAACTGTATCGATGTTTGGTTCTTGTCCCACATAATATTCATTTTTAACAAAAGTAATGGTATTGCCTGTATCGATTTCACCCACTTTATACATGCCACTTACAACAGGATAATTCCAGTATTCATTCTCATAGAGATGTTCTAAATCTTCCTCTGCTAGCACATGCTCTGGTAAGATCACAAATTGTGCCAACACTTGTAACATAGAAGGGTATGCATTGTCTAAGCGGATGATAATGGTATCCTCACTTGTTTCCACTCCCGAAATGCCTACACTTGGATTCTCAAGATATTCTTCCACACCTTCTATATTAAGAAAAGCTGTGGTATAAATTGCATTAGAAACATCTGCTAATAAAATCGCTTCCAAGCTAAATCGAATGTCTTCTACCGTAAGTGGTGTTCCATCCGACCATATCACATCATCCTTTAAGGTAATGGAGTAAGTCAATCCGTCATCTAGTATTAAGTAATCCTCTGCTAGGTCGTTCTCGATTTCTGTAAAAGTAGCATCTGCTAAGAATAAAGTCCGATACATAATCATAGTATTAAAATCCATGTTAACCCACGGTGACACGATTACATTGGGGCCTTCCCATGTAGTACGATATGTAACATTGAGCACATTACCGTCAATATAATCTTTGTCATGAGGCATTAAGTCAAAACGTAGAATGACATAGACCAGAAATACAATGATAATACCAATGATAATCGCAATTCGCTTCCACATAATATTCTTGCCTTGTTGTTTCATTCCGTCTTCCTCCCATTACTTATTCATGTTTTGTTTCTGCTCTATTAACTTTGCATGGGCACGTTGATACAACTCTTCTAACGTATGCCATGCTTCCTTCTTAGAAAAAGTAGACCAACCTACTTGGTATGTAATGTGATAATTCTTAACATTTCTATTGGTTTCATCTATAATATGGGCCACACTTTCCTTATAGAGATGAACATCTACCTCTTGACTATCCGCATAATAGATTAGAAAAGTATCCCCACTAAAACGCCCTACAAAGATTTCTAGTTCAAACAAATCAGCAGCTTTTAATAATGCCTGAGCAAAATTATAAACCACATCATCTCCCATATGATGTCCGCCTGTTACATTAATTTCTTTTAATCCCATCACGTCAAACACAATCATAGTATGATATTTGCGGTCTAGGAAACGCTTAGTCTGTTTCATTAATTCTAAACACCGTAACCGATTGTACACACCAGTTGCCATATCCACTTGCTTCTTCGTACGCATTTCATTCCTTCGTAAGATTTTACGATTGATTAAAGCAATCTGCCATAATACAAAGAAACTCATAACAACTGCAAACAACATAGTTGATTCTGCTAAAATCAATTGAGTTGTAATTTTCTCTGAATATTCCGATACAAGAGAGGCGAGGTTGGTTGCATTATAATAATGTCGCTCGCTAGTAAACAATAATTCATAAGAATTACCTGTGGTTTCAAACTCCTGAATCCCTTCTACTAACCGTTGCAAATCATTATCTAGCTCTCTTGCTAAACGGATAAATTCTTCATTGGATTCGAGTGGTGTTCGATCTGATTCCTCATCTGGTAAGATTTGTGCTGTCATTACATTTAAATGGTTCATCACATCGTTTTGAGAGGTACCTGACAATTCCATTTTCACCAAGCGCTGGGTGGTGGAATTAATATATTCTATGGTGCTTCTCTTTGTTGCATAATTGGTGTTATACGCTGACAAAACAGACTGTTCAAATGCAGCAACTACGGTAATCGTAATAAATAATATAAATATAATATGCAGGATAAACTTCTTATTCTCTTCCTTTATCTTTTTCATGTTTCACCCTTTTCCATATCTAATTACATTTTCGTTCCTATATGAATTGTGTGGAATTATTCAACCATATGAATCCCTGTTCCAAAATCATAAGTAATGCGATTTCTTCCATTTTCCTTAGAATGATAGAGACACTTGTCCGCACTTGCGTATACAACACGGTTTTCACTAGCACTGTTTGCTTTATAAATACCGAAGCTTCCTGTTGTTCGCTCAGGACGTTCCTTGGCTAGCATGTCTAATTCTATTCTAATATCATTCACTATTTGAACGACTTCTTCATCTTGTTGATTGATAAATAAAATGGCAAATTCCTCACCACCAATTCTGGCAAATTCCATAGATGGATTCGTGTAAGACATGGTAATCTGTACTGCCTCAACTAATTGCTCATCACCTTCTGCATGTCCGTAAGTATCGTTGATCAATTTAAATTTATCTAAGTCAAACATACACAAATGGAAGGTCTCAATAACCCCATTTCGTAGCTTCTGCATAGTACTATCAAATTCCTCTTCAAAGTATAATCGATTGTAACAACGTGTTAAAGCATCTTGGGTACTAATATCTCGTAACTCTTCATTGGCAATTCTAAGCTCTCTTGTGCGCTCTTCCACTGTTTCCTCTAGCTCTTCATTCATTCGCTCTATATTAACAAAAAGCAATCTATATTCATAAGCTTTAATAATCAAATGTACTAGGAAGAATATAATATAGGCACTTAAAAGAAAGACTCCGTTGCGTTCGGGCGAGTTCAAGGTAGTAATATCTAAGAGCATAATCCCTCCTATGAATACAGTCTTCACCACATGAAACTTGGCATATCCATCCATCTTACCATTCTTCTTAGTAACCATACACCTAACCACCACACATGCAAATGCATAGACCGTTACTAGCAGTAATAGGCTCACCATACCTGTACTCATTAATTGTGGAAAAGCCGTTAAAACAATTATTAAGATAGCATAGATATACAAGATTGGCTTGCCAAAGATCTTATTCACTTGATTATCTGGATCAAAGATTTCCTTTCCTAACATTGAGCCAAAAAATCCTGCCAACATTAAGAAACCTAAATCAAATCTTCGGAAGAGAAAACAGCCCCAATTTTCATTTGTCATAGTAGCAAGTGCTACATTGGGAATCGTAGATATATTGAATAAAAGATGTAGCATAAGTGCAGTATCAAATAAATTCATCAACGTTAGAATCGAATAAGAAGGCACTAGTACCATGTAAGAAAGTCCTACTACAATAATAGTAAGCATTGCTCCAATTAAAAATAACTGCAAGGAATGTTTTACCTTTTCTTCCGCCACATAATTATCATATGTAGAGATACTCACATGACGATTGTAGAGATTGGTAAGAACTGGTTCCTCTGGTACGGATATGAGAATCTCCTGATATTCCAACTCTTCGTCATAATAAGAAGTTAAATCATATAAAATATTTTCACTTCGTAAGGTCAACCATGCATTTGCTGGCTCTACGTATTCCAAACGGTAACCATTTAAATAGACGCAGGTAGAGAGATTCCCCAAAGGAATGGATAAGTAGACTTCTTCCTCTTCCCATTGGGATGTATCCAAAGATAGAAATAGTTGATATGTTTGTGCCTTTTGAGTTTCATCAATATCCATCGTTGGTAATTGAATAGAACTACTCTCGTAGCCATCTGGAATCTCCGCATAATTTACATCAAAAAATATCCCTTTGTATAAGTTCCACTCTCCTGACAAGGATAATGGCTTGCTTTCCGATATCTGGTAAGAAGAGGCATCCATATAGGCATCTTCCGCATATAAATCGCCAGAAGTAAACGTATTGCCAAGACGACTACAAATAAGTATTATTGGAATTCCCACCATTAACGCCAAAATTGTAACAATTATATAAATACTTTTCTTAATATATTGTTCTTTCATTTTCTTCGACTGTGCTCCCACCTGCAAAAATCATACAATAACCTCATTATACAGAATATTAACTGACATTACAAGGTATTCTGGCACACTTTACAAATTACATGTGTCATAACCCTCTAGTTTTCTCATTTCTGTGGCGAATGGAGTGCCAATTCAATTCGTTCGATAAATTCTAACTTTCTATCGTAATCTAGTTCAATTAAATCAGATGGCTGTATCTCACCTGCCCGTTTTGTAAAGTACTCTGCTCCCACAGTACACAATAACTTGTAAACGAACTCGGAACAAAACATACTATTTGCTCTCACACTTCGTTTTGTTGCCAATCCAATTAAGTTATAGGCACTGCCTTCTTCATTGATTTCTTTCACACGTTCTATCATCCCTCTCTTCTGCTCCTGAGTGACTGGGAGTCGATAAATCCGAATGCTAGCATCTTCTTTCCGGAAGAAATGATTCAACATTTCTGCATTTAATCCCGGTGGTGTTACACGAAGTCCACAATTGTAACTGATTAAAGTGTGTAATTCCCGATCGAAAGAAATAGATGCATGGTTATAAGGAGCTTGGGTAAACAAACCAATTACATCACTTGCAGGACTACCGGTATCAGAAAGTACAATATATACAGAGGAATCTCCCATGGAACATTCTAACTCTTCTAAATATTCTTTTGTTAAATTATTTTTATTAACATACCGAATGGGCCTTGCATGATTTAAATCTAGGATTAATTCTTTCATTAATTTAGGTGTTATGACTTTTTCTACTGCTTCAAAAGTCTCTGATTTCTTCAATAGTAACTCTTTTACCTTCTTAATATCTTCAAATGATAAGGATTCTTCACTTAGCTCACTAAAGACAAATGGCACATCCTCTCGCTTTAAAATGTAATAATCTAACCCAAAAGATGCAATGAAAAGGCATACTGAAATTAAGCGATTCGTAAAATTCCAATCACAGATTAACACTAAATAAATATGAGAGCACAAGATTAATAATTGTAAAATAGTGCCAACTACCTTTTCTTTCACACTTAGACCTGATTTTACAAGTGCTATAATTAATAAATTAGCAGTAAACCAGTAAATCAGTGTGTGAAGAGAAAAATATACTTTCGTATCATCAAAGCACATAATATAGATAATCGACAAGATAATAATTATCATAGATCCAATCTTTTTAAAAGATAACATTCCGTTCTCACTCCTTATAGGTCATTAATCAATTGATTGACATGCTCTTCCTTGGTTGCCCAACTTGTGCAAAATCTTACAACTGTTTTCCCATTGCCTAATGCCTCCCAAAGAGAAAAAAGATACTTCTTACTTAATCGTTCCAATTGTTGTTCGTCCAACACTACAAACTGCTGATTCGTAATGGTGTCCATATGAAGTGTATACCCTTTTTGAATAAATGCATCTTTTAACTTCATTGCCATCTCATTCCCATGGCGGGCTAATGTATAATAGGCTCCATCTTCAAATAATACTTGAAATTGAATTCCAAGCAATCTTCCTTTTGCTAACATTCCACCCTTTTGCTTAATTAGATAGCGAAAGTCTCTTGCGTGAGATGGTTGTGCGAAGACCACTGCTTCCCCAAAAAGTGCTCCTTGCTTGGTTCCGCCGATATAAAAGACGTCTGTTAGCTTTGCAAGGTCTGCTATTGTTACATCATACCCTTCTGCCGTTAATCCATAACCTAACCTAGCACCATCTAAGTAAAATAATAACCCCAACTTCTTACAGATTGCAGATAACTCTTCTAGTTCTTGTTTCGTGTACAAAGTACCATATTCGGTAGGATTGGAAATATATACCATGGCTGGTTGGACAATATGTTCTCTAGAACCATCTGCATAATGTGCTTCGTAATATCCTTTTATTTGATCTGCAACAATCTTTCCTTCTCTTGATTCTAGTGTAATCACTTTATGACCTGTGGCTTCGATTGCCCCTGCTTCATGGCAAGCAATATGACCAGCATCTGCGCTTATGACACCTTGATGTGGGCGTAGCAACGCTGCAATAACAGTTGTATTGGTCTGAGTTCCACCTACCAAGAAGTGTACCGTTACATCTTCGCCCCCACACTCTTTTTGAATAAGTCTCTTTGCTTCTTCGCAGTAAGGGTCCACCCCATATCCCACTGTTTGCTCCATATTGGTTCCCATCATCTTCTCTAGAATCTTAGGATATGCTCCCTCTGTATAATCACATTCAAAATTAATCATCTTAATCATCTTAACAATCATCACTTTCTCTTTAACTTTACTTTTTTACATTGTGTTTCATTATACTACCTTTCCCCCTTATATACAAATCATTTATAACAATTGCCATTCTTTCTACTTGGCTGCCTTGCAATAGAAAAACGCTATCTTCTGTGGGACAAAAGATAACGCTTTTGGTTATGTTTATTCTACTTCTCTACAATTCTATACTTTATAACAACCGCTTGAATTCATCTGCAACAAATTGAACTTTTGTTCCAATAATAATCTGAACACTATTTTTACCAGGACGAATGACACCTGCTATTCCTGTTGCTTTTAACTTTTTCTCATCTACTGCTAAACGATCTTTTACTTCAATACGAAGACGTGTAATACAGTTCTCTGCTGTTGCAATATTATCTGCACCCCCAAGTCCTTCTAATAATTCTTTGGCAAGTCCAGCATAGTCTCTGTTGCCAAGAACAAGTACTTGCTCTGCTTCTTGATCGTCTTCACGACCCGGTGTTTTAAGATCAAATGTTTGAATAGCAAAACGGAATACAACATAATAAATCACACCTACTACAAGACCTATGGGAATTAATAAAAGTGGATTCTGTGCATATGGTGCATTAAATGATAAGAACCAATCTACAAAACCTGCACTAAAGTTAAATCCTGCACGAGTTGGTAATAGTGCAACTACAAAGCAAGAAAGTCCTGTTAGCACTGCATGAATAAAGTATAATCCTGGTGCTAAGAACATAAATGCAAATTCAAGTGGTTCTGTAATTCCTGTAAAAAATGATGATAAAGACGCAGACATTAAAATACCTGCAACAATTTTGCGGTTCTTTGTTTTTGCTGTGTGGTACATAGCAAGTGCCGCTGCTGGAAGACCAAACATCATCATTGGGAAGAATCCGGTCATATATTGCCCTGTTTCTCCATACACTCCACCATCGATACTGCCCCAGAACTTACCAATATCATTTACACCCGCAACATCAAACCAGAATACACTGTTCAGTGCATGGTGAAGACCAACTGGAATTAATAATCGATTTAAGAAACCGTAAATACCTGCTCCAACTGCGCCCAATCCAAGAATCCATTCACCAAATGTTACCAATGCATCGTACACCGTTGGCCAGATAAAATACAATGGAATACATACTACTAAAGAGGCTAATACCGACACAATTGCAACACAACGGCGCCCATTAAAGAATCCCAAGGCATCATGTAGCTTTACTTTATGGAACTTATTGTAACTAGTTGCTCCAATAATACCTGCTAAAATACCAACAAATTGTGTTGCGATTTTATCAAAAGCTGGATTTGCATCTCCTCCAACAATCGTTGCAACAACTTCTGAACTAAGCATAGTGGTAATTGTAAGCCAAGATACAAGGCCTGCAAGTCCCGATGTACCTTCTTGGTCTACAGACATACCCACTGCAACACCAACTGCAAATAACAGAGCCATATTATCAATTAAAATTCCACCAGACTTAATTAATAATAATGCGATTATGCTGTTAGCACCCCAACCAGTAGGGTCAATCCAATACCCAATTCCCATTAAAATACTTGCCACTGGAAGTGTAGCAACTGGAAGCATTAATGACTTCCCTAGCTTTTGTAAATATTTCATCATTTTTATTTCCTCCTTTATATAGAATCTATAATAAGACATTGACCCACAATGTCTCCCTACCTATACCAAAAGACTTTCTTATCATCCATTTCGCCTACTCTATCTCTTTACTTCACAAGACCAATGACTACATGGGATTTGGTAACTCCCTTGTTTTCATAAGAAATCACTTCTTTAAATTCATCTGTATTACAGATTACCATGGGTGTAATAATGTCATACCCCTTATCCTTCAATGCCTGAAGGTCAGCAGTAATTAATAACTGCCCTGCTCGTACTACATCTCCCGCCTTAACATGCGCAGTAAAATGTTCTCCTGCTAATTGTACCGTATCAAGTCCAACATGAATTAGAATCTCAACACCACTTTCTCCACGTAATGTAACTGCATGTTTCGTATCAAATACCATGTCCACCGTTCCATTACATGGCGCACAGATCATATCATCTTGTGGTATCACCGCAATTCCCTTGCCAAGTATGCCTTGACCAAATGTTGGATCACTCACTTGAGAAAGTGCCACTACCTCTCCCTTTACTGGTGCATATAATCCTTCTTCTTTGGATTGAAATAATTTATCAAATAACCCCATATTTGCTATACCCTTCCTATTCACTCTCGTCATTTATTCCTGCAGCAACGCAATCTATGACCTATTTCCATAAACACAGTGTAATTTATTCAGTACTATTCGTCAACTATCCTTCATAAATCGCCACCTAATTGTACATTATTAACAAAAAATGTAATCTTTATTACAATAAATCGCGTTTTTGGAAGAATTGGAATGCACATATTATGCTTAAGGTAAGAATTGCCAGACTAATTACAAGGTATTCTATTGGTAGATTATTACTGGCTAGTTCCGTATAAGTGAAGTAACGAAGTGGTGTAAAGATTCTTAAAACGTGTGCCTCTTCTGCCACATCGTAGATTCCACCTAAGAAAAAGGATACAAAAAATAAAGCAAAAGAAATCACGGAAGCTCTTTCACTTTTCACAAGTATGGTAGAACACAGAATGGTAAATCCGTAGAAAATAAGTCCAATTAAATACGTAGTAATCCCATATAATTCCACTTGATTTGTAATGATTTCTTCAGAGGTAATCATGGTAAGAGCCATTCTTGTTAACCAATAATTTAAGATGCAGTAAGCCGTGAGCGGAATAGCCGCACCTATTATTTTCCATGCAAGAATAGACCTCCTGCTCCTTGGCTTAGTAAAGAGGAATTCGTATGTCTGGTCTGTCATCTCTCGACCTATCACCCCATTTCCTAGGAAAATAGCATAAATACATACACAAATAAGAGAATAGTAAGCTAGAATTCCCTGATATCCACTTAGAGTGCCTATATCAATACCTTGGGGCATACCTAACATAGCTAGTAGCACCTTAGGATAGTAGGACATTAATTCTGCAATACTTTCTCCATTTGCACCGCTAATCCCTTGAAATTTTGCTGTTCCCACGAAAATAAGTACACCTAATCCTATGGTCCAATAGAGAAAACGTTTGATTTGCACACGCAACTCTTCTTTTACAATATTCATATTATCACTAATTCCTTCCTTGTGCCCTATTTCCCCATGGCAATATCAGCATTCGTATATCTTTGGTAGCTAAATAAAATACTTCCTAGTACCATACACAAAGCAATCACCATATACCCCACTCCATATCCGTTCTGTTCTAAGACGAGAGATGGGGCAAAATAGTGGAATGGGGAAAGATAGGTGAACATATCTTCCTCAAACAAATTAACAATTGTCTGCACTAAAAATGCAGAAAATCCAATGGTAGCAGCAAGACCACTAATAAAGCGTATTTTCTGCTTACACACTCCAACCAACATTCCAATACACAAGAAGATAATCTGTTGTAGCCCCAAGCTTATACTGACTAATACTCCCATTTGACTTAGTCCACCATGTTCTGCAAAACCGTGGATGCTAGATAAGAAATAGCACACACTACAAAATAGTACACAAGTTGCTACACTTGCTAATTTTGCCCAAAACAAGCGAGAACGATTCATTGGTTTGACAAAGAGAAACTCTTCGCATTGATTTGCTTTCTCTCTTGCAAAAGCTGTAAGCGAAAGATGAGTTGCCATAATAGCTCCCATTAAAGAATAGTATAGAAAGGCAAAGGCGTAAAACCCAGAATAATTAAGCAAGCTAGAAACTTCTAGGCCAAAAGCCTGCATGAATTCTGCTGGCATATTGGCAAACATGACCTCCATAATTGCAATCCCATCCTCAAAAATAGGGTATACAAATAATAAAAAGGAATAGAATACCATTACAATACTAGCAGTCCAAATGAAACATGATCTAGCAAGAGATTTCACTTCAAAATAGTAGACATTCATTGACTCATCCCCCTTTATGAATAATAATGCATAAATATTTCTTCTAAATCCGGCTCTGTAATCTGGATATCTTGTAGTTCATATTGGTTGAGACTTGATAACAACTGATTACAGTCACCTTTGAATAGAAATTGTAACGTATGACCAGCTTGTTCTAATTCGGTAGCACCTTCCAGATTAAAATCTTTCATCTCTTCCTTAGTGAGTGCAACTACTTTCTTAAAGGATTTCTCCTTTAATTGAGCAATTTCTTGTGTTGCAATAATGCGCCCTTCTTTAATAATTGCAACACGGTGACACATCTTCTGCACTTCACTTAATATATGCGATGAGAATAAAATAGTTGCACCGCCTTGGTTTTCTTCTTGAACCATTTGGAAAAAGCGTTTCTGTATGAGGGGATCTAAACCACTTGTTGGCTCATCTAATATAATTAATCGGGGTGAATGTAGCAATCCTTGTATAATTCCTACTTTCTTCTTATTCCCAAGACTCATACTGTTGATTTTCTTATATAAATCAAGCTCTAGCACATCTGCTAATTCCTTCATACGTTTCTTACAATCCTTCTTGTAAAAACTTGCTGAATACTCCAATAAATCAACGGCTCTCATATGATCATAATAAAATACTTCACTAGGAAGATAACCTACATTCTGTAAAATCTCTTTCTTATGGGTCCAAATGTCCATTCCAAAAACAGTTGCTTCTCCACTCGTTTTCCGAATTAAGCCTAATAAAGTTCGTATGGTAGTTGATTTTCCCGCTCCATTTGGTCCAATAAAACCGAATATTTCCCCTTCTTGTACCGTTAAATCTAACTCAACTATCCCTCGCGATTCCCCATAAGATTTGGTCAACTTGTTGGTCTCTATCACATTCATTAGCTCTCCCTTTTTTTAAGCGAAACGTTGCTTGTGCTTCGTTTCGCCTTAATTGATTGTCTATTGCTATTCGTAATGCCATACAACATGAATCCTTCTTGCTACTGCTCTTGGTATTCACAAAACTTCGCTTTACCTGATTTCTTCGCCTCATAAAGAGCCTCATCTGACTGACTCATAAGACCTGAATACGAATAATCTCGATCCGAGCAATATACATAACCTGCTGAGAAATGTACATCAACCAGTTCACCTTCTACATTAATAACTGCATTATCTGCATTCAGCTTAAGTTCCGTCAGATGTCGTTCTAATTCCTCATGAGATTCTTCACCATATATTAATGCCATGAATTCATCACCACCTAAACGAGCCACTATCTTATTGCCCGTATCAATAGCTTTAAATATATTCGCCATAGCTTGAATGGCAAGGTCGCCTCCCAAGTGACCATACTTATCATTAATGACTTTCAGATTATCCATATCAAAAGCAATCAACACTGCCTGTTTAATCATAAAGCGGTTCTTTCCAAACAATAGATCAAGTTCGCGACCGAAAGCTCTACGATTGTATAAATCAGTTAACATATCATAATCACGCTCACGTTCCAACCTCTTTTGGAGTAGGATGGTATCTGTAACATCTACAATTACACCATATGCATCTAATTCGTTGCTATCATCCATTTCAATGCTAACGTAACGCTCTGAATCACCCTTAATACAGTAAATCTTTCGTTCCTTATCTAATACATTTCGCTTAATCTCATTGATTTTAGTAGCGAGTAAATATTTATTTGCAAGCAATCTTCTTCCCTCTGCTTGGGATAGTCCAAGAATTTCTGCAAGTCTACTAGTCGCTAAAACACGATCAATATCTGCTCGATATTCATAAACTGCCATCTTAACATCAGCAGCTTCTAATACGCCTGATAATTTAGAAGTTGTATTTAAAAGGTTGGCCACCATGGTATTAATGCTCTTACTTAAGCTTTCAAATTCTGGGGATGTGGTAATATCCACTTGTGTATCTAACTTTCCACCTGAAATCCGAGTCAGCTTACCAATTAATTCATCTATATTTCTTAATATCTTATTGTCAATAATATGAAGAATCAAGTATATGAGTAAACATGTAGCAACTAACAAATACACTAGCACTAAACTCATATCAACCGCAATATCACTCACCGCCAAAGAGGCTATCTGCGCTTCTACAATAATGGTATCTCCCGTATCTCTTGCCATACATAGGTAGCGTTCTCCATCTATCATTGTATAGAAACTCTTCGTAGGAATCTCTTCATCTTCTCCAATAAATCCAATGTCTATTGCACTCTTTCCTAGCCATAATGGATCCGTGCTTCCTAGAATCACCAGTTCTTCTGCGTCAATTGCCATTAAAGTCGTTCCATATTCAAGAGGCATAGCTGCAAAGATGTAGTCTAGTTCATTTTTCTCTTGTTCTTCTAGAATCCGTTCAGGTTCAATCCCAATTTGAACGATTTTCTCCCCATCACTTGTCCAGGTTGCAATGTACACCATTGATTTATTTTCTGCTGTATTGGGTACGATATCTTGGGTCATAATCAACGTTTTATCTTCTAATAAGGGTTTGAAATAAGCCATCTGTTCTCCGGAATCAAAGCTATATCCATAATACTTGGGTACGGAACCTTCATAAATCACTCCCTCTTCATTAAAAACGTGAATCTCATCAATAGAGAGCAAATCTGCAATCTTTACATAGTCATAGTAACTATCTACTTCTAATTGCTCCACAATATAGGCTACCGCCAATGTACGTATTTCATAAGTTTCTAGTAAAGATTGTGTGAGCACTTCTAATTCAGCATAATTTTCATCAATAATATTGTCAATCTGAACTAAAGTGATTGCAGCTTGGGTTTCAAACCCCTTCTTCGCACTCCTATTCTGAATAAAAAAATTAAGTATTAAGATTAATACCATTACAATTACTACATACAACGTTAATTGTTTCATGATTTGTTTTTTCATAATTCATCATCCCTTTTTATGCTATCTAGTTATATGAATTGTATCATATTTTTTTTAATTTTTCTAATCTATTTGTACATTTTATTAATTAACTTATAATTTTACTTTGAATGATTGAGTTTTACTTGCTAATATGCTATATTCAAACTAAGTAAAGACTATTATTCAAGGAGATACAGACTTATGAAACATACGAAACATACGAAACATCAACCAACCATGTTTTTTATTTTATGGGGTGTTACTACTATTTTCCTATTAATTCTATTGTGGCAACAATTAAGTTATTCCCAGATGATTAATTATAACGGTCTCATTCGTGGCTCTACTCAAAAGTATGTAAAGGAAGAACTTTATCACATGCCCGATGATGAACTTGGTGCATATATTGATGAGCTCATATATGATGTCAAGACGGATAATGGCCTATTTAATGTAACTTATAATACAAGCACTTACTACCAAAACCTATTGTCGGAAGTAGAAGTATTATGGGTCTCTATTAAAAATGAAGCTTTACTATATCGTTCTGGAGAAACTACTTCTGAAGAATTGTATTCATTGAGTCAGGCGCACTTTGAGGTAGCGGATGAAATGGTATTAATCATGGAATATACCGCTAGTAATAGCCTGTTATTCTTACTTATCATCTACGCAATGAGCATTCTATTAACTATATGCAGTTATTACATGTTAAAGAGAAAGAATGATCGTCTTCTACATAATACAATTGCTTCTGATAAATTAACAGGTCTACTTAGCCGCATTGGCTTTGAAGAAGTAGCTACTAAGTGGTTACGAAACAATCCTAACGATGAGTATATTAGCTTAAAGTTTGACATCCATGACTTTCGTTCCATTAATACCTCCTATGGATACGCAATTGGTGACCAATTATTACGAGACATTTCAGAGGCCATCGGGAAGTGGAACCCCAATCAATGTATTTGTGCTAGAATTGATTCAGACAACTTCTTTGTGTTTGCCAAAAATTCTAAAACCTTTTTTGATGATTTTAAAACCATGCTTATTACATCATCAGACCAACTAGAATTCACTCATCATTATGGTTCCCTTATTTTTTCCTACGGAATCTATGAAGTTGTTGATCATAACGAATTAATTAATACCATTATGGACAAGACATCTATCTCCCATAAATCAGCCAAGAAAGCTCACAATAATTCCGCAGTGCTGTATAACGACCAATTGGTGCAAGGTTTAAAACGAGAAAGCTATTATAGCGAACACCTCTATCAAGGTATCTTGAATCAAGAATTCCAAATGTATCTACAGCCACAATTGGATTTAGTTACTATGAGGACCGTAAGTGCCGAGGCACTGGTTCGTTGGAAGCTTCCTTCTGGCGAACTTGTATTCCCCGATTCTTTTATTCCATTATTTGAGAGTAAGGGGATTATGAGTAAATTAGATTTCTATATGCTAGAGCAAGCCTGCATCTACTTGAAACAACAATTTGACCTGAAGCATCCGCCCTTACGAATTGGCGTGAACTTTTCTCGTGTTACTTTATATGAACCTACCTTCTATGACACCTTTTTGTCAATCGTAGAACGTTATGATGTTCCTCATGCTTGCATTGAAATCGAAGTGGTGGAAACTGCCTTAAACGAAGTGGATCCTGCTGTTATTGATAAAATTGCCAAGCTACGTGAGATTGGATTTAAAGTTGCCATGGATGATTTTGGAGCTGGTTATTCTAGCCTAAGCTTCCTTAGTATTCTGCCAATGCAAACCATTAAATTAGACCGTCAATTTCTAGTCGAAGTAGACCGTAATCCAAAGATGATGATTATTATAACAGGAATTGTTAATATGGCTCACAGCATGGGAATGCGTGTGTTATGCGAAGGCGTAGAACATCGCCATCATGTTGAATTCTTACAATCTATAGGTTGTGATTATGCCCAAGGGTATTATTTCGCTAGACCTGTTCCTAGTAATCAATTCTCTCTTACCCTTGCACAAACTGAGTAAAGAAAGATTCCCATAAGAAAAACCATGCATGATGCATGGTTTTTCTTATATATAATATCTTCTTATGCCCAGTATCGCCTAATTTCTTTGGCTGAAATCCCTTCTAGGAATTCACTCTTCAATCGTAACAACTCTTCTAGTTCTTCTAATATGTAGAACATCTCAGCCTTTCGCACAAATTCTTCTTGGGTTGTTGGTAACCCCTGTACTTTAATACGCGTAATCATCTCTTCTAGCTCTAAGAGAATCTGCTTCATTCCTGCTGTCTGATGAATTGAATTGGCAATCTCTAGGAGAATCTCCGCAATTTCATCTGTTTCATCGCAACTAGTATCAATACGAAGCATAACGCGATAAAAGTGTGAAATCACTGCACATTGGTTGCGTCTCATATTTAAGTACTCTACATAGTATTTAGCCAGACTACTCGAGGTGTTTCCAATATTCTCAAATGCCTTATCCGTGGCGCGGTCAATATGTTCCTCTAAAGCATGAATGTGGGTTTTATCTCCGCCAAGTTCCTGCTTATTGTGTAGATGAGCCGCCATATGAATTAGTATATTCTTGATTTCTTGCTCGATATACTGAGTATCCTCTTGTATTTCATGTATATTATCAATCATATAAAGATTATTAACTAAGATTGCAATGATCGTTCCAATGGCAACAATTCCAAATTCATTGAGGATAAATTGAGGAGTAATTTGAGCTTCCATAATAAACATATGCGTGCCAATTACCGTATTCACCGATACACTATCTTCCCATTTAAACAAATAAGAGAAAATTACAAGCCCCATCATAAAAAGTCCAAATCCAAGTGTAGCATTGGAGATCCAACTCATAATAATTGTAATCAGTACGATGGTTAAAAGAAAAGAAACAACTCGTTTCCATCCTAAATCAATGGTATCTTTCTTCGTATTGCGAATGGTTAATAAGGTAACCACACCTGCTGTGGTAGCATATTCTAAACCTATGGCTCCCGCTAAAAAAACAGCCAAACTGCTTCCAATGGCAATTTTAAATGCCTTTAATAATAAATTCTTATTCATGTAATATGCTAGCATCCTCTTTCTTATAATCCCTGTAAAAGATATATCTTGCTCATTGTATCATAAAAAATTCATATGCTCCACATATAATTCCATAAATGTATCAGAGAGTGCTAATTCAACCTCTTTAGCACCTTCTATTATTCTTTCCAATTCTTGTTCATGTCCTCTCTGTGCGTAAGCAATGGCACCATTCAAAGCTGCATTCCCTACACTAACAAGCTTCTGCTCTAATTCCTTTGGAAATAAACCAAGCAAAACTGCTTGACTTGGTGCTAGAAAAACACCAAATCCACCTGCTAAGTAAACGTGAGAAATCTCCTCGTATGATACGTTCGCCTTGCGTAATAAAGTTTCGATACCGGCCCGTATAGCACTTTTCACCAATTGGATTTCACGAATATCTTGTTGGGTAATTGCATAGATGCTACCATCCTCACCTATCCCAAGGGGAAATCCCTTCTCAAAATATCGTTCTTCTAACAATCCCGTTGCATCTATATAGTTCGAGTGGAATAATTGTGCAACTCCTTCTAAGATTCCAGTTCCACATACTCCAATGGGTGGCTTACCACCTATGGTATCTACATGAGTAACTTCGCCATCTAATCGAACACTAGAAATCGCTCCATGAATACTTCCAACTCCGCAACTGATATTGCCTCCTTCGCAGGCTGGACCAAGAGCAGTAGATGCCACATAGACCGTCCCTTCTTTGCAAAGAGCCATTTCTCCATTCGTTCCTAAATCTAAGAGCAACGTATAAGAAGGTTGGCAATACATCTGCAACTGATAGATGCCAGCAACGATATCAGCACCTATATATGCAGAAATACTAGGAAAAATGATGCACTTCGCATTCCCATACTCACGATTACCTACTACTTCTTCTAAACTCTCTTCTATTATATCAGTGGAAAACGGAGTAAAGGGATATACCCCTAACGTATCACAAGAATATCCCATTAATAGGTGAATCATGGTTGTATTGGCAACTATAACCACTTTACTTAACTGTTCCTGCTCAATTAGACAATCTCTACACATCTGCACAATTCCTTGTTCCACATCCCGCTTCACACATTCTTGCATAACCTCTAAAGAGCCCTCATTAGCAGCTTGAATTCTAGTAATCACATCACTTCCGTACTTTCGCTGACTATTCACACATGTGTAACTACTAACTATGGCACCTGTATTCTGTTCTACCAAACACATAGCAATGGTGGTAGTCCCTACATCAATGGCAATGTGACAGTCACCTTCCACTCTCGTATTGTCACAAGATTCTTCCAATCCTAACACAGCAAAGGTTTCTTCCGTGGTCACACATACTTCGTAAGAGGTTTCACCTTGTGAATAAGCCTTGCAAGCAAGACGAAATCCAGCTTCTAACTCTTCTTGGGTAAAAGTGGCTTGATCATAAGCGGTAACAGGAAGCGTTCCCTCTAAACAGCGAATTCTACACTTACCGCAGCTTCCCTTTCCATTACATGGTGCTGATATGAGCTGATTCTTCTCAGTTAATTCTTCTAAAATACTCTTTTTATTCCCCATACAACTCTAATCTTTCTTACTTCATATGATACTCTTGCGCTTCGCCTCTAAAGTTATAGACAATCTTATTCTTACCCGTTCCCTTCGCTTGGTATAAACATTCGTCTGCATGAGAGAATAAGCCTTTACGATTTAATTGTTTGGTCGCCTTACAGATGCCAAAGCTTCCGGTAGTTCGTCCTGCTTTCTTCGCCCTTTGGTCTAGACAATATCGAATCTCTTCTACACTTTGTAATACTTCATCATCCGTTCGATCTATGAATAGTATGGTAAACTCTTCCCCGCCAATACGAGACACTCGCACGTGCTCTCCTACCATACCTTGTGCCATCTTCACCACTTCGATTAATTGTTCATCCCCTACTAAATGTCCATAGTTGTCATTAATCAATTTAAAATTATCCAAATCAAAAATACATAAATAAAGGGATTGTATCTTACTTGCTTCTTGTTGAAATTCTTCTAATATCTGTAAGATTTCTTCTTCAAAATACAAACGATTATATGCACCTGTTAAGGAATCTTTTTCATTTAAAGAGCGAAGCACTTCATTCGCGGCTACCAAGTCACTGGTGCGTTCTTCTACAATCTGTTCCAAAGATTCATTTAACTTCCTAGCTTCAATATAGGGAAGTTTATATTCATAAGCACGTATTAATAAATGTGATAATAGGAAGATTATATATGCAATTAGCATGAAAATCTCTGGCCTATTTGCGGAATTGGTCGTTACAATATCCACGAGCAGAATGAATCCTAAGTAAACAGTTTTCGCAAAATGTAAGCAGCGGTAGAAATCCATGTTCCCTTTTCTATAATTCATGGTAAAGGTGATTATTACTCCCACAACAGTCCAAGTTAATAAGAGCAGTAATACAATAATTGCTACTGTATTAACATAAAATGGGAAAAATGTAACGAATAAAGCGGCTATACCATATAGTACTACTGTTGGCAAACGAAAGATTTTCGGTGCGATTTTCTGTGGGTCCCAAATAAGCATGGCGAGCTCATTCCCAATAGCTCCAGCCGCCATTAAAAAGAATAAATCTAAACGTTCGTAATAAACATCTCCAAATCCAGCTTGCTGAAACATGGTCCAGAATGCATGCGGCAAGGTACTCATGGAAAAGAGAATATGAGTCATAAGCATAATATCAAATAAATTCATAAAGGTTAATGGAGAATAAGATGGCATTAAGCCCATAAACATAACTGCTACAATCACAATGGCAATCATACATCCCACTAAAAGACCCTCAATCAAGTAATTGGCAGCTTGCTTGGTTAATAAGTTCTGTAATTCTGCTATTACAATAATTCGATTATATAATTGTGTATCATCTGGATCTTCATTGACCGAAACAAGAATCTCTTGGTAAGTAAGCTCACTATCATATTGGGTGCTAATTGGATAAATCAACAAACTGCCCCCTGATTCTGACAATTCACTAAAGGCATTTTTCGGTTGTAACTTACTACCATTAAGATAAACAGAAACTGTATTCGTAACATAAGGAATAGCAATTACCACCTGTCCACCTGAATCTTCTGGCATATAGAACTTCACATATGCTTGATAGGTATACGTTCCTTGAGATTCTGCCAAACTTGCCTTAGGCAATGATTCCATGGTTGCATCACCTAAACTACTAGAATCAATTACATCCTCCTCTAGATAAACACCTTCATAGGCATACCACTCCCCTACTAGCTCAATGGGTTGAGATTCTGCCAAATCATATGAGGACATGTCTAATATACCCTTTACCATACCATAGTCGGTCTTTTGAAATAAATCCATGACTAACGTATGCATATTAAAAATTGGCATTGCAATAGAAATTGCAATTATGAGGATTGTTGCATACATTACAATGGTAAACTTCATATTGGATTTAGACGGTCTCTTTATCATCTAGTTGTTCTCAACTTTCTATTAGGATGGAACGTTCTTGAGCAGTCATTCTCACAAAGGCAATAAAAACTATATACTAATAATTATAGCAAAGAATTAGCAATTGTACAACAAGTTATGAGGGGTGTTTCTACAGAATTTTGTGAGGGGTGTGAAGTATGTATCAGTACAACTACTGGTACTTTATAGTAGTAACTTTTTATCGTAATACAATAATTAATTGTTGACATACGGTTCTACTCCCACTATAATAGTGACATGTGAAGTACGTAGGTGCGTAAGGGAGGTACTTTACGATTATAACTGGAACTGTTTTACGATCCAAAAGAGGAGGAATTTTATGAACCAAATTGAAACAAAACCATTTTTTCCATTTTTATTCTGCTCATCATTTGTATATGCTATGTTCTATGCATTTTGCTTCTATGATAATAGTGCTGGCATTATGCAACCAATCTTTCTACTAGGGACTTTTCTCTTCTTGTACCTATTGAAGCGGAAATTACCCTTAATCTCTAAGGCAAAGGTCTCTGTCTACGCCATTGCAATTATGCTACTTAGTATTTCCACGGTTCTAACGAATGATGATACCATTCTTATTTTTAACAGGTTGGGGATATTTCTACTGCTGGTATGTATGGTACTAGATCAGCTCTATGGTAGTGGTAGGTGGGGGTTTTTAACACATACGCGGAATCTATTCCAAGTAATCTTGGGTAGCCTCATCCACATATTTACCCCATTTCGGGATGGGTATGCCTACGCAAAGACTTCAGAGAAAAAGCACCGTAATCCCATTTTATCTGTGGTGCTTGGAATGATTATTGGAATCCCTATGTTACTTGTTATTGGGGCGCTGCTCCTATCAAGTGACCATGTAATGTTGCATATGTTTTCGGAACTGTTTGAGAATCTGGATTCTTTACCTGGTCATATTTTACGCAGTACACGACTCGTTGTGTGGATCTTCTGTGTTACATACGGCGCGGTGGTTTATGTACTAAAGGGGAAATTACGCACTAGTACAACAGAGGTGAATCCTATGAATCCCTATTTGATTATTGGTATTACCACTCCTATTACTATTTTGTATTTTATCTATAGTTGGATTCAGATTCTCTACCTCTTTATCGGGAAGGCGGATTTGCCAGATTCTTATACTTATGCTTCCTATGCAAGAGAAGGGTTCTTTCAACTTCTCCTTGTGTGTTCATTTAATCTTATTCTTGTATTAGTAAGCTTGCATTTCTTTCAAAGGAGTCGGGTGGTAAATGGGATTCTAACTTGTATTTCACTGTGTACTTATATTATGCTGGCATCT
This sequence comes from Eubacteriales bacterium, assembly GCA_044425575.1. Lineage (GTDB taxonomy): Bacteria > Bacillota > Clostridia > Lachnospirales > Lachnospiraceae > JAWXVE01. The sequence goes on along the minus strand of JAWXVE010000019.1, from coordinate 3,293 downwards.
TCTTGTCTAAGAATGATTATGTACATTCGCTATTACTACATGACTTACTTAAGAATTCTTGTACTGTGGGCACTTGTGGTGTTGTTCTTCCTACTTACGGGGATTGTATACTCCATCTATAAGAAGGGATTTCCTCTCTTTCGCTATGGAATGGTAGTGGTAACTTGTTGTTATCTCTTACTGGCTTTCTCCAAGCCAGACTACTGGATTGCTAAGATTAATTGTGGTAATCTAGAATCAAGCACTGAAACGAGTGGTTTTTTCCTAGGGGAACCTTATAGGGATTATTACTATCTTAAAAAGCTCTCCTTAGATGCTGCACCGATTACGCTTGTAGTGTCGGAGTATTACAACGATCAAGCCTATTGGTTAGATTATTATACTGCTAGTTGCGACAATTTAGGTGTTCGCAATTATAATGTATCAGTGGCCTATGCCAAGTATTTACGAGATCAGCAAAGTACTAGTTCATATTGACACCTACGGATTCCCTCTATATAATAACTTTATGGTGAAAGAACGTGATTGAAATAGGAGGAACTTATGAAAGATAAAGTGGTTATATTCACTAAGATTGTAGTAGAGATTATGTACTATGGAGGAATGTTTGTTACCATAACGCTTCCTTATACGGTAAAGTGGGCTGGAAACTACATCCCCCATTACTTAGACCATTACCATGAACTAGTGGCAACTTATTGTATGCTTGGAATCTTAGCAATTCTCTTATTACGAGAGCTGCGTAAGATGATGAAGACTGTGATGCTAGATGAGTGCTTTGTAACAGAGAATGTAGTTAGCTTGCAGAAAATGAGTTCGTATAGCTTTCTTATTATATGTGTATCCCTTGTGCGAACTTTTGTCTACATTACACCAGCTATGCTTGTAGTCATTCTTGTATTTTGCATTGCAGGATTGTTTAGCCGTGTATTATCTATGGTATTTGAACGTGCCATTCACTATAAGCAAGAAACTGATTATACGGTATAAGGAGGGAACACATGGCAATTCGAGTGAATTTAGATGTGGTAATGGCACAGCGGAAGAAGAGTCTCACTGAAGTAGCTTCTGCGGTAAACATTACATTAGCTAATTTATCTGTTTTAAAAACTGGTAGGGCAAAAGCAGTGCGTTTCTCCACCTTAACTGCTATTTGTAAGTATTTAGATTGTCAACCAGGGGACATTTTAGAATATGTTCCAGATGAGGTAGATGACCAAGAGGCAAGAACGGAAGAATAAGTAGACGCATACCAAGGACAAACAAGCACCCCTGTAACCAGTTCGGTACAGGGGTGCTTGTTCTATCTTATATGTTCCTTCTATAAGAAGTCATTACTTCTTAGTCTCTCGACTCTTCTTCCGTTTCAAGAACCAATAGCCTAATCCACCTAAGGCTAGGACGGCTGCTACAATGCCTCCCACAAGGAGTGCTAGACGAGTGCCTTTTCCCTTCTCTTCTTCTGGAACTTCATCTAGGTTGGACTCTGCCGGTTCTGGTGTCTCCTCTACTTCCTCTACAGTCTCAATGTCGTCTATATCTGGTGCTTCCACTACTTCTATTACTTCCTCTTCCTCTTCCTCTTCCTCTTCACTATCTGTTACCTTGGTGCTAACAGGAACAAATTCCACATGAATCCGTTGGTCCTCCTGAATATCCTCAAGGATGTACGTGTCCATAGTCCCTATGAGTATGCCGTCTACATAGACTCCTCCAATGACATAGCCACTGGCTGGGAATATGAAAAAGTTGGAAGTAGTACCCTCTTGCATCTTAATGGTAGTCAAACTATAGAACTCTTGTTCAACTTCCTCGTCATTGTCAACTACATAGCCACTGCCATTTCTGCCTAACATGCCACCCTCAGTGGAACTTACCATAACCGTATACCATCGATCCAATAATGTGGTAGTGGTAGTGGTAGTGGTGGCAACTTCTTCCTCAGGAACGTATGGTGGCGTAAAGTGTGGCGTACCAGATTCATTGGTATACCATATGGTACTACCATCCTCCTTCTTCTGGGCAAATAAGTATGCCATGTTCAGGCGTGCCACCTCTCCTGTCATCTGTTCTAAGGTTAGGGTAGTGTTGTTGGTGACTGATTCGTAATAACTCAAATCGGGTCTATTAATAGCGCCAATCTCTGTACCACTTAAGTGGTAACAGTATTGTATTGTGGCCTCTACGCTGTTAATCATACCTACAATGCTGCCGCTACCCGTTTTTACGTCGATCTCATATTCACCAATGTTATAGCAATACTGGATTGTAGTACCCTCATCCACACTTCCTGCAATGCCCCCTGCATCATCGGTACCATTAATGGTGCCGGTGTTATAACAATGGAGGATGGATCCGCTACACTCTTCCGCGGTTGAGTATCCGTTCTTACCCGCAATACCACCTGTAGTGGCTCCTGTAATAGTACCCTTATTATAACAATACTGAATGGTGCGGTTATTAGTACCTGCAATGCCACCTACAGTACCATCTATAGCAGTAATCGAACCTATGTTGTAGCAAGATTCAATGGTCCCGTCATTAGCACCTGCAATGCCACCTACGTTGTCATTTCCTGTGACTGCAAGGTTAGTGGTGAGATTTTTCACCGTACCACTGGAACCAATGTATCCAAATACACCTATATTGCTTGCTCCTTCGTTGTTAATACTGCCACTAATGGTATAGCCATTTCCATTGTAAGTACCTGTAAATGCAGTGTTATAGGCGCTTCCAATAGGATTGTATCCACCTGTAATGGTAATGTTATTAGTCTGTTTGAAATGTCTACCATTCACCTCACTAAGATGAGCAGAAAGGTTATTTAAGTGGGTTAAGTTGGAGATTAAATAGGGATTCGCTGCTGACCCATCACCACCACCAAATAAGCTAGCGATGGATCCTGTGAAGCGTAGGGTGAATTCAGTTCCGGAACTGTCCTCTATGGTATCTAGTTCGTAGGTACCTAAATCAGGGGTGAAGACAGAATATTGATTCAGCCAGTCACTTCCCGTAAAAACGTCACCCGCGTCACTCGTAAATCCCTCTCCTGTTGTAGTCTGGGTAATACCGATTTGGGAGCTTGTTGTGTTAAATACACCATTCTCAACAAATTGAATTCGTCCACCCGTTGTGGTGAGTGAACCATCTAAGTAAAGATTGCTCTTGGTATTACCACTGGTGTTATCCTGAATCACCACTATTCCATCCACATAGAGATAGGCATTCCAATCGTCGCCAACATATACCCCGCCGCCCTTGATATTGGCAGTGTTGTAGCTGATAGTGGCTGT
>JAWXVE010000093.1:0-6269 GCA_044425575.1 Eubacteriales bacterium | reverse complement strand
GTCTTTCATCCTCCTAATCCCCTTTCATGTATATTTACATGAAAAGTATAAAAAATAGTGGACCATAATTCAACTGGAATTCAGTGAATTATTGGACCACTATTAGATTAGCATATACAAATAATATAACGGAGTTACAAGTCACAAAGCAAGTGGAAGTAGGAACATCGTCAGCACTTACTCTTACTCCGACTTATCAACATTTTCACCCAGCAAAACAGTCATCGTGTATACATTTTCCGGAAAATGAATTGAATAACCGTAAAGATGATTATATAGAAACACAGCATGATGACTTACGAGATGATGAATGTATTGTAATAGCTCTATATAGAGACCCAGTAGACGTTACACAGTGTGATTATGTTTGTTTATACGGTCATACGAAAGTTGGAGGTGTTGATACTCCTTATATAGGATTACCATCTAAGGGAATTGTATCATTAGGACATAGCGTGGAAATTAATAAAGAAGCATCTTTTGGTTTTCAAGCAACGATTCAGCGTACAGATCAAGGCGGTGTTGCAGTTACCACTACTAATTTTGTTGAACCTATTATTAAGGACGGTTCATTCCAATATGAAGTGCAAACGAATTGGAACCAGACAATACCTCAAAGTGGTAGTTGGGTACCAGTGAAATATAATTATAGTCTGAGTTTCCAGATTCAATATACATTACCAGGGTCTAGCATTGAACGAATATATAACGTGGTGATTGGTAGTGATGTACAAACAGCGCAAACTAGCGCAGGTCTAGTTTATCGTATTCCTCAATTGCAATTTATGTGGGGCTGTTTGGCTGAAGGAACGTTAGTACGCATGTTTGATCAAACTGAGAAGAAAATCGAAGACATTATTATTGGGGACAATATTATGGGAAGAAATAGGGAGTGTGTTTCAGTTGTAAATGTATGGAAAGGAATGGAAACAAATATTATTCGTATTTCAACGGATGTAGGAGAAATTTCTATGACACATCATCATCCAGTCATGATAAATTATAAAGGCGTATTAGTAAAGAAAATAGCAGCTCTATTAAAAGCGGGCGATGAATTAATTGATTACCAAGGAAGCAATATACCAGTTAGAGCTGTTACAGTGTTACCTTATAGAGGCATGGTATATAATTTGACATTAGATGCTGCTCAACCATATTTTATTGCAAATGGTATAGTAGTGGGCGATATGACTATTCAGAATTCATAGGAGGAAAAAATGAATACACCATCATCAATGGACGATTATGAAAAAGAAATCAATGAATTAATAGATGCGGATTCTGAAACGAAGTTATCAGGATATGATGAGGATTCAGCTTTAAGTACAGATGAGGAGCAAACTCTGAATGAATATATGAATGCTCAACGAGAAGCGATGATTGCCGGTAGATATATTTATTCTGCTTATCCACCAGCACTTCGTTTTAACAAAGCGTGGGACGATATTCAAGATAACACAGTCTTTCAAACAATCTTCTCTAAAATGCCTTGTGGTGGGAATCTACATATGCATACTTCATCTACATATAACACAGGATATTTCCTTGATTTATTAGCAGAATATCCTAATGTATATATTTATTGGGATCCGAATCAAGGACTTAGTGAAAGTGTTGCGCCACATGGGAAGTTCTTCTATCTTACATCCAAGCCAGAAGAGACTACACAGCATTATTATGCCATGTCAACATTAAAAACGGATTATCCGGCTATTTACAATGGAATTCCAGAGCTTATTTCATTTGTAAATGATCGTATTGATTCTGTAGATTATGCTTGGGATGCGTTTAATGATTATTTCTCAAGAGTTGGAAGTATACTTAAAATAAGAGAAATTTATGTGGAATATTATAAAAGAGCATTATTATACCAATGGGAAAATGGAAATGATTACATTGAATTAAGAGCAGGAATGTCGAGCTTTGTTGAGAGTCATGACATATTGTTGGCAGAAAATCATGGTGCGTTGTTACATCAAGAATGTCAGGCAGAGAAAAATGGCATTAGTGAAGATGTTCCAGAGTCTATCGTGGCACTTTATGAAGCATATTCTAATGTGAAGTCGAATTATCAGTCTCTTAATGGAGAAGTTATGGATCTTACATTAAAAGTAATCTTATCAAGTGTACGTGTAAAGAGCATAGCACCAGCAGATGCATTGGAATCACTGAAGTATATTCCAGCATGGAAGAAAGCGTTAAAAGACATGACTGAATCTGAAACTGGAACGGAATTTATGATTGGATTTGATTTGGTAAGTGAAGAGGATGTTAATCATGAAACAAATGATTATGCATCTTTGATAATAGATGCTTTGGCGCAATCGGGTGAAATGGTTGATTTTTATTTTCATGATGGTGAAAGTAACTGGGCTGATAATGATAACTTACGTTCGGCGTACGCACTTGGTACAAAACGCATTGGTCATGGAACGAATTTATATAATTTCCCGAACTTATTAACGAAGTTGATTGACGATAAGATATGTCTAGAAGTCTGCCCGATTAGTAATCAGATGTTACGATATATCTTGGATCTACGCACTCACCCAGTTGGGCAGTTTATAAAGCGGGGTGTCCCATGTGTAATTTGCTCAGATGATCCACAGATATTTGAAACGGTAGGTACTTATTATGACCTTTGGGAAGCGTATTATGGATGTCTGTTAGATCTAAGAGATATCAAACAGCTAATTTTTAATTCATATAAATATAGTGGAATGTCAGATGATGAAAAGGAAGTCAAAATCAAAAGATGGAAGGAAAAATGGGAAGCATTTGTAGCAACATGTGTAGCGAATATACCAAGTGATGGTATATGCTCCTTTAGCAATTGAAGAGATTGTGTGAAAAGTTTATAGTTATTTCTAATGAAATTACCATGTGAGACTAAGTAAGCGTCAACTCAAGCACACCTTTTCACCAACCTTCACACAAAATATTTCTGCAGTATTTATAGTAGATTCAGTGATATTACATGGGGGATGTACGCTTATGATAAAGATTGCCATATGCGATGACGAGATAGAGATAACCAACCAAGTAGATGGCATTACAATTGCTAGGAAGTTCCGTATTTTGAAAGTAGGATGAGAAGCATTCAGATTCACATGCTGTATATTCCTATAACCGTTTCATTCGCCCTTTCCATATTCATACGTTCCATTACAAAACAGTTTTCAAATCCCCACACATATGCCATAATATAGGTAATGTATATCTAGGGCATGTTGTCTCTTCCGAGTCATAGTGCCAGAAAGGATTGGAACTTACAATGGATTATAAACCACTACCAGTCGGAATTGATAATTTTCAGAAGATACGAGAGCGAGGGTGTTATTATGTAGATAAGACCTTGTTAATCAAGCAACTGCTCGATACAACATCTGAGGTTACGCTATTTACAAGACCACGCCGTTTCGGCAAGAGCCTGAATCTAAGCATGCTACAATACTTCTTTGAACAAAGTGAGCGAGATACTGAGAAGTTGTTTCAAGGACTAAATATTGCTAGTGCAGGAGAAAAATACACCAAGCATATGGGACAATACCCTGTGATTATGCTCAACTTCAAGGAGGCAAAGCAAGCTACTTTTGCATCTGCTTATAAGAAACTACGAAAAAATATTATAACACAATTTAAGTATCATAAGATCATCTTAGAGAAGTATCCATTTGAAGAGGAAGAAGTGGAACAATATAAGAAGATTATGGGAGGAATAGATGACCAAGATTTATTTATGGATTCTATTGCTTTTTTGTGCGAATGTTTAGAAAAAGCGTGTGGTCAGAAGGTAATCCTTCTTATAGATGAATACGATGTACCACTAGAGAACGCTTATTTTGAAGGCTTCTATGAAGAGATGATTGGTTTTGTTAGAGGGCTCTTAAGCGTAGCTCTTAAGACGAATAATTCTCTCTACATGGCGGTTATGACAGGATGTCTTCGAGTGAGTAAGGAAAGTATTTTTACAGGGTTGAATAATCTAGAGATTATTTCCATTGAGAATGAAGAATATGGAGAATATTTTGGCTTTACCACCAATGAGGTAGAAGAGTTGCTTGTTCATTATGAGAAGGCCCATCATAGAGAGTCTATTCGAGATTGGTACAATGGCTATTTATTTGGAGATACTCAAGTATATAACCCTTGGAGTCTTATTAATCACATGAAACGGATTGTGGTGAAGGACACTGCAATTCCAAAGCCATATTGGTCTAATACCAGCTCCAATAGCATTGTACGGGATTTAATCCAGCGTATTGATGCCAGTGGGAAATTAGAACTAGAAACATTAATGGCAGGTGGCACCATTGAAAAGGCCATACAAGAGGACATTACTTACGCAGACATTCATGTAGATATGGACCATCTGTGGAATTTCTTATATTTTACAGGGTATTTGAAGAAAGTATCAGAACGGCTTGAAGTGGATACCATATATGCTAAGTTACAGATTCCAAACCTTGAAGTTGGTACCATCTACAAACGACAGATTAGTACGTGGATAAATGTATCATTCACACATACCAACTTAGAACCCTTATATCAAGCAACTATTGCAGGTAATGTAGAAGCCATGGAAGAAGCCCTTAATCGAGTACTCATGAATACCATTAGCTACTACGATGGAATGGGCAAGGGCAATGGAGAATCCTTTTATCATGGTGTGATATTAGGCCTATATAACAACATACAGGAATACATGGTAGCATCTAATCGAGAAAGCGGAAATGGAAGACCAGATCTTATTGTGAAAAGTTCCAGCTACCAAGGAAAAGCCTTTATCTTCGAATTCAAGATAACGAAAGTACCAACCAAGTTAGAGGAAACAGCCCAGAAGGCACTGGAGCAAATAGAAGAGCAAAACTACAAGGCAGGTCTCCTTGCAGAAGGATATACCGACATTACTAGTTATGGAATAGGATTCTGCCAGAAATGTTGTGCGGTGGTGAAGGGGTGAATATTTTCTTGATTTAACTCCAGATGAACAATGAGCAAGAGGGTATCAATGAATTGCAAAAAGAAAAGTTAAAGATTATATGCTTACAAGATATGCTTGTTATCTGATCGCACAAAATGGTGATCCGAAAAAAGAAGAAATTGCTTTTGCACAAGGATATTTTGCAGTTCAGACAAGAAGGCAGGAGCTGATAGAAGAATGCATATCATATATTGAACGCACGGAAGCACGAGGCAGACTCAAAGAATCAGAGAAACATTTATCTCAAAATATATATGAACGAGGTGTTGATGATGCAGGATTTGGTCGTATTCGTTCTAAAGGTGATCAGGTTCTATTTGGTGGACATAGTACACAAAGCATGAAAGAACGATTAGGTGTGAGATAGAATCGACCTCTTGCAGATTTCTTGCCAACACTTACTCTTGCAGCTAAAAATCTTGCAACAGAAATTACAATGTAGAAGAAAAGGACTTGTAAGGAGAACAGTCGATTACTACAGAGCATATCAAAATAATCAAACACTAAGAGATATGCTGGGACAACGTGGTATTAAACCAGAGGAACTGCCACCATCTGAAGATATTAAGAAGTTGGAACGTAGGGTTGAATCACAAGAGAATGATAATATTAGGATTGAAGATATGATGCTATTAAACCATCGTGGGTATAATCGAGCCATAAAACAGTATAGTTCGTAAATTCTAAACTCTCCGAAATTTTGACACTAAATAAAAATCTAGTCGGTTCCAATGACCGCGCACATATAGGATACGTAGAAAACAGTTTTCAAATCCCTATACATATATAGTACTTAGGATTCGAGAATACCATACAATATGGTACTACAACACGAGAGCAGTTAGAAGCACTGGGTATTAGCGATGTAGTAGATACATACCGAGATTATATGTAGAAAATCAATCATTCAGAATTTAACCATCCAGCAACATATGGTACTATTTATAGTAGATTCAGCGATATTACATGGGGATGAAGCAGATCATCCAAGAACCTGAATATTATCGATATAGTTTTAGTGGGGAACATTTTAATATCCTAATTCAGGATATTCAGTATTTTGAAAGTAGAGGCAGAATCATTCAGATTCACATGAAATCAGGTGAGGAGATGAGCATTGCAGAGGATCTAAGGAATGCAGTAAGAAACATGATGTGTCAGAATCAATTAAAGGAGATGCGTGGGTCGTAATGTAGAGCAGCAGGCATTTGCACAGATAGAAGAGCAAGCTTATAAGGCATATACCATACTGGAAATTGAAGAACATTATTAATTCTGGTACATT
>JAWXVE010000018.1:0-35047 GCA_044425575.1 Eubacteriales bacterium | reverse complement strand
AATGCACGAGTTCCCTGATCACCACCTGTACCACCACAGTATACAATACCAGTAGTTGTTACACCGTAATCGCTTAATGCTTGTAATGCGTTACCAAAGTCTTCTGTTGTCCAAGTACGATCATCACTTATGTATTGAAGTGCATCTGCTGCTTCAAATAATTCATAGTTAATTGCCATACAGTGTGTTGTCATACACAATGGATATTCATAGTAAGAACCATCTGCTGCTTGACAAGCTGCTACGATTGCTTCACTTGTAGCTGAAATATCTGCATATGCTTCATCATCCCATAAGTCTGAAAGGTCTACCATTTTACCATTAGCTCCCCAGTTACTTACAAGACGTTCTGGTCCTTCTAATACGATATCTGGTGTTGTACCAGCTGCAATGGCTGCTGTTACTTGATCATCACCTGATGTGTAGTCTAAATACTCTACCGATACATTAACTCCTGGATATACTTCATTGAATGATGCAATGAAAGAATCTACTGTTGCAGAATCTCCAAACGATCCAACTGGATATGTCCATAAGGTAATGTCTGCTGTTAAATCACCCTCTGTTGCTTCTACTTCAACGGTTTCTTCCTCTGTAGTTTCCGTTGTAGTGTCTGTTGCTGTGTCTGTTGCTGTGTCTGTTGTCTCAGTACCACATGCCACTAGAGTAAGTGTCATTGTAGTTGCTAGTAGTAATGCGATTAACTTCTTCATGTTGTTACCCTCCTTAAATATAATACGCCATATATTTGGCCACTTGATTATGAAGTCATCAAGCTATAGATGTATTATAAAGAGATACGATTTTCTTTTCTATAGATATCCATCTCATTAATAGGACAATACCATTACATTTCAATCTTGTCATACTAGTCTGATTCTTGTACTGCAAGATTGCAATATTCCCGTTTTCATCCTAGAATTCTACAATTATACCAGCATCTCGTCACTTAACCCCGCTATTATCACTCTATTTTAGGGGGCCTGTGCTCATCCAAACTTACTCTTAGGAATATAAGTAGCATTTTACCAACTTTTTACAATGTTTTTTTGCTAATGGCTTCAAAGTTATTCTTTCGCAAGTTGACGATATTGCTTAGGGGTATACCCAAATGCCGCTTTAAATTCCCTTGTGAAGTAATTGGGATCTTCATACCCTGTTTCATAACTAATCTTACTTACATTGTCATTGCTAGTTAATAACTTTCGAGCTGCAGTAGATAACTTCAAATCCTTTACGTACACCATAGGGGTTTTTCCTGTCTGTTCTTTGAATAAGTTACCAAATCTTTGGGTGCTAAGCTCCGCCATTTCCGCCATTCTACCAGGAGTATATCGCTCGTTTGGATGTAATAAAATATAATCAATGACTACTTGAATTCTAGAATCAATGAAATGTCCATGTCCGTTAATAGCATTCATGCGGTTACGAATACTTTCTAGGTTATATTGGTCAATTGCCTCCATTTCAAGTAAAACCATTTCACCAGACTGATTCACTTTTTCAATTAAGGTCCCAATTAACACTTCTAAGTATCCACGCACAAAGAACATACGTGCTGGATGATCACGCTTAAACCATGTATGAATCAAATCAAAGAACTGCTTCTCTGCGTCTCCTTGGCTAAGAGTTGGAATATGGTAACAATCTTGCAGGATATTCCCCCCTTCAAAATATACAGATGTGGTAAAACGAATACTCGTGAAGGAAAAATTATCAGACAAGGAATAACTAGACAATCGACTATCTCGCGGAATGTAAACTACTTGTCCCTTCTCCACCACATACTCTACACCATCTAAGAAGAAGGCACCCGAACCCGATTCGATATAGCGTAACATATTATAAGAAATAGCTGTTTCTGGAAATACCCAGTTTTTCCCAAATGAATACGTATCTATATGTAAGAAATTATAACGAATATTATCAATGGTTCCTCCCATTACACTCTCCCCCTGTACTTCTTATTACAGTTTAATGATGTTGGAATCAAAAGGTATTTTGACCCTTGTATCAGTTTAATTATATGATAAATACTCTCATATGACAATTCTATAATGCTAACTTTTGTGTTGCAACACATTTTATTCTTAATTGCTATGCACTATAATAGAGACAACTATTTGATTTACAGTGAAGTCTCATATGATGCACCTCATTGCACTATATTTTAAAAAGAAAGGGATTTTATATGATATTTGATACCATACTGCACAAAGATAATTACAAGCACGATCCGTTACTCTACCAAGCATTGTGCTATTTAAGTCAGTTGCCTGAGGGGACACTCCCTTTGGCTAATACCGTTTTAGTGGAAGATGTGCTATTTTGCAATCCTGTTACCTTAACTTCAAAACCAGAAAAAGAAGGCATTTTCGAATCCCATAAACGTTTTATCGATGTTCACTATATCGTAAGTGGGTGTGAACGAATATACACAGCTGACCTAAGTCAGTTAGCAACGGTGGATGAATATGTAATGGAGAAAGATATTGCATTCTCTCAAGGAGCCAGTGACGGTTCTTACCTATTGAAGCCCGGTAATTTTATGGTGTGCTATCCCAATGATGCACATAAGGTTGGGATTATGAACGAAGTGCCTGCTACCATTGAAAAGGTAGTGTTTAAACTAGCGGTAGAACATGGAGATTATTATGAAAAATAAAAAAGAACAACTGCTTGAACAAATAAAAGGGCAACTCATTGTATCTTGTCAAGCTTTGCCGAGCGAACCACTTTACGTCGAGGAGAAATCTATTATGTACTTAATGGCACGAGCTGCTAAGCAAGCTGGCTCCCCTTGTATTCGCACCAGCAGTGTGCGTGACGTAATTGCTATTAAGGAAGAGACAGACCTTCCAGTAATCGGTATTATTAAGATTAACTATCCCGATTATGATTCTTATATTACACCTACTATGAAGGAAATCGATGAACTAGTAGAAGCCAATGCCGACATTATTGCTTTAGATTGTACTATGCGTAAGCGTGGAGATGGCACAACCATCAATGAATTCCTCAGTGCCATTAAGGAGAAATACCCTGATATTCTTCTTATGGCAGATATTTCTACCTATGAAGAAGGTATCAATGCTTGGAAGTGTGGTGTTGACTTTGTAGGCACTACTTTAAGTGGCTATACGGATTATTCTCCGAAAGTGGATGGTCCCGATTTCGCTCTTGTACAACAATTGGTGGAGAATCTGCCAATTCCCGTGATTGCAGAAGGCAAAGTCCACACTCCAGACCAAGCAGTACAAATGTTAGAAACTGGGGCTTTTGCCGTTGTAGTAGGTGGTGCCATTACCCGCCCACTTGAAATTGCAAGTGCTTATGTTCAGAAAATCAAGGAGCATCACAATGAGTAAGAATTATTTGGGTATTGATATTGGGGGAACTGCTGTTAAAATCGGGTTAGTATCAGAAGATGGACTTGTCATCTCTTCCACTACAGCCTCAGTAAGCTTTGACCATTACAAAACGCCTATTATTCATACGGTGTTAAAAGAGTGCGACCATTACCTACAAGCCATGGACGTTTCTCCCAAAGACTTACTCGGAATCGGTGTCTCGGCAACTGGACAAATCGACATTCATAAGGGAATAGTAGCTGGGTCTGCAGGACACATTGATAACTGGCTTGGAACGCCTATTGTTACTACTCTTAGCCAACACTTTCACCTTCCCGTTCAAGTCGCAAATGATGCAAATTGTGCCATAATGGGCGAACAGTGGACAGGTGCAGCAAAGGCTTGCAAAGATGTATTAATGATTACCATCGGCACTGGTGTGGGCGGTGGCATTATTATGAACAATGAACTCTTAAGTGGTTCAAGAGGGATTGCGGGAGAATTAGGCCATTTCACTATTCATAAAAACGGAGCTCCTTGTCCTTGTGGCAATATAGGTTGCTATGAACAATACGCTTCAACAACTGCTCTTGTAAGAAAAGCAAGAACTTCCCTTTCACTTGGTAATTATGAGATAAAGGAAGACTATGTCAATGGTGTCTGGATATTTGAGCAAGTTACCAAGGGTGATTGTCTCATGACCACTTTGATGGAAGAATGGATGGACGATATTGCAATTGGCTTGATTGGACTTGTTCATATTTTCAATCCATCTCTTATTCTCATTGGCGGTGGTGTAAGCAAACAGGAAGAATTATTCATCCAACCTCTTGCCCGTAAAGTGTTCCAAGGCGTTATGCCAGAATTTTGCTCCAATCTAAAGATTCAGGCTGCTATTCTTGGGAATGATGCTGGTTTACTAGGTGCTGTTTATAATTTTAGAAAAATAACGCAAAACAGCTAAAGTTATCTGTAAGATTGCCGATATAATAAGAAACTAATAGACGTGCAGGTATGTATATGCATGCTTGCATAACCACATAATCAAGGAGGATTATTATGAGTGTAAATGGAATTACTACAAGTGGATCAACCGATCCTTATGGAAGCTACTTAGCATCCCAATCATCGAACACGACGGAAACAGAGACAACTACTACTACCGAATCAGAAATTGGTGCAACTTATGAATCATCTACAAGTACTGCATCCGCTACTTATACGCCAAATACAAACTTAATTGATCAATTAAAAGCCGATGCGGAAGCAAGAACTGCACAATTACAATCTCTTGTAGACAAGTTAATCACAGGACAAGGAAGTGCTTACGGCCAAACAGATAGCATCTGGAGTTTCTTAGCATCAGGTGATTTTACCGCAGATGCTGCTACTATTGCACAAGCTCAAGAAGACATTTCAGAAGATGGATACTGGGGCGTAGAAGCAACTTCAACACGTATTGTTGATTTTGCTACTGCTTTAACTGGTGGTGACCCAGACAAAATCGAAGAGATGAGAGAAGCATTCATTAAAGGATACGAACAAGCAACTGAAACATGGGGAAGCACACTTCCTGATATTTCGCAACAAACTTACGATGCTGTTATGGCCAAGTTTGATGAGTTAGCAGGTATTACTACTACGGAATAAGAAGTTGTTCTATGGTACAGATGTATCATAATAAGAGAGCCAGCTAAGATTACTTAGTTGGCTCTTTAATTGTCCGCATCTTATTTGTATTTTCAAGGAAGCATATCTTGAAATGAAATCAATTTCACATTGCTACTTTCACTAGCTCTTTGTTGTGCCTGCTCTGTAAATCCTCTTTTTGTAAAAATATAATAATACTTATTGGGATAGGCAAACAGTTCTCCCCTCCGCATTAAGTCATCTATGATTTCCACTCCCTGTACTTCATTCTTCCATTTACATTCACATATAAAAGCAAAATTATCATTTACGGACATAATATCAATTTCTTCTTGTCTTTTTTCTGCTTTATTGTTGCCCCACCATCTTCCTACATTCCCTAGGGTAAAGGGCAATGATACAAATACTTCTGGCTGATACAAGTATTGCTCACAGATCTCCTCAAAAATGGAACCCATAAAATCTGTAAGTTGAGGTTTTACTTGCTTTTCATAAATTTCTGCTCCCATCCCTCTTACAATATTGCTCATATTAGGTCTTACAAAACGATACCAGAAGCGAAACATACTATCCTGTAACCCATATATTGTTTTACGACTTGTTGCAGATTCTGTAATCGGAAACTCCTTTTTTACAATTCCAAGCGCAATTAGTGTATTAATCTGACTGCTACATCCGCTGCTTTCCAATCCCGTCTTGGTTGCAATCTCATTCATGCGACTTGCACCAGATGCAATTGCACCTATAATGGAATGATAGGATGCAGGTTCTTTTAATTCTTGCTTAAGAAGATTACTTGTCTCTTCAAAAAGTCGTCCACTTTCCTCAAAAAACAGTTGTATAATATTATCATCAATAGACAGCTCTTTCTTTACTCTTGATAAATATTCAGGTATTCCACCTGTTATACCATATAATAAGGCTTGCTCCTCTGAAGAATAATTGGGATACATCTGGCTACTTTCCCATAAAGTAAAGGGACGCAACTTAAATTGAGCAGTACGCCGCCCATACAAGGGGCTCTTATATCCTAGCACTTGCTCTTCCATAAAACTCATAGAGGAACCGCATAGAATCAGAAATAATTGACTATCCTTCCAGCATTGATCAATATGACTCTGAATCATGGATGAAATAGCAGGGTAAGACGCTGCAAGGTATGGGTATTCATCAATGGCAATAACCATACGCTCTCCTGATTGTGCCAACTGGTCTATGTAGCACAATAAATCTTCAAATTCCGGAAAAGACGGTATGAATCCCATGTCTCCATCTATGGCCATAGATAGGGTTGCGAAGGAAAGTCCTCTTAAATTCTCTTGCTTCGTGCCTTCTACCGACATAAAGTAAGCTGCTTTCTTCCCTTTTAAGAACTCCCGGATTAGGGTAGTTTTCCCCACACGTCTACGTCCGTAAAAAACTGCAAACTCAAATTCCTTGCTTCTATATAATGCTTCCATTTTCTGAATTTCACGATTTCTTCCAAAAAACATCTTCTGCCTCCTAGTATCCTATGTATGGATTTCTAAATAGCTATACTTATTTGATAACTGCTAATCGTATAATTAGTAATCGACTAATTAGTAATTGAACGATTAGTTTTGTATCTACATCCTACTATAGTATAATACATCTGTCAAATAAATATACTTACTTCTCTTTCGTTTTATATTTTAGTTGCCATAGATTTGACAACAAGTAGCTTATCTCCCACTTGTAAGTCTCCTGTAATTCCATTTCGTTCTCGTAGTTGTGCCAGTGGTGTGTAATAGCGCTTTCCAACATCCCACAAGGTATCCCCTTCCTTTGCCAAATAAACCACCATACTTGGCAACTCTTGTAAGGTAATTGGATCAATTATCTCTTCCCCAACAGAAATTACATTTTCTAATATTTGCTCACTCCACACAATGGCTTGGAATAGGAGCAAAACTTTCACTTCCACTTCTTCCCCATCTAACATGGATGTCTGGACTTGTGCAACGGTGCTTTTCACTTTCATATGGCTAGTGGATTGAAGAGGTTTGGCATCCATTACATAAGAAAAAGGGATACTTTCTACTGTAGATTGATAAGGTTGCATCTCTTCCCCCGTGGAATACAGAAGCTTCGCTTTTACCTTACCTGCCAGTTCTAATCCTTCTTCACCAATCACTACATCTTCCAATTCTACTTGAGCATGGCTATTGCATATTTCCACCATTTTCGGCATACTAGCTCTTAAATGAATACGTTCTACAATCTTACACCTTGCACAAGTATGTAACTGTAGTACTTTGGCTTTTGTCATTTCTTTCTCTAAAATAACTTCTTGCTCCACCCCATAGGCATCTTCTAACAATTCATATACATTATCATGATATAATCGGATAAATAACTCTAGCGCCATATCCACTCCAATTACACGCTCTTCTCCGTCATAATCTTGCCGTATTTCTACTTCTCCGTGTTCTAGTTGATAATCTACATCGAGAATCATATCTTCTAGGCTACCTGCACATTCCACTTCTCCCTGAAAGGGAAGAACCGATTCATAACTATGCAGTGTCACTTCTTCTCCATCGCCTTCATATAGTAAGAAGAGCTTGGCTTCTCCTTGAATCAATACTTTATCACCTACAGGGGTAAATTCCACACTACCTAGGGTTACTTGTTCCCATAGAACCGTTAAAATATTAGGGTAATTGCGTGGCAATTCACATTCTTCCTTCATACGAAAGATATCCTTCTTCTGAACAAATAGCTCTGTTATGCTCACTTGTCTATGCTTGCATATAATCTCATGGTCTGCTTCTACTTCTATGGCTGCCTCTAAATCATGTACATCATCTACGCTAGCCGCAAAACTAATGCACGCTTGCACGCTAAGTTTTCTTGGGTTAATCATGCCTACTGTTAGGTACTCTAATTCTCTGTGCAATTGTACGTGGTCACCATTTTGCAAACCTTCCATATAGAGAGATTCCTCAAAAGAAATCATCCCACTGGTTTTCGCAATTTTACGACTATCGCTTTCTGTTAAGTATAGCAAATCCACACACATACTGCCTTTTACTTGAAGATAATCTTTTGTGGATTTGATTTCCTCTATCCGAATGGAACCTTTTTCGCAGATTATCTTTCGAACATCTGGGTTGTGATCCGACACAATAATGTCTTCTTCTATGACCACTTGAGTTGTGGCAGTGCACCTTGTATCTTCCATATGTATATTTTTCTTATTTAATTGCATGAAAAAACCTCCGTAAGAATACTGTTGTTATCATTGTATTCTTACAAAGGTTATACTATACCTATTTTTTGTAGGCAATTGCTCCTTTGCATATGGTGTAGTGCACCACTCCTTGTAATTTCTCCCCAAGAAATGGTGTGTTGCTTGATTTCGATACTAAATCTTCTACTACCCATGATTCTTCTTTATAAATCATTAAGTCTGCTTTTGCCCCTACTTTTATGACACCAGTGTCAATGTTGTACATCTTAGCTGGATTCACAGACATTTTCTCAATTAATTCCATGGATGTTAAATACCCTTTTTGCACCAAATGAGTGATTCCCAGCGAGAATGCTGTCTCCAATCCAACAATACCACTTGGTGCTTTTGCCAAATCTCGTTCCTTCTCTTCTGTGGTATGAGGTGCATGATCAGTTGCAATTATATCAATGGTGCCATCTTGTAACCCTTGAATAATTGCCATTCGATCTTCCTCCGTTCGCAAAGGTGGGTTCATCTTCGCCAGAGTCCCATGTTGTAATAATGCCTCTTGTGTTAAGGTAAAATGGTGCGGTGTGGCCTCTGCGTGAATGTGGCATATGGTATTGTGTTCTATACTTTTTGCTTTTGCCTGCCGTACATATTCTACTGCTTCCTTGGTGCTAATATGTTGTACATTGAGAATGGCTCCTGTCTCTAGGGCAAGGGCAAGGTCTCGCTTCACTAAGGAACTTTCCGCTTCACTAGGCGAACCTTCTAACCCAAATTCTCTCTGGGCGATTTCCCTATGAATTCCATTGTTGGTAATGAGGCTAGCATTTTCTTCATGTAAGCTAATTGGCATACCAAGTCTGGCTGATTCTATCATAGCCTTTCGCAAAATCCCTTCATCCATAAGTGGAATTCCATCATCTGTATAGCCTATCGCGCCTGCCGTTTTTAAGGCTTCCATTTCAACAATTTCTTTGCCCTTCAATCCCTTTGTAATGGCTGTACACGTATGAACATGAATCTTTGTGTGGGAACCTTTCTCTAATACTTCCTGCAATGTATGGAGATTATCAATAACTGGGCTTGTATTTGCCATCATAATGACATGTGTATAACCACCTCTAGCTGCTGCCAAAGCACCCGTCTGAATGTCTTCCTTATGGGTAAATCCTGGTTCCCGAAAATGTACATGCACATCTACTAAACCTGGTGCTACTACGCACCCAGTTGCATCAACGGTATGTATTCCCTCCGTCTGTTCTCCCCATTCCACAGTCTCTGATGGAGCATCTTTCCATTGTATTGCCACAATATGCTCACCCTCTATAGTAATGTCACCATATCCTTCCTGCTCCATGGCAGGATTTAACACGTATCCATTCTTAACCTGTATCATGTCACCATCCCTCTTTCTTCTTATGATTATAAGGGATTTAGGAATCAAAGACAACGTTTTCTTTGGTAATCTCACTTTTCTTTACACGGACTACTACGTAGGGATAGGAAGTAACTTCATTTTTTTGCTCATTTAAGGAAGGTCCCATAAGACTAGTCTTAATGTAAATGGCATTGGATGTTTGGTACAGCTGGTCAATGGTAATGGAGTAGCCCCCAGTAGCTCTCGCCCCATATCCTCTGCATATATAGAGATAGGCATCGTCTGTGTACGTGATTTTAAAGGCTTCTTCCTTCTCATCACTCACCAACTCTAACAGTTCTTCTGGGAGACATTCTTCACTAATCACAACAAATGGTACATTTTCTTGTTCCATGGTATCACTATCATCTTTGCAGGCGGATAATAGGAATCCCATACCGATACACATCATTGGCACCCAAAAATATGTTGATTTTATCATTCCTTACTCATTCTTATGTTTTTATTAATTTATTGCAGAATGCTTGGCACTATGCCTATTGCTTTTCGTCTTAAGATTCTTTATAATAGAACAGGCATGATTGCTTATGAAAGGTATGGTTTTGTATGATTCGTTATATATTAGTAGTTATTACCGTTATTTCTTTTTTAATATTCACGCTTCCGATTCTGCTCATTGAGTGGATTATTGACAAATTCAATCCATCCCTTAGTGACCGTTCTTCCCTCTTCTGTGTACAATGTGTATTTCGCATGTGCTTGTGGATTGCCGGCACAAAGGTGTCAACCATTGGATTAGAACGTGTACCCCAAGATACACCAGTACTTTACATTGGAAATCACAGAAGTTACTTCGATATTCTCCTAACGTATGTGCGTGTATCTCGTCCTACTGGCTATATCTCCAAGCTAGAAATGGACCGCTGGCCAATCTTGAACTTATGGATGAGACGTTTGCACTGCCTGTTTCTTGACCGCAATGACTTACGTCAAGGCTTAAAAGTTATCTTAACTAGTATTGAAAAAGTAAAATCAGGCATTTCCATCTGTGTCTTCCCCGAGGGAACTAGATGTAGTGAGCCTGATGCTTTTCTACCATTTCACAACGGTAGTTTCCGTATTGCAGAGAAGGCAAATTGTCCAATTGTTCCAATTTGTATTAATAATGCCAATGCCATATTTGAGGACCAATATCCTCGCATTAAGCCTGTTCATGTAATTATTGAATATGGGGAGCCGATTTATTTAAACCAACTAGATGACTATAATCGCAAGCATGTTGGGGATTATACTTGCAATCTAATTAAAGAAATGTATGCTACAAATAAAGCACTTATATAATTCTACAAGTGCTTCGCTGTGAGCCGTTCCACAATCTTATGAAACTCCATAGCATGAGATGCTTTAATCAAAATTGTATCTTCCTCTTCTATATGGTCTTCTAACTCTTCAAGCAATGATTTCACCGTATGAAACCATAGTACCTTGCAGCTTTCTCCGCCATTCTGACTAACTGCTTCTGCCATATACTTCGACAAGGTTCCAATGCAAATACACACATCTACTTGGGATTGTGCTACAAACCTTCCCACCTCTTCGTGCATGGTTATTTTCTCTTCACCTAGTTCTCCCATATCACCTAAGATAGCCACTTTTCTTGTATTCGACAAGCACAGTAATTCAATGGCAGCCTTCATAGACACCGGATTGGCATTATAACAATCATCTATAATAATACGCTTCTCTTCAAATAGAAGATGGCTTCGTCCACCAATGGTCTTGGCACGGCCCATTCCTGTTTGAATCTGTTCTAGCGAAAGTCCCATAGTAGTCCCAATTGCTGTTGCTGCCAAGGCATTGTAAATGGTATGTTCTCCTGGTATTGGAATCTCTACTTCTAGTAGTTGTTCCCCTATTACAAAGATTCCATGACTACCACGTAAGCCCAAAGAACTTACCTCCTTATCATATACCTGATTGTGATTACTTCGGCCATAGGAACAAATGGTATAGGAACTTGTTGGCTCTATAGAACTTAGATAAGGATCATCTCCATTGATAAAAACAGTTCCCCCTTGCACTACATGAGCAAGAATCTCTGATTTGGCCTGCAAAATACCTGCCTGTGATTCTAAGAATTCTAAATGGCACTGTCCAATATTGGTGATAATTACATAATCAGGTTGTGCCATCTGGCCCAATCGATCCATTTCACCAAATTGATTAATACCAAGTTCTAAAACTGCCACTTCATGTTCCTTACGAATCTGCAAAATAGTAAGAGGCAATCCAATTTCATTATTATAATTACCTTGTGTCTTATGAACGCAATATTGCTCTTCTAATACAGTTGCCACCATTTCCTTGGTGGAAGTCTTACCTACACTACCTACAATAGCAATCATAGGAATCTCTAATTGCATTCTATAGTAAGTGGCCACTTGCTTAAGAGCTAAGAAACTATCTTCCACTAAAATGTATGGGTACCCTTCTGTTACTGGTGGTTTCTCACAGATTATTCCAATGGCACCCTGCTCCATGACTTGGTCTATATAAGAATGACCATCCACTCGCTCGCCTCTTGTTGCAATAAAAATAGAACCTACTTCCACTTGTCTCGAATCAATTACAACACCAGATACTTCAATCCCTTGCCTATCATCACCATTATATAATTGTCCTTTGCATGCTACTGCCATGCACTCTAACGTCATATTCTTCATGTGCTATTCCTTATGATTGGCTTGTGATACTGCAAGATTTACAATACGTTGACACAATTCTTCGAATGATATACCAATAGCCTGTGCTTCTTGAGGCAAAAGTGACGTTTGTGTCATTCCTGGCAAAGTGTTGGCTTCTAGACAATAAAAAGTTCCATCTTCTTTGCAAAGAAAATCCATTCGTGCATAAGAAGTCAATCGCAATACATGAAATATCTGCTCTGCACACGCTTGCATCTGTTTCGTTAATTCATCACTAATATGCGCTGGACATGTTTCCTTGGTGGCACCCACTTGGTACTTATTCTTGTAGTCATAGAATCCGTCTAATGGTTCAATCTCTACGATTGGCATAGCTTTTCCTTCTATGACGCCTACGGTAAATTCACGCCCTTTAATATATTCTTCAATCACCACTTCTTCTTCATAAGCAAAGGCTTTTTCTTTAGCCTCTTCTAGTTCTTGTTCATTAGTTGCCATATATACCCCAACACTAGAACCTCCACAACAGGTTTTCACTACACAAGGAAAAAGGATTTCCTCTTGACATATTTGGTCACGGTGAAGGGTCAGTCCCTGAGGCGTTG
This sequence comes from Eubacteriales bacterium, assembly GCA_044425575.1. Taxonomy (GTDB): domain Bacteria; phylum Bacillota; class Clostridia; order Lachnospirales; family Lachnospiraceae; genus JAWXVE01. Next base: position 22,154 of record JAWXVE010000018.1, on the reverse strand, counting down.
GAATTCCATAAGCACGAAATAAATCTTTCGTAACGCCCTTATTCATTGCAATAGCACTACTCATGCAATCATTGCCTGTATAAGTAATATGGAACAGATCAAATGCTGCTTGAATCTTGCCATTTTCGCCACTGTCTCCATGAAGTCCAATAAAGACCACATCTGCTTCTTTGCATAGTTCTAAGACATTTGGTCCAAAAAAGTCTTGGCTTCCATCTTGTCTCATTGCCTTAATCTGTAATAAATCTGGATCTTCTAGTCCCACTACCTCTATGGATTCATCCCATTGTATTTCACTTGTAAAAAGTGAAGTGTATTCCCCTACATATCCTAGGTAAACATCTAGTAAAATTACTTGGTGTCTAAGACTTTTTAATGCTTGGTAGATTCTTTTACCAGAACTAAGGGAAACATCTCGTTCTGTACTAAGTCCACCTGCCAATACTACTATTTTCATCTTCTTAAAACCTCTATTTTCCTTCCTTCTATTAATTACCTACTTCTACATCAATTACCATATCACACATAATCATTAGAAATAGGGGATTGGTCTTAATCTGGTCAAAGTAATTCACTCCCTCGGAGTTGGCACCTCCAAGATAAGCAAGTTGGTCCTTTACCATATTCTGATATTCATGGCTCACTAGAATATAATCAATAATCATTAATTCATAAGCATGATAACACATCTGCTCCACTGTATCTGCTAACTTAAGTCCACCATTCTGCTCAGCCTCATTGGCAATTGAGATGCCTCGATTAATTCGCTCTGCCATTAATTTCGCACAGTAAGTCTTATCCACACTGCCCGTAGTAGATAAATACGTAATATCACCAAATAACTTATAGATATTATTGCTATCATAGGTCGAAATAGAAATATCACTATATTCTTGCACCACTGTATGATACGTTGCCAAATTGGTTACTCGATATAATTCACAAGAGGCAAAATATTCACTCATAATGGTTACCTCTTCACGACTATGACTATCATTCCACATGGATTTAGCAAGTGTTATATAACGGGATGCATCTTCTGGATTATATTCTCCATAAAAATATGCATATTTTGCTAAAAATCCCGCAATAATATATTGATCTTCCACCGGATATGTAATGCCATCTTCGTAGGCCTGTTCAATCTGCCCAATCACCTCTTGCATCGCATCGAAAATATCTGGAATCTTATTACCACTTTCTAGAATTCCTGTATCATCTGTAAAATTAGTTGGGTAGAATTCATATGCTTGTAAGATGGTAATCGCCATGGATACTTCCTCCACTAAACTAGAAGAGTTCAGCATCTCCTCCACTGTTGAGAAATAGGATTCTTTAAACATTTCTTCGTAAATATCGCTTCCAATCTCAAAAGGATAGGAACATCCAATGTAATCGGCCTGAATATAATAGCACCCTTCTTGCACTAATTGGGAAAAATCTCCATAATATGTGAATTCTTCCACATCCTCTTGATCATATTCTAGAATCGCGCCAGTGTAAACCACTCGTTCTGTTTCACAATCAACTACTTCAAATGTATCTGGTACCATACTTCCTTGAAACAAAACTAACATGGTGTCCGTTCCTTCATATCCATTTTGATTCACCAACACATTGGGTCTACTAATGGGAATCACATAATCAATATTAGTTTCTTCAGGAAATGCATATGTGATTGATTCTTGCACCACTATGAATTCAGTAGGGTGATCATACAAAAGAGATGTTGCAAAAATAGCAATGATTGCAAACAATGTTACTACTATAATATACGTTTTCTTATTCTTCTTCATCAGTTGTGTACTCCTATAACTACCCTATTATAACCCGATGGGGCATATAGGTAAAGAAGAATCTATGTAGAACGTGCATAGTATATGCACGTATTATAGAGAAGCAATCGATCAAACAGTACTTTATCATGGATTTCTAAATCTAGTGAGAGGAATTTCGATTGCGTTTTTTCTACATTATATGCATTTTTATACAATCAGTTACTCTAATCTAGACATAGGGTCAATAGGTTCCCCATTTTCAAGCAATTGGAAATATACATTACAACCTTCCTTTGCATAATAAATGGTAGGGCTACCTACTTCCCCTAAAATAGTACCTTTATCTACTATATCTCCATCTGCTACTGCAATTCCATTTAATTGACCATAGATAATGGTATACGTATCGTCAATTTTCACTTCAATGGCATTCCCGATTTCTTCATTATAAAATACTCGTTCTACAATGCCAGCGGATGCAGATGTAATTAGTTCTCCTTCTGTAGCCGCAATAATAATTGCAGGATTATATTTATATTGATTCAATGTCTGAAAATATGTTGTTTGATCCATACTATAATTAATTAACACATTGCCAACTATAGGCCATTGCAGTGTATCGCCACTTTGCAAAACGCTACCTGTAAAAGCGCTGGTAGGGGATACTTCTACTGGATCCTCTGGTTGAATGGTCACTTGGGTTGTTTCTCTAGAATCTATTGCCTCTTTCTCTTCTTCTAAAACAGATTCCTCTTCTTCATTGGCATTCTCCACTTCTCCCGCTTCCACAGATTCAATGTCCAATGCTGGAATGAACACAGTTCCTGAATTTGCTTCTTGCGTACTTTCTTCATTTTGAGCAACGTAATCAGGATTTTCATCTGCTAATGCGCTAAAATCAATAATCACATTATCATCTTCTGGTTGTTCTCGCAGTACAAGTCCTGTTGTTGTTAACAACCCTAGTACAAGCGCTGACGCAGTTACCATTAATATTTTTTCTCGTCTACTATTTTTATCACTTCGTCTCCTCATGATTTTCACCATACCTTTCTATATCTACCTTCTTATGTATAGTGTAAACGCTTTCTTTTTTCTTATACACAAAGTTCGATTTTTAGATTTTGGTAAAAATAAGTTAAAATTTCTAAAACATCCCTTCCTTCCACAGCCATTTTATTGGCTGTGTATTGGCTCATTCCCATGCCATGTCCCAAGCCTTTTGTTGAAAATAGTACTCCTTCGCTTTGGTACTGTATAGTAAAGTTGGAAGAAGCTAGTTGAAAGATTTCTCGGAATTCTTCTCCCGCAATGAGGGCATCACCTACCTGCACACTTAATACATAGCCTGCTTGGTCTTGGGACATTACTTCCATCACCAGTTCACTGGAAGCATCGTGATAAAGGGTTCCAAACACTTCCGATAATGCTTGATTCGTTACATAGACCCCATGCAAGTAGTCACTAGCCATAATATCATATTCACATTCAACACTTTTACAATGGGAATAGAGGTTACTATTGAATACCTCGTTGGCATCTCTAGTGTTCCCTGCACTCACTGCATGAAATGGAAGATTTACTAAGGCTCCATCCACCATACCAACCATACCTGCTGTACTGCCTACTGCTTCATAAAACTTTTCTTCATAAGCATTATAATTCTCACCCCATATGCTTCTTCTTGTATCTGCATCAAAATAGGAAGTCTCAAAACTTCCTATTTGAATCATGCCATTACTAGCACTCATTATATGGTTTGTACGCAGAATAATTGCTTGAGCCTGTAGGGCTGCAAGTTCATAACTAGGTTCTATGGAGCTAGCCAAGGCACCAATTAAATATTCTTCTAAAGATAGTTCGATACTTCCAATCTCGGAATCTAAAACCACCACATATTGAGATTCTAATAATTGATTATTATACTCATCTTCTGAAGTATGAATTCCATACGTTAATAGGGTGAGTGTATAGGGAAATAGTAATAGAAATAAAATTATCGTAGTGATTTTCTTAAATGCTTGTTTCAATCATATGCCCCTTGTACCTCTTTGTAGCAGTATATGATATATTCTATGATTCCATTCATGGGCAAGCTATTTTGTGATACTGTTTTGGATACTGTTTTGTCACTATAGCTGGAAGATAGTGGCCTCAAATGGGCGCAAGCGATTGCAGTATCCTTCCTTATAATTGGATAAAAGCACAGTTTTTCCAGCTGGTATTTCGTATTGAATGGTTTGGTCCTTAACCGTAAAGTTAATGAGTACCATAATCGTCTCATTATCATAGGCACGTGAATACAAAAATACAGAATCATTCTCTTCTTCATACTCCTGAAAATCCCCATATACTAGAACTAAGTGCCTTCTTCTTAAATCGATTAATGACTTATAGAAATGATACACACTCTCTTTATCTTCTATCTCATATTTTGCATTAATGCTCGTATAATTGGGATGGACCACTTGCCATGGTGTACCAGCCGAAAAACCTGCGTGTAAGCTATCGTCCCACTGCATCGGCGTTCGTGAGTGTGCTCTTCCATATAAATTCAGAACTTTCATTGCCTCTTCATGGCTTTTTCCACAAGCAATCATTTCATTATAATTAAATGTAGCGTTTGGGTCTTGCATTTGTTCAGCATCTACATAATTATAATTTGTCATTCCCAACTCTTCCCCTTGATATACAAATGGCGTACCTGGCATTGTATGATTTAAGCATCCTAGCATTTTTGCACTAAGCACTCGGTTTCTTTCCGTACTATCATCTCCATACATGGTCACACATCTCGGTTGATCATGATTTTGAAAATACTGACTATTCCATCCTCCACCATTAGTTAGTTCTTTAATCCACTTTCGTTGCACTTCTTTAAAATGTTTCCAAGTAAAATGTTTCTTTGAGTCAACAACGTCAAAGTGAAAAATCATATCTAATGGGCCATTTATTTCATTTACATAGTCCAAAGCTATCTGAGGTGTGATAATGCTTGTTTCCCCTACTGTTACCGTGTCATAATGATCCAATACCTGTTCTCGCATTTCATTTAATATGGATAACATACCTATATTATTTGCATATAACTTAGGATCTAAGGAATAACCCTCCACACACGTGCCCAATATTTTAGAATCTGGTAGTCCCTCTGGCTTTTGATAACAATTTAATACATCCATTCGAAATCCATCTACACCCTTACTTAACCAAAAGTGCATCATATCATAAATTTCTTTGCGCAATTGTTGGTTGTCCCAATTCAAATCTGGTTGTTTTTTAGAAAATAAATGCAAATAATATTCACCCGTCTTTTCATCATATTGCCATGCAGAAGGTGTGAAAAATGACCCCCAATTATTGGGTTCTTTCATTGTTCCATCTTCTCCCACCTTTCCCTTTTTCCATATATAGTAATCTCTATAGGGATTGTCTACACTTTTTCTACTTTCTATAAACCACGGATGCTCATCAGAGCTATGATTTACGACTAAATCTAATACAATTCGAATGCCCCTTTTATGTGCTTCTTCCAACATGCAATTAAAATCGTCCATAGAACCAAATTCTTCCATGATTGCTCTATAATCACTAATATCATAACCATGATCCGCGTTAGGAGAGGCAAAACATGGTGATATCCATATAATACCAATTCCTAAATTCTTCAAATAGTCCAACTTAGAAGTAATTCCATTAATATCCCCGATTCCATCATGGTTACTATCCATAAAGCTGCGTGGATATATTTGATAAATAACTCTCTCTTTCCACCATTTTCTATCACTCGTCATATAGATTTTCCTTCCTACCCGTACTATACGTTCAATCTTGGAGGGGCACTAGACTCACCTACCACTAGTCTTCCATTCAATATTACTTGCCTTGGTGCAGTAATTCCCTGTATCTCATCAAGAAGGATATGAATCGTTTTCAGTGCCATCTCATACATAGGTTGTTCAATAGTCGTTAGACGTGGTATAAAATACTGGGTCAGCCTTAACCCATCAAAACCAACCACGCTAAGGTCATCTGGTATTTTATACCCATAATCTACTGCTGCTCTACAGGCTCCAATTGCTAAAAAATCAGATATTCCGTAAATTGCTGTAACAGTTTTTTTACTTTCAAAAATCTTGCATGCCATTTTATACCCATTTTCCACGGTATATTGTTCACTACATGATTCCACATTATAAATTAAGTTCTTATCAACCTCTAATCCATGATTCCTATACGCCTTCTTATATCCGTCCAGTCTCGCCTGACTAATACTCTCTAACCCATCATGATCTACCATGATTGCAATCTTTCGATGGCCTAACTCTAAAAGATAATCTACGATACGCATACTTTCGCACTGATCATCAACGCATACACTATGGAAGTTATGAAATGTTTTACTATTCTTTACATGATAAGTACAAAATACACATGGTATCTTAATATTATATAACTTGGTTTTTTCATGCTCACAGTTGCCTCCCATAAAAATAATTCCTCTTAAATTTTGCTCCTTAATCAGTGAAATTGCTACATCCAATTCATCTTGTTCCATATCAACATGTCTCATAAGTGTAATATAACCTTTTTCAAAACACTCAGACTCCACTGTTTTAATAATATCTGTAAAAAATATATTTTCAATTCCCTTTACAATTAAAGCAATGCATCCAACATCAAGACGTTTTAAATTTCTAGCACTAGAATTAGGAACAAACCCTGTATCTTTCACAACGGATAAAATATATTGTCTTGTTTCTTCACTAATATCAGATGAATTATTTAATGCACGCGAAACAGTACTAGGGGAAACATTACACATTTTTGCAATATCTTTAATGGTTAAGGATATTAAATTGGAATATTTACTCACAATAGACCACCGCTCTCTTTAAAATTATAATGATAAAGTTGTTGATTCTGTTGTACGTTCAATTCTTGTTGATTCCAAAAAATTCTTTTTACTTCATGTGTGGCAACAAACTTCATTCCGCCAATAGAGCCACCGCAATCTATGTGTATGGTACCATCTTCATATATTGCATGAAAATCATAAGATACTTCATCTATGAATAAGGATGTTGTAATTTCATCTTGGATAAATACCACTAAATCTATGGAATCTAACTTCTCCGTTGCTAATGGTAACACTGTATTCTCACGCATAAATACTGTAATTTCGTCTATCTTAGGAGTTCTTTCCAGGAACTTCCCTCCACTTAATACTTCTCCCGATACCAGATCATACCACTTTCCTTTTGGCAAATATACACTTATTGTATCTTCATCAAATGTTGGTGCTACTAACAAACTCTCTCCTAACATATATTGTCTATCCAACATACGAGTCACCAAATCTTCTTCAAACTCCAAAATCATAGGACGCATTAATGGAACATAAGTTTCTGCACATATTAGGGATTGCATATACAAATATGGCATCATTCTATGGCGAAAATCATTGAATTTGATAAATATTTTCTCCGTACTTTCCTCGAATACCCAAGGTTCACGTTTTGTTTTACCATGACAGCGAGCCAGTGGTGCAAATAACCCAAATTGGAAAGAGCGAATATATTCCATATCACTTGGGAAACACTCATATCCTTCTGTATCAGTATTATAAAATCCACCCATGTCAAATCCCCAAAATGGAATTCCACTCATAGCAGCACTTAGTCCTCCGCGTAGAATGCAAGCATGGTCATTCAACGCCGTTGAACTATCGCCTGCCCAAGCTGCTGGAATCCTGTGTGAACCCGCATAGCCACTTCTTCCCCACAGCATAGCTTGTTCACCATTTCCCTCTTTCTTAATTGCCTCCAAAGTATGATATACGGTCTTTGCGTATAAATAGGTGAGTTTATTATGACCTGTTAAGCCTGTAGAACCATCATAAAAAACTGCTGTTTCCGGTAACGCTTCTGAAAAGTCCGTTTTGATTACATCAATTAGGGAATTGCATGCAGAGCGAATTCGACTTGCATACCATTGACACATTTCTGGATTCGTAAAATCAAAACATCCAACATGAAAGTCCACTGTTGCCATTGGTGAAAACAATGCCGGTCCACCTGCTTGATCTTTTACTAGATACCCTTTCTCTTTGGCATAATCATAAGAAGGTGTATCTTCTTTTACATAAGGCCAATTCCAAATCGAAATTTTAATACCTTTTTCGTGTAAGTTCCGAATCATTTCTTCATGATTCGGAAAACGCTCTGTATCCCATTCCCAAAATCCGTCACATTCTCGAAATTGCCACCCATCTATGTGAATCACATCAATTTTATGGCCTCTCTCTTCTGCTATTGTAACAACTTCTTCAATTTCAGCTCTCGTTTGATAAGTACATCTTGACATCCACAGTCCAAATGCCCATTTAGGTATCGTTGGTATAGCTCCTAACTGCTTTAAATATTCCTTTAATATTTTTTTATAACTATCTTCTGCAAATACAACGTAATCTAACACGGTATCATAAACTTGTGCAGAGTAGGACACTCCTGAAGTATGCCCCATATCAAAATCTATTTTTGCAAAACTGTTGATAAGCATGCCATATTTATGGGAACTTATAAAAAACGGATGATTTTTATAGGATTTTTGTGAGTTCGTACAAAGTGCATCATCTTGCCAACATGAGAATTTTTGATTACGCTTATCAAATCCTGTAAACCGCTCTCCAAATCCATAGAAACTTTCATCTGCATACAGATACATTGTTTCATGAACAGAACAAATGCGCTGATTATCATCTACTATAAATCCCATTGGTAATACTTTGCACATATTATCCACATTGGTGTCTGTAATATGTTGCTTTACAAGTGGTTGTCCACCATAATAAGAAGAAATTCGGAATGGTTGCATTTCCACTTTCACCGTCAATTCCTCAGCTACTAAAGAAATTGCTCCATCCTCCTCTTTCAAGATAGAAGGGTATGTCTCAAACTCTTGGACTGCGTTCACATTCACAATTTCTTGGTCATCTACAAACATTTGAACACGATATCCATTAGAAGAAACAAACGAGACCACTACATTCACTTCTTTCTTGTGATTGGTGATTGCTCTCAACACAAGTTGATTATTCAAAAATGAATAGGATGTTACTGCTATTAAAAAATGATGATTATCACCAAATAAAACCTTCAAATATCCTAGTTGTTTATTATAGGTACTTTCTCCTCTTTTTAATTGTTGCATGAATTTATTCCTCCTTTTTCGCACTAAACTTCACGTTTGGGACAATTGGCATAATAATCATCACGTGGTATATAATCAAGAAATTTATGTATTTGCTCGTCCCAAAATTGCCATTCATGTCCATACTCCGTATTGTAATCTAAACAATATGGAATTCCTCTCTTGGTCAGTTCTTGTCGAAACCAGTCTTGTGTCTCAACTAAAAAATCTTTGGCACCATACGAGTAATAAAGCGACGGTATTTTATTGTTTCCTTGTTTTAATTTATCTAGTAAATATAATGGTTCATATTCTAACAACTTTTCATCTAACTGCTCGAAAGAATCGTATGGTGCAATTCTCAATGTTGTTAATGGAGAAAAAGAACCGATGCTACGAAATTTTTCAGGATACTTCAATCCATGATACATTGCTCCATATCCTCCCATGGAAATCCCTGCAATATAGGTATGTTCTGCTTTATCACTAATTGGGAACATCGTACATACAAATTCGGGTAGTTCTTCTATTAAAAATAGTTCATAATCATTTTGAACAATCTTCAAAAAGTCAGTTTGATTTTTTAAAATATCATTATGATTTAAGTAATAACCATTTTCTGCTGAAAATGTTACTACTGCAATTTGACGTTCTTCTGCATAACGCTCTAAGGAAGTATACCTTGCACAAGTACTAGCATCATTGCAATACCCGTGTAATAAATATACAACTGGGTATTTGTATTCTATTTTATGAGATACACCTGATTTCTCTACATCACCAGATACAATACTTGGTACTATTACATGAATATTAATTGCCCTGTTAAATGTATATGATAAGAAATTACAATCAAATTGACCCATTTCACCATCAGCTCCCTTCTACTATATTAGTTCACTACCTGACATTTTTCTATCCGTACTACCCTTTAATTGCACCTGCTACAATTCCTTCAATAATGTGTTTTTGACAAGTAAAATAAAATACCACAATCATCATTAAAGAAAGTACAATCAAAGCCATCAAGTGCCCATAATCAATAGAGCCATATCCACTTTTAAGATATTGAATGGCCACTGGAATTGTCCTGTAACTAGACCCTAATACGAGATATGGTAACAAATAATCGTTCCAGATCCACATGGCATTAAGAATTGCAACTGTCACAATAATTGGCTTTAACATAAAGAATACAATTCGAAAAAAGGTTGAAATTGGATTGCACCCATCTATTAAAGCTGCTTCCTCTAACTCAATTGGAATACCTTTCACAAATCCAGAGAACATAAAAATTGCTAATCCACATCCGAATCCAGTGTAAACTACAATGATACCTAATGGATTGTCCAATCCCAAACGATTAGCTGTTCTTGCCATTGTATACATTACCATTTGAAATGGTACTACCATTCCTAGCGTAAACATAAAGTATAATACCGTTGTATACCAACTTTTTACTCGAGTAATAATCCATGCGGCCATAGAGCAACACAGCATAATGGACAACACAGATCCAACTGTTATAAATAGTGAATAGCAAAAACTTGCAAAGAAGCTAGTCTTCTCAATTCCTCTAATATAATTAGAAATACCTATAAAAGAAACTTCTGTTGGCCATTCAAACGGTGTAGTAAAAATATATGCATTACCTTTTGTAGAATTCATTATCACTAGTAAAATGGGAAATATAAAAAAGCAAGTAACGATTAATAAGATAATGTAAATTAAAAAATCCTTTATTTTACCTTTCCTTTCCATTCTATTCCACCTCCTTTGACCGCGTAATCTTAAGTTGAATAAATGCAACTAGTGCAACAATAAGAAAGAATAACACTGCTTTTGCTTGTCCCACACCTGCAAATCCTGTACGATTATAATATGTATTGTAAATATCAAGAGCTAACATAGCAGTTTCATCAGATGGTGCGCCTCCAGTAAGAGCAAGGTTTTGATCAAACATTTTAAATGCATTAATCAATGTAATAAAGACGCATATAGTAACACTCGTCATTACCATTGGAAGTTTAATATTTTTAAGTGTTTGCCAATAATTAGCCCCATCAATTGCTGCTGCTTCAATAATATCTGTGGATACATTCTGAAGCCCTGCAATATAAATGATCATTACATAACCAATCATTTGCCAGCAATATAAGATAACAATTCCCCAATAACCGTAGGTTGCTGAATACGTTAAATCAGTTCCAGTTAATTGAATTAAAATACCATTTAAAATTAATTGCCAAATATAACCTAATACAATACCACCAACAAGATTGGGCATGAAAAAGATTGTTCGAAAAACATTGGTGCCTTTCATGCCTCTGCATAATAATAATGCCAATGCAAATGCTATTATATTAGTTGTTATGACACCTACAAATGCTACTTTTGAGGTGAAAATTAAAGCTTCAAAAAAACCATCTCCCTGGGTAAATATAAAAATATAATTATCAAATCCAACAAATTGTGCATTACTTACCGTTTTGAAATTGCACATGGATAAGTATAAGCCCTGTACAAACGGCCAACCAAATGCAATGCAATAACACACAAGAGCAGGGAGTAAAAAAATGGGCATGTATTTTTTATATATTCTTTGCACAAGATCACCCTCCTATCATTCCTTCCATAATAAAGCAGTCGCCTCCACATAGTCATATGTGCTAGCAACTGCTTTTATACGAATTATTAATTTGTATTATTAGCTAGCTCTCGCTCATACGCCCAATTATCAACTGTATTCTGTACGAGTGTATCCCATTCTAATTGTCCTTGAGCATATAATAGCAAATCACTTCCCAAAGAGTTTTTAAAATCTTCACTAGGTATTAATGTCATTACCCATGGATATGCCACTTGGCCAGAAGCTGCGATTTCATTGGCACTTGCAAATAATGGATTATTATATTCTGCATCTGCCATTGTACTAAACGGTGTTACAAACTGTAGTTCTTCGGCCACTAGTTGTGTGCCTGTTTCTGAGCTAAACAACCAAGTCAAAAATTCTAATGCTGCTTCTTGTTCTGCATCTGATTTGGTGCTATTAATGCACATATATTGTCCTGCACCTGTACATAATCCTAATGATTCCTCACCATCTACACCCATGGTAATTGGTATGAAGAGTACATTATCAGCATTGGCAACTGCTCCGTCTGTACCTTCTATTGTGCTCCACGCCCAGTCACCATTTTGAATCATCGCTACTTGTCCTAGCGCAAATTCTGCCATAGATTCATCTACAGTCTTAGATCCTACTAATGTTGGTTCCGTAATAGAATTATTAATATATAAGTCGAAGATATTTTTGAAATAGTCTTCATATTCGAAAGTAAATTCTGGAATATCACCTGATAAATCAGCATCTGCACCTAACTCCCAATAAATTGGTTGGTTAAATAAGTGAGTTGTATAACGCCATGCATCACCTGTCTGTAGAGAAGTTGATCCAAATACGCCCTGAATTCCTAGTGCATCCTTATTAGCTTGCATATCTTCTACAACTGCCTTTAAATTTTCGAATTCATATAACTCTTCTACTGTAGTAACATCTGTGTTCTTGGTATCTAATGCAAAATAATCATTTAAAATACTTTCATTTACAATAATACCATAACTTTCCAATGCGTAAGATATACCAAATATTCCATCTTCATCAGCCGCTACATAACTTGTATCACTCATCATACTATACAATTCTGTATCTGATAATTCTCTGGTATAATCCTTCCATCTAGATAGCATTTGTAAATTGTCTACTACAAAAATAGTTGGTGAATCTGTTTTATCCATTTCTACTGTAAGCGTAGATTCATATGTTCCAGAAGCTGCTGTCTCAATCTTTACATCAATTCCAGTTTCTGCTGTATACGCCTCTGCAATAACTTGCATCCCTTCCGAAACTTCTGGTTTGTAATTCAACCAATAAATCGTGCCATCAAATGCCTCTGAGCCGTCTTCCGTTTCTCCACTTGTTGTAGTTGTGGTGCTAGAACTTGAGGAACCTGTGTCAGAAGTACAACCAATACATGTACCCATTGTTAATGCGATTACTAAACCTAATGCTAATACTTTTTTCATACTTTCCACTCCTTTCTGTAATGATAGGATCTTAACATCTATGATGTATTAAAATTCAAGTATGTCCATGTTAAGACCCTATATGATTTGTTCGGATACGTTTCCGATGAATAAGTTATTTATACCATACAATTATCAGATAGTCAATGCCTTTTAACGGAATTGTCAGAAAATAATAAAATTTATCCGTCATTATTTATATCAACCAAGTAATTCTCCAACTATTTTTGTATATTATGCATACCATTTTGCCTCTTATCGCCTTATTTCATCTTCAAGTGAGCAAAAAAATCTTCCACTCAGGTAAGTCATATAATATGGTTAATCAGTAAAAAGTTTAAAACATTTTCCCAAATTGGGTATAGCAATTTTTTACAGGAAGTGATAAGATTCTTGTTACACACAATTTATAATTAACAACTAGGAGCGGACATATGAAGCAAAACTTAGCAGAGGGTAAATTAATTCCAACTTTATTAAAATTCACATTTCCTATTATGGCGGCCTTATTCTTACAAGTTGCATATGGTGCAGTGGACTTATTAATCGTAGGGCAGTATGGGACTGTTGGGGACGTATCAGGTGTTACCATCGGAAGCCAGATGATGCAAACCATTACCAATATCTGTACCGGTGTTGCCATGGGAACTACCATCCTATTAGGACAAGCCATTGGTTCTAATAAGTCCGAAGAAGGTGGCAAAGTAATGGGTGCAAGCATCGCATTGTTCGGTCTTATTGCTGGTGTACTCACCATTACGTTAATCGTGCTAAATGGAACTTTAGTAAGTGCCATGCAGACACCTGTTGAATCTATCGAACAGACATCTTCCTACTTACTCATTTGCTCTATTGGAACTATATTTATTATTGCATATAATGTGCTAGGAAGTATCTTTCGCGGAATTGGTGATTCGAAAACTCCACTGATTGCAGTAGGAATTGCATTTATCTGCAATGTAATCGGTGATATCTTATTAGTAGCGATTTTTAAAATGGGCGCAACTGGTGCTGCTATTGCAACGGTATCAGCTCAGGCTATTAGCGTATTCATATCACTCTTGCTCATTCGCAAAAAGACCTTACCATTTGCCTTCCATGTAAGTTATATTCGTTGGCATATGGATTATATTCACAAGATTCTTGTTCTTGGAGTTCCTATTGGTCTCCAAAGTGGTTTAGTAAGTATTTCATTCTTAGCAATTACTGCTATTGTAAATGGTATGGGTGTCATCGTTTCCGCAGGAGTTGGCGTAACTGAGAAAATTATGGGATTTATTATGTTAGTGTCTAGTTCCTTTATGCAATCACTTTCTGCTTTTGTTGCACAAAGCCACGGAGCTGGAAATTATAAGCGGAGCAAGCAAGCAATGTATTATTCGATTGGTATTTCGTTCACCATTAGTCTCTTTATGTCTTACTTATGTGCATTTCAAGGAGCATTATTGACTAGTATCTTTGTTACAGATGCCGATGTAGCTGCTGCGTCAATTATGTACTTAAAAGCATATGCCTTCGATACTATTTTTGTAACTGTTATGTTTTGTATGACAGGATATTTTAACGGAATTGGAAAGACCAATTTTGTCATGGTACAAGGCGTGGTAGGTGCATTTTGCGTAAGAATTCCAATGGCATTTTTCATTAGTCGCATACCAGGTGCCACTTTATTCATGGTAGGATTAGCAACACCAGCTTCAACAATCTTACAGATTATTATGTGCATTGCTTATTATCAATATTTGAAAAAGCAAGACCGTATGAAATTAAATCTCAACTAACGAAGAAAGACTAAGAAACAGCTATATTTTCCACTGTTCCTTAGTCTTTTGCTTATTATCTAATACTAGTTATACACGGTTATAATTAATCAAACAGCCTTTGAGAATAATCTGTCTCTCTTCATCTGTTAACTCACCTAATCGTAGGGTGAATTCATTCAGCTTATTATCCTTTACTGCATAAGCTGTTAATGTTCCCACTTTCTCTTCTACCGCCTTCTTAACATTTGGAATGAAGATATAGTCTAATCTACTAAATGGTAACTCTCCTGCATCAATTAAAAATGGTAACATTCCCCAGTTAATTAGGTTGGAGCGATATCTCTTTGTGGCATATTCATTGGCAATATTTGCCCATCCGCCCAGTACTTTTTGACAAGAAGCGGCCTGTTCTCTTGCAGAACCATCTCCTGGTTTTACAGCAAATATAACACTACCAAATCCTGTATTGTCTTGAGTTGCATCTGTAAACTGATTCTGAATGGTAGCAAATGCTTCATCCGCCTCACCTAATATTCCACCAATTGGCTTGCCCTCTAATCTTGCCACTTCAATTTCTTTGACCTCTTTGGCAAGAGAAACATATTCTGGGTCTTTCCTTGATAAGGTATATTCCGCAAGTCCTAATGGGTTTGAACGGTAGGATGATGTTTCTCCCGATGGGATTAACTCATCCGTAGTAGTAACTGGGTCATGAATCTCTGATACTACTTTCAACACCATATGATCTGTTAATTGACTCATAGCTGGCCAATCTTTAATGTTAGGTCCAAACTTCACTTCCACACTTGGATCTGCAATGCCTTTGGAATCAAATACACGATTCTCGTAAATGGTCTTATCAAAGAAGTAGGTATAATGATTGCCACATCCTTCTACTTCTGTAGCCGGTGTTAAGAAGCCTTTATTCTTAGCGGTCGCTGCAATGGACCTTGCATCCATAAGAGCTACAGAGGAAATCTGTCCGTTCTGTAACTTAGACCCTTCACGGTTCGGGAAGTTTCTTGTAGAATGGCGAATACTAAACGCACCATTTGCCGGCGTATCTCCTGCACCAAAGCATGGTCCACAAAATGCTGTCTTCATAATAGCACCTGTAGCCATAAGATTTGCCACACTACCGTTCTTGACAAGTTCCATATAAATTGGAGTAGATGCTGGATAGACGCTTAGTGTAAATTCATCTGGTCCAATGCTTGCGCCTTTTAAAATATCAGCTGCTGCACAGATATTCTCAAATCCACCACCTGCACAACCTGCAATAATACCTTGTTCTACATAGAGCTTACCATTTACAATTTTATCTTGTAGGGAATATTCTACTGATCCACCTAAACTTACCATGGCTTTCTTCTCTACGTCTGCTAACACATCCCCTAGGTTCTGATTAACCTCTTCAATTGTATAGGTGTTACTTGGATGGAATGGCATAGCAATCATAGGACGAACAAGACTTAAGTCTACGGTAATCATCCCATCGTAATAAGCTACTGCTTCTGGTTGTAACTGTGCATATTCATCTGGTCTACCATGTATATTATAGAATTCTTGAATGGTATCATCTGTCTTCCAGATGGATGATAGACATGTAGTTTCTGTAGTCATAACATCAATCCCAATTCGGAAATCTGCACTTAACTTATCCACTCCTGGTCCTACAAATTCCATGACTTTATTATTCACATAGCCATTGTCGAATACTGCGCCAATAATAGCAAGAGCAACGTCTTGTGGTCCTACTCCTAGAATTGGTTCTCCTGTTAAGTAAACTCCAACTACATCTGGCATATTAATGTCGTAAGTTTGGTTCAATAATTGCTTCACAAGTTCCGGTCCGCCTTCACCCATTGCCATAGTTCCTAAAGCACCATAACGGGTATGACTGTCCGAACCAAGAATCATCTTCCCACCACCTGCCAATACTTCTCTTGCAAACTGGTGAATAACTGCTTGGTGAGGCGGCACATAGACACCACCATATCGCTTTGCACAAGTGAGCCCAAATACATGGTCGTCTTCGTTAATTGTTCCCCCTACTGCACATAGGGAATTGTGGCAATTGGTTAATACGTAGGGCATAGGAAACTTTTCTAATCCAGAAGCTCTTGCTGTTTGGATAATCCCTACAAATGTAATGTCATGAGATGTTAATTTATCAAAGCGAATCTTTAACTTCTCCATTTGGTCTGTTGTATTATGGTCTTCCAAAATTCCATATGCAATGGTTCCTGCTTTTGCTTCTTGTGTGGAAACCTCGCGTCCCATTTCTTGTTGTATTCGTGCATTTGCATCTTGATTGTCTGGTATAATCGTTGTACCATTTACAAGATATGCGCCCGTTTCTAATAATGTAACCATATGAACCTCTCTTTCAAAGTGCTTCTATCTTATCAATTATTAAAACTACCTTGTTCGATTATATCCGATTTTCGGAATGGTTGCAATGTTAACCTACCTCATCCCTATCCACTTATTAAAATAGCAATAGCATTATTCATAAAGTGTAACACCATAGCAGGATAAATACTTTTACTCTTATACGTAACGAATCCTAATACACCTCCAAGCACTATACCAGTAATGAGCTGGAATACATTCATATGAAAGATACCAAACATTAGGCTAGATACGCAAATAGCTATAATTGGATATCGTTCTAATTGTAAACCAGTCAATACAAATCCGCGGAAGAATAATTCTTCACAAACTGCTGGTAATAGGGCCGCTATCATTAGGTATAAGAGCTTATTATCAAATAATAGCGTTGCACTTAACTCTTCTAACACAGATTCTAATGCTGGAATTGCTTGTAAGAGCAATCCTTGTAAAGTAGCCGTCAAGAGCAGTCCTGCAACCATAAGGGGGATTCCAATGAGCAGATACTTGGGTGCAAAAGAATGAAATCGAAATAATCTTTTGAAATCACTTTTAATATAAATTCCATACGCAACTGGTACCAGCAGAAGAATCAACTGTGTTCCAACGATTTGCAGTGCAGTATTATCTGTAAGACGAACTAAAACCCCGCCTGAATAAAGGAGAACTACCATGCCAATGGCAAATACTGCCACTGCATCACTAACACCAGGTAATCCTCCTTGAACCATACTTGCTCTTCCTTCTAACAGGCGAAAATTCTTCTGATTGCCAAAGAGAATCTCTTCTCGATTAAATACTTTTCCAAGAATAATCATTGCAAATAAGCTATAGGACAGATTCGATGCTATTACCACAAAGATATAACTCGTCTGCAACTCAAATGTAAATGCTTCTTTAATCAGCAGTGCGATATTCACCACTGGTATTACACTGGTAATGGTATTAAGAGAGATACTCGGCATCAATGTAATATACCCTGGCAATATAATTGCCAACATTAATGGGGTAATATAATTCTGTGCTTCCTTGAAGCTGCTTGCAAATGAGACAATAATCATGCTAATTGCACTTACAAAGAATGTAAAAATAAACAGACACACGAAGGCAATACCAATTGGAATAATCAATTGTGATAGTTGAATATCTTGAAAAATTCCCAAGTTACCATATGCCACTGCCATAGAGTTGATAAAATACCCTAATGACAAGGAAATAGATAGTAAATTAAGTAAAGTGGAGACAATACCACATAATACAATCGTTCCAAATTTAGAAACCACAATTTCTAATGGCGTAATGGGTAAACTTCGCAATGTTTCTAATGTATTGCGTTCTTTTTCACCTGCTACAATATCAATTGCTGGATAAATGACTCCTAACAGTACACCCATAATGAGAAAGAGTGGCAGCACCTGTCCAATCAATTTCCCAATTTGTACTGTATTACTCGCCACGTCTTCCACTATGATATCTTCTTCACTCATAACAGCTACTGTAACGCCTGCATCTTCCAGTGCCTGCTCTAGTTGATATCGTTGAAACCCGCCAAATAAATCTTGCAAATCTCCTATGGTAAGTCCTGTGATGTCCTCTGAAGAATTATACTGAATCCTTACGCTAGATTCCTGAAAAATAATCGTATAATGACAATCCTCTCCATCTTGTATAAAGTCTACATTTTCATAAAGTTCTCCTGCATATGGGAGGAAACCATCTATCTCTTCCCCAATAATGGCTATTTTGATTCGTTCACTATTGGCTTCTTCCATGGTCATCTGCATAAAAAATGACATGGCAACCATTAGAATTGGATACATGAGAAGAGGAATTCCAATCATAGCAAAGACTGTTTTCTTATCACGAATTACATCGATCAGCTCTTTTTTCGTTAAATGTGTAATAATCTTCCTTCTCATTGTTATCTCCATTCCTCCGTATCCATGTGTGATTCTTCCGCTAATCGGAAAAACAAATCTCGTATAGAAGGCACTTGGTATTTCTCTTTCAACTCTTCTACTTTGCCCTCTGCAAGAATGTGACCTTTATGGAGTAATAGAATACGGTCGCATAAATATTCTGCCTCTTCCATGTAATGAGTGGAATAAATGACAGCTTTTCCACGCTCTTTTTCTGACTTCATAAATTCTACAATACTCTTACTACTAATTACATCCAATCCCAAAGTTGGCTCATCTAGAATATAAAGAATAGGGTCGTGGATTAAACACCTTGCTATATTAACTCGCTGTGTTTGCCCTGTGGATAGGGTATCAATACGATTGTGTAGAAATTCCTTCAGCTCTAACCGCTCTTCTAAGAAGGTGACTCTCTCTAGAATCTCTTCCTTGGACAGTCCATATAAATACCCAAAGTTAAGAAATAATTCTAGGGCACTAAACCTGCCATACAACTTGGTATTGTTGGATAAATAGGCGAATTTTCCCTTCGTCAAATGACTTTGTACGCCAAGAGAAGTACCCTCCACGAGGATACTTCCACTTTCACTATTCATAATGCCTCCCAGCATTCGCAATAAGGTTGTCTTGCCTGCACCATTTGGCCCTAATATACCAACAATTTCTCCCGGTGCCACTTGTAAACTAATCCCATCTACTGCGTAAAAAGTTTCTGTTACTTTACGTTTCTTTCCCTTTCCCTCTTCTGAAAGACGAGTAAAACTCTTTGATAAATCCCTTGCTTCTATGACCTGCATGTTATTCTCCATTCCCCTGTATATTCCTTACACTATGTCTACCATTATAACGAAACCTTATTGCAGATTCAACTTATTTTTCATAATTCTTGCTGATATTATATAGGCGGCAATTCCGGTTAGAATGGCTAAGGTCACATGTCCAATGCCCTGGACAATCATCATATCCATCATATTATTGGCATAATCTCTTGCTTGTTCAAATTCCCACACTCCATTTGTAGTTTGAGACGCATCTACTACTGTGAATTGGAATTCTATATTGCCAGACTTGCTCATACTGAACAAATCAATTGCAAAAGTAATTGGCTTAATTAGAACGTATTGAATTCCATAATAAGTAGCAATACTTGCAATGAGTCGGTTCTTGGCTAGATGACCAATGGCAATGGATAAATACACCGTGAGCCATCCGGAAATAGTTAGAATGATTCCAAGTACCAGATAGTAAAGGATCCATAAGATTACTTGACTTCCACCCATTACTGAACGCAATAGTTCTAATAGGTTCAAAATAGATTGATTTAATTCTGACATATTGCCAATTAATAGGAAGAGCACAAGGCTTATAACGTATACCACTGCTGTGAGTATGGTTGTAATGGTTCCTAGTATGATTTTTTCTACTAAAATCGCATGATGGGAGACAGGTAATGTATTGGTTAAGTACCCTTCCTTTCCAAATACTCCTTTATAGATGCGGCTAATAATTAAAATAATGGCAACGGGAATTATAGCAGCTATAATCCACATACAACCTACTGCTAAGAATTGGACAAACTGTTCAAAAATGAAATTTTCATTTACATACTGGCTACTGGAATAAATCCGCATCATGATTCCATTTAAAATTGCCACTGCAACGCCTACGGCATATAATGGACCGCAGGTGCGAAAGAACATTTGAAAATCATATTTTAATAATTTACCTAACATTTGTATACCTCCCTGAAATATTCATCTACGCTTTTCCCCTGTTTCATGCGAATCTCATCTACAGATGACGATAGTGTCACCTTTGATTCGTTTAAGAAAATAACATCTTCTAATATATTCTCAATGTCTGAGATTAAGTGGGTAGAGATTAAGATGGTGGCTGTTTCACTATAATTTTGTAAAATCGTATCTAAAATATAATCTCTCGAAGCTGGATCTACTCCTGCAATTGGTTCATCTAGAAGATACAATTTGGCCTCTCGGCTCATGACTAATACAAGTTGTACTTTTTCCTTCATGCCTTTGGACAAGGTCTTATATTTTGCATTTACATCAATTCCAAGGTTCGCCAACATCTGCTCTGCTGCTTCTTTGCGAAAATCTTCATAAAAGTCTACAAAAAAGGCAATGACTTGTTTCACTTTCCAGCTATCGTGAATATAGCTGACATCTGGTAGGTAGGATACGATACTTTTGGTCTCGGCTCCTATTGTATGCCCATCAATGCGTACCTCTCCTTCTTCTTGTCTTAAGATTCCTGCTAGGATCTTAATAAGAGTGGTCTTGCCACTTCCATTTGGCCCAAGCAACCCTACAATTCTTCCTGGTTCTAATTCTAATGTAATCTCATTTAAGGCAACTTTGCTCCCGTATCGTTTCGTTACTCCACTAATTTCCACTAATGCCATGTTCCTTCCCCTCCGTTTCTACTAAAGTTATTACTTCTTCTAATCCATATCCCAATCCATCCATCTCTGTTAAAAAGGTGTTCACTTTCTGGCTTGCCACACTTTCTCGTTCTCGTGTAATCTGCATTCCATCGTGTGTTACCACACGCCCCGATGCACGATTGGTAATTAGAAGTCCCTCTTGCTCTAATTGCACAAGTGCTTTTTGCATGGTATTAGGATTCACTCCTGCAATTTGTGCCAAGTCCCGAACGGAAGGAAACTTCTGCCCTACTTCATACTTCTTTGCAATAATATCTGCTTTTAAAATTTCTACAATTTGTAGGTAGATGGGTTTGTCATTATCGAATTTCCACTTCATCTTACTCCTCCTCTCTTCTCGTATTTATATTTCAGTTGTTTCTCTGTATTAATACAATAATACAGTTTTGAGAGTTTGTCAATGATTTTTTGCAAATAAAAAACCTTTCCACACGGGAAAGGTCCTTAACACTCTATTCTCTGCATTTACTCATACTATAGCCTTGACTTCTTCTCAGCCTGCAAACTTTGGGCCGTAAGGCACAAATTTGCGTATGAAAAATTTTATTTTTCATACTAT
>JAWXVE010000092.1:0-6514 GCA_044425575.1 Eubacteriales bacterium | reverse complement strand
ATATCTGTATAGTAATCCACCCTTTCCATGGAACGAAAATATCTTCACTTAGGATTGTCTTTTATGGCAAAAAGGTATAGAATCAAATTATCACTCATAAATAATCACCAAAGGAAAGGAGCATTATTATGAACACACCTAAAGGATTTGTAGACGACAGTATTATGGCACTATTGAATGATGAAGTAGTTATCAAGAAATGGGAGGACTGTAAGAGTCTAGAAGAATGTTACGACGTTGTAAAAGATAAAACTACCGTATCATTCGATGATTTTAAACCTATGATGGCGATTGCTGTGGAATTATCCAAAGATCTTAACAACGGATTATTATCGGAAGAGGAATTAGATGGAGTAGCTGGTGGTTCTTTTTCACGGAATTCTATTAGCACTTATGAAATAATTTCCGCTTTTATATTTTGATGTTATTTCGTTCTTAGATAGCAAAATATTTACACACAGAAAGGAGCATTATTATGAACACACCTAAAGGATTTGTGGACGACAGTATTATGGCACTATTAAAGGATGAAGTAGTTATCAAGAAATGGGAGGACTGTAAGAGTCTAGAAGAATGTTACGACGTTGTAAAAGATAAAACTACCGTATCATTCGATGATTTTAAACCTATGATTGCGATTGCTGTGGAATTATCAAAAGATCTTAACAACGGATTATTATCGGAAGAAGATTTAGATGCAGTAGCTGGTGGTACTTCACTGACTAAATCAACAATTGATATGACTTTCATATCAAAAAAGTTCCTTTTCTAATACTAGAATTCAATCACACTCACCTTAGATTCAAATCAATTGCTTTTTATGGCAAAAAGGCGTAGAATCTAATTATCACTCATAAACAATCATTATAAGAAAGGATGGAACTTATTATGAACACACCAAAAGGATTTGTAGATGACAGTATTATAACATTAATAAGCAATGATGAGGTTTTAAAAAAATGGTCGGAATGCAAGAATCTTGAAGAATGTTATGACGTAGTCAAAGATATGGCTACCTTACCATTGGATGAATTCAAGTCTATGATGTCGATTGTTGCAGAATTATCCAAAGAACTTAACAATGGATTATTATCAGAAGCAGATTTAGATGCAGTAGCTGGTGGTGCTAGGGCTACAACAGCGGCAGAAATTGCTAAGTTATTAGGAGGAAACGTAGGGTGGCTGATCCTCTAGTCTTACGAATGTAGGCCTTCAAAGCAATTGTTTCTTTTTATGGCCAAAAGGCGTAGAATCTAATTATCACTCATAAACAATCATTATAAGAAAGGATGGAACTTATTATGAACACACCAAAAGGTTTTGTAGACGACAGTATTATGGCATTATTAAATGATGAAGCAGTTATTAAGAAATGGGTGGAATGTAAAAGTCTTGAAGAATGTTACGACGTAGTAAAAGACAAGACTACCGTATCCTTCGATGAATTTAAACCTATGATGGCGATTATTGTGGAACTATCAAAAAAGACCAATGATGGATTATTATCGGAAGATGATTTAGATGCAGTAGCTGGTGGGTCTTCATGGAGCACCATTATGTTGGAGCTCGGTAAGAAGTTGATCACAGGCGCTGATGTTTCACTACTTTAAATACTTCTTGCCCATCATGTCGGAGATCGGTAAGAAGATGATCGCAAGCGCACATGTAAATGTTTGAGTAACCATTATAAGAAGGGATGGATTTTATTATGAACACACCTAAAGGTTTGGTAGACGACAGTATTATGGCATTATTAAATGATGAAGAGGTTTTAAAGAAATGGGAGGAATGTAAAAGTCTTGAAGAATGTTACGACGTTGTAAAAGATAAGACTACTGTATCCTTCGATGAATTTAAACCTATGATGGCGATTATTGTGGAACTATCAAAAGAAACGAATGATGGATTGTTATCAGCAGAGGATTTGGAGGCAGTAGCTGGTGGCTCTTCATATAGCTTTATCGGGTATGAGTACCAAAAGACAGACGATGGCTGGATTCGAATAAAAAAATGATAATTACTAGCAGGAAGCGTCTATGAAAATATCACCATTACTTCGGGAGACGTACCTAACCCTTCAAGAACAAGATGGCACTGTTACAAGTGCCATCTTATTATTTATTCTACTTATTTTATTCTACCTGGCGAATTGCCAAGTCATAGAAATAGCCCTTCTTCTCCATTAATTCTTCATAGGTGCCATCTTCTACTAAACGTCCGTGTTCTAATACCAGAATTCTGTCACAATTCAGGATGGTGCTTAATCTGTGGGCAATCACCACTTTCGTTGCTGGTATCTTATGAATGCTTTCGCATATCAATGCTTGATTCACATTATCTAACGCACTTGTTGCTTCGTCAAAGTAAATCACTTTCGGTGCATTAATGATGGCACGGGCAATTAATAAACGTTGACACTGTCCACCAGATATATTGTTACCACCTTCTGAAACTACCGTATGAACTCCCATTGGCATCTGGTCGACTTCCTTCTTCATTCCAACTTGTTCTAGAACTTGCTGTACTTGATTAATTGGCACTTCTCCAGAAGTAATGGTGATGTTTTCATAGATACTTCCTGCTAGTAATTTGCCATCCTGTAATACCACACCCATTTTCTTCCGTAATTCTCTCTTATCAAGGTGATCAATATCTTGGTTGTCGTAATAGATTTTTCCTTTTGTAGCCTCTTCAAATCCTAGTAATAATTTTAACAAAGTAGATTTCCCTGAACCTGATGAACCAACAATCGCCACATATTCTTCTGGCTGTATGGAAAGGGATAAATCTTTTAAGATAAACTCACCTTCTGGATCGTATTGAAAAGATACGTTATTCAAGTCAATTTTTCCGGTAAGAGATGTTAATACAGAACAATCTGTCTTATTTTCATCTGTGGTTTGAAAGATTACTTTAGCACGTTCATAAATAGGGATTGCATTATTCACTTGTAAGAATGCAATTACTAAGCCTAGCATTGCACCAGAGAAGGAACCAAATCCTGCGGTAAAACCAGCGAATTCACCTAATGAAATGTCTACGTCTTTTAGAATGACCATATAATAAAAAATCCCGCTAAAACAAGTAGCAAAAAATATGTTAAGATTCTGTACCACATTGGAGATACGTTGTGACTTGACATTTAATTCCCTGCTCTTCACATAATAGGCAAGATAACGATTTAAGGCTCTATTTTCAACTCCTGCAATTCTAATCTTAGAGATACCACTTAGTAATTGATAGAGGATGGAAGATGCTTTGGCTTGCAAATTCACAATTTCTTTCTCGTGCTTAATCTGTATCATGCCTAAAATGGTAATTAGTACCATTTCTACCACAATTAGTCCAAGACTAACTCTCGCTAATTCCCCTGAATATTCATACATCCTAAATAAATACAGCACCGAGAAAATAGCTGCTAACAAGCTGGAAATGAATACATTAGAGACTAGCTCTGTAATCGTTGAAATATCCATAACACGTTTTGCCAAATCTGCACTTTCGTATTTATCATAAGTGCTAGTTGGCATATGGTAAATCCGCTGAATCATAGCACTTTGTAGGGAAATCCCCATATGACTACTTAACCGATAAGAGGCAAGATTCTTTACAATGACAAAGGTTAAATTCCCTATGATAAATGCTACCATAAGTGAGCCTACTTGAATTAAGCTATTTTGGTCTCCTGATGGAATATACGTATCAAATATTTTCTCGTTAAGAATGGGAATTAATAATCCAATTCCTGTAGATACAAGTGCCATTAAGAAGATCAGCCATAGATCACTTTTCTTCACATTCCCCATACAGTACAATAGAATATCCCTAGTGCTCAATTCTTTATTCTCAAAAGGGCGATACACCATATAGGCTTTCACATCTAATGTGTCTTCCACTTCTTTCGTTAATGGAACTTGTTCATTGGTATTCACATCCACAAGGATATAGGATTTGGAAGTTTTCTGCACTGCAATATAAGGCTTATGCCCTTCTTTTGTAAACACTAGCAGATTCCCTACTTGTTTGGTATACCACTCTGATTCTAAAATTACTTGTCGATGGATACAATGTGAGAGACGTGAAATATCGGAAAGATTAAATTTACGTCCACATACATCTCGAAGTACCTCATAAGAAACAACAGGTATTTGTTCTAAGCTCATTAAATATGCTGTGGCATCGTATAATGCATTGCCTGTTTGTTCCACATAGAATTGATTCTTCCCTGTACGAAAAGAATTCGCAAGCATACGAAGACCTTTATAATAAGTACTCTTCTGCTCTTCTGATACTGCGAAGATATGTCCCTCTTCTGTTACGTATTTTAATTGTACACGTTCTACCATTTGTGAATGGAATTCTTCCACACGGAACAATGGTAAGCGTATGAAGCCACAGAAGGTTTCAATGATTTCTTCTGATTCTATTTGATTGACTTCTAATTCACCTTGATCCATAGCAGTACATAAGAAGGTCCATTCTCCTTCTGTTTCATGGTTCAAGTACATGGAAGGAAAGCATTCTCCCTCTTCTATCTGGGCGATAAAAGTTCTTCTCTGTGGTACACCATCTATAAGGCGTACTGCAAAGATCAGAATACTTCCATTTACTACTTTATATGATTGTCTTATATCTTTGGTTAAAATATAGTCAGAGGCTACTAATTGTATATGATTCATCTTCTATCCCCTTCCTATATGGTTTTTAACAAATCCTGATAATGTCCAGGTATCTGTGCTAATTGGTCATGGGTTCCCGATTGTACAATTCTACCATTGGCGAGAACAATAATTGCATCGCTATCCCGAATGGTACTGAGACGATGGGCAACTACAATGCAAGTACAACCACGTCTCTTAAGATTATCTACGATTTGCTTCTCTGTTACTGCATCTAGGGCACTAGTTGCTTCATCCATTACGAGAATTGTTGGATTATTCACTAGGGATCTAGCAATTTCAAGGCGTTGTCTCTGTCCACCGCTTAGATTAGCTCCACCTTCTGTTAAGATAGCATCATAAGCACCTACCTTCAATGTAATCGCATCATGAATACAAGCATCTTTCGCTGCCTGAATCATATCCTCATCACGTATGGTGGTATCCCACATGGTAATATTTTCACGAATGGTTCCAGCAAAGAGGGAAATCTCCTGACTTACCGTTGCAATTGAGCTTCGTAGAATCTCTGGTTGCACTTCCCCAATTGGCTTTCCATCTACACGAATCTCGCCACTCCAAGGAAGATATAATCCACTAATCAATTTAGAAACAGTAGACTTTCCGCTTCCCGAAGCTCCTACAAATGCAATACTTTTGCCACACTCTAAGCGAAAGCTAAAGTCTTGAATCAATGGTTTATCTAGAATTCCATATCCGAAGGAAATGTGATCTAGTTCCATGTGTCCTGACAATTTCTCTGTTCCTAATTCTTGTTCCACGTCATGATCATAGATTTTATCTTCTTCATATTTCAAAATATCATCTACACGATTCATATCTGCTCTTGCTTGTTGAATCTTCTGTGCAAATTCTATTAACTGATTGGTTGGTTCTGTAAAAAGTCCTAGTATGGTTACAAATGCAATTAACATTCCTGAAGTCATCTCTCCATTCATAACAAGAACACCACCCACTAACAATACTAATACATTGGATAATTGTGTGGTAATCTCTGGGATAGAATTAATAATCTGCATTAATTTCCCATGTTCTTGCTTTCTTGTAATGGATTTCGCATAATTACCTAATACACGACTGGCATAATCATGTTCCACTCCTGCTGCTTTTAGCGTTGTAATCATACGAATTCCAGAGAGCATTACTCCATACATCTTCCCTTCATCTTGCTGCACCTTCATAATGGTTCGTGCCATATAATTAGCTGAAACTTTCGCAATGATGATATTCATCATCATACTTCCAAGTCCAATCAAACTTAAGAGGGGACTATAGGCATAGAGTAAACCAAAATATAAAATAGACAACACTACATTAATTGCATTCTGAATTAATTCTCCAATGACAAACGTGCAAATCTGGTCATTGTTCGTTGTTCTGTCTGCCAAATCTCCTGCCATTCTTTGGTCAAAGAAAGACATTGGTAATCGGAATAAGTGATAAACTAATTTATGAGTGGTTAATAGTGCAATCTTTTTCTCGAATATAATAAATAAATACTTTTGATAGTAGGTAAAGCAGGCTTTAAATGTTACCGTGGCAATCATACCTATAATCAATATGATAACCCAATTGTCATTCCCAAGACCTAGAATATCATCTATAAAGATTCGCGTATACATGGGTAAAATAATGGATGGTATCACCATTGCTAACCCTAAGATCATTAAGCACGCTAATACCTTACTCTGTCCTTCTAATCTTCGAATCACAGCACTTACAATCCCGTCTTGCTTCTTCTGTCTTTGAAAATTTTCCTCAGGTTCAAATAGGAGTGCAACACCTGTGAATCCAGCATCTAACTCTTCTAATGTAATACGTCTACGTCCCTGTGC
>JAWXVE010000091.1:0-6807 GCA_044425575.1 Eubacteriales bacterium | reverse complement strand
GCAGATTATCTATGTTGAGTGCCCTGCCACTTTAAGAGCAGATTATCTATGTTGAGTGCCCTGCCACTTTAAGAGCAGATTATAATGAAGGTTAAAAAGGGGCGGGTAACGCTCCTTTTTGCATAGGAGGAAAGAAATATGTCAAAATTAGATTTTTACCATGTAAATACTACTTACTTAGAATATTTAAAAAGGGCAGAGGAACAAGAGCGAGGATTCACTCGTGTTCCTAATATGGAGTATTTTTCTGGGAGAAAACAAAAGTTTGTATTGGGAATCGTGTTGCAAATCCATAATTGTGATTATTACGTACCAATTACATCCTATAAAAAACAGATGCCAGATAACTTTCTCATAAAGGCAAATGATGGTACGGTTGTTAGTTCCTTAAGATTTAACTATATGTTCCCAATTCCCCAAAATATGGTTTCTGTGAAAGCATTAGAAAATGAAAGCGATGAAAAATATCGTAGGTTGCTTTCGCAAGAGTTGTTATATTGTAAGGAAAAAGAATCTGTCATACAAAATCGTGCAGAGAGAACTTATTTACGTGTTGTTTTAAACAAAAATGAGAGTTTAGTACATAATAGCTGTGACTTTAAATTGTTAGAGGGAAAATGCAATGAATTTGAAAGGAATATAAAGGCAGCAAAAGAGCAACAAGAGTTGCAAAAAGTATTAGATCATGTAAATGAAGTGGATGATGAAGTGGATAATGAAATAGAATAACGGATAGTTGAAAAGGGTAAGGGTGTACCAATTGAATATTTTTCCTATTATGACTTTGAAAATAAAACAAAGATAACCGCCTCTGAATATTGGGAACTAAAAAATAATGGGCATATCGTGAATCAATTTGCCAATTATTCTTTTGTATTTAATGCAAAGTACATAGAGGGCATGGAAGAATTAATCCCGGAAATGAAAATGAACAGATAGAAGCGGCAACGCTCTTTGCAAAGATTTCAGAGAATATGAAGCAGACCTAGAAATGTAATACAATTTAACAGAACGAATGTTCGCTTTTGCTTGCCGTAAGGACTCGAAAGTGCTATACTAGTAGAACACAGAAACCAACGATTAATAGCCGTAAGAAAGGTGGAATGATTATGAAATTAGAGATTGTATTTTCAAGAGAGAAGATGGTAGAGAATAACATTATGGAGAGTGTTTTATTTAAAAATGTTAAAACATGTTCTGAATACAGAGGTTTGAAGTACACCATAGATGATATGACAGTGGTTTTGTATGGTCAAGGTTCTAGGAATGATTTATCATCAATGTTCATTATTGCGGGACAATTATTAGATGTAGAATGGATAGATAACTTAATTATCAGTTCTAAGTTTTTTAAAGAAGATGATGGAGAATACTTTGAAGATTGGAAGAAAGATTTTGCAGATACACGGGCAAGAAGTGAATTAAGAAAAAGGAAAAAATTAGCCAATGGATAAAAATATAAATGGGTATACCTTGCTATGAATATCATAGATGTAACTGATGTGGGGGAAACCTACTCTTTGAATGATACAATGAAAGAATTTCATGAAAATGCTTATGGTAAAATCACAGAACATGAATTGGAAACTCCAGAAATTGGAAGTGGATATGAGAGTGATAAAGAAACGATAAAACAACTAGAACGAGAACAAATGTATGCAGCATATGAAGAAGATTTGGATTTAGAACCATAAAATAACTACATAGCACTGGTAAGAAAACATCATAGAAATATGGTGTTTTTGTCGGAAGGAGCGTAACCTTGTTAGTTTATAAGCAAAGGCATCAAAATATGAATCATGGACTGTTTGGCAAATTGGAAGTAGGAGATTTGCAAGACTTCGAGGATCTAAGTCAGATTGCAAAATTAGTAGAAGAGAATACAAGAGGTGGGCAGCTAATTAAATAAAAATGTTGCATTCATCCCTTCGCTTTTCAACAGAAACCACAAATTACAGAAAACAGGTGCCAATTATGCCCAACCTATGGTACAATAGTACTTACGAATAAAAGGAATAAAGGGCATAGAAATGAGTCAAACTGTAATGTTAAATGAAAATCAAAGTAGAGCAGTAGAGCACATAGAGGGACCAGTATTAATCTTAGCAGGCGCAGGTTCTGGTAAGACAAGAGTATTTACACATCGTGTTGCCCATATGATAGATGTAGAAGAAATCAATCCTTATCATATTATGGCAATTACTTTCACCAACAAAGCTGCGGGTGAGATGCGTGATCGTATTGATGAGATTGTGGGATTTGGCTCGGAAAGTATATGGGTAGCCACTTTTCATGCAACTTGCGTTCGTATTTTACGCAGGTATATTGATCGAATTGGATATGACCATAATTTTACCATATATGATTCGGATGACCAGAAGACGTTAATGAAGGAAGTCTGTAAAAGATTGCAGATTGATACGAAGATGTTGAAGGAAAGAACATTAATTGGTCATATTTCTACGGCAAAAGATGAATTGATCTCGCCAACGGAATATGAACTTGGCGTAATGGGAGATTATAATAAGAAGAAAATTGCTTCTGTGTACCGAGAGTATCAGAATACACTTAAGAAGAATAATGCATTAGATTTCGATGATATTATAGTGAAGACGGTGGAGCTTTTTAAGTCCTGCCCAGATGTACTAGAGTCTTATCAAGATCGATTTCGGTATATTATGGTGGACGAGTACCAAGATACCAATACGGCACAGTTTGAATTGATTCGGTTACTTGCTATGAAGAATCGCAACTTGTGCGTAGTAGGAGATGACGATCAATCCATTTACAAATTCCGTGGTGCCAATATCCGCAACATTCTTGATTTTGAGAAAGTATATCCAGATGCAGCCGTGATTAAATTAGAGCAAAATTATCGTTCCACTCAGACGATATTAGATGCGGCCAATGCAGTGATTTCCAATAACGTAGGGCGTAAAGAAAAGGCACTATGGACGGCACAAGGGGAAGGTCGCAAGATTCATTTTAAACAATTTGACACGGCTTATTCAGAGGCAGAATATATCGTAGAGCACATTATACATTTGCAAGAAGAACAGGGAATTGACTATAGAGATTGCGCCATATTATTCCGTACCAATGCACAAGCCCGACTTGTGGAAGAGCGTTGTGTCATTAAGGGGGTGCCATATGATGTGGTAGGCGGTACGAACTTTTATGCTAGAAAAGAAATCAAGGATATTATGGCGTATTTAAAAACCATTGATAATGGAAAAGATGATGTGGCAGTGAAGCGTATCATTAACATTCCAAAGCGAGGAATTGGGGCAACTACTATTGCTCGCGTGCAAGATTATGCCAATGAACGAGGAATTAGTTTCTACGATGCTTTGCGGGAAGCAGATCAGATTATGACCATTGGCAGAAGTGCAGTGAAGCTTGTGCCATTTGTTACCATGATACAAGCATTTCGCAGCAAGGTGGAGTACTATGGATTGGTAGACTTGTTACAGGATATCTTGGATACAACTGGTTATCGGAAGGCATTAGAAGAGTCAGAGGATGAAGACGCAGAGGCACGTATTGAGCATATTGATGAATTAATGAGTAAAGTAGTGGCCTATGAAGAAACAGAAGATCAACCTACGTTAGGTCAATTCTTGGAAGAAGTGGCACTTGTGGCTGACCTTGATAAGGTAAAAGAAGACGATAATAAAGTGTTGCTTATGACGTTACATAGCGCTAAGGGTCTTGAATTCCCTTATGTGTATTTGGCAGGTATGGAAGATGGAGTATTTCCAAGCTATATGACCATTACGGCAGATGACCCTACAGAAATTGAAGAAGAGAGACGGTTAGCCTATGTGGGGATTACTAGAGCAAAGCAGTATCTGACCATTACTTGTGCGAAGCAGCGGATGATTCGTGGAGAAACTCAATACAATATGGTGAGTCGTTTTGTAAAGGAGATTCCAATTGGACTTCTTGATTCTAAGACGCCACCTACCAAGAGCAAGGAATATGTTGCCTATGATGAGGATTCTTATGAGCGAACACAATTCAAAGAATCTCCCGTGAGTACGTATCAAAGTCAGTATCATGGTAGATTGCAACCTGCGAAACAACCAGATATAAAGCCAAAAGCATATCTTAAGAAAACACCTATGCAGAAGTTTAATGAGTTAACAAAAGGTGGAGAGTTAACAAGTCTTACTTTATCCTATGAAGCAGGGGATCAAGTCAAGCATATAAAATATGGAATAGGTGTAGTGCAAAGTATTGAGGAAGGTCCAAGAGATTATAAAGTTACGGTTGATTTCCAAACAGCTGGTACAAAAATTATGCTAGCAGCATTTGCAAAATTAGAAAAAATATAAAAATCTTGAAAAAAATTCAAAAATTAATAGTAAATTGAATGAAAAAGTGGTATTCTAGTAATAGAAATTAACAAGAATAGGAAGGATGTGCGATATGAACAAATTAGAAGATTACATGAATATGGTTAAGTTGAACAATCTAGTAAGTAAGAAAGACGAAGAGAAGAAGAAAATCAGTCCATTCGTTACAGCATTAGCTGTAATTGGTATTATTGTTTCAGTGGCTGCAATTGCATTTGCAATCTACAAGTACTTAATTCCAGATTATTTCGAAGATTATGAAGATTTCGAAGATGATTTTGATGATTTTGAAGATGAGTATGAAGAAGAAATGCAAGAAGATTTCGATGAATTAGAAGAAACACTTTTAGACGAAGACACAGCTAAATAGCATGAGGATTTGTAATAAGAGAAGTAGCAAGACGGAATATTTCGTATGAGATATTCCGTTTCTGATGTTTTGGAATCGAAGGAAGAAAAGGGATTATTATAGTTATGAAAAAAGGACAAGTAGTATCTGGAATCATTCAGCGTGTAGAGTTCCCTAACAAGGGGATTTTGACAATAGATGACAAAGGTGTCATAATTAAAAATGCTTTAGTAGGTCAGAAGGTAGAGGCAGTAGTCAATAAAGTGCGAAAAGGAAAAGCGGAAGCTCGCTTAGTAGCCGTATTAGAAAAGGCGTGGAATGAAGTGGAAAGCCCATGTCCACATTTTGGTGCTTGTGGAGGATGTACTTACCAAAATCTGCCATACCAAGAACAATTGGCATTGAAAGAAAGTCAAGTGCAAGGGTTATTAGATGATGTGTATAGACAACGTGGTGAAGATCCAAAGACTGCTTATGAATTCCAAGGAATAAAGGGCAGTCCTGAACAATATGCTTATCGCAACAAGATGGAATTTTCCTTTGGTGATACATTTAAGAATGGCCCATTAGCATTAGGAATGCATAAACGTGGCGGTTTCTATGATATTGTAACGGTATCACATTGTCAGATTGTAGATGAAGACTATCGATTGATTCTAGCTACTACATTAGATTATTTTGCCAAGAGAGAAGCAAGTTTCTATCATAGGTTGCGACACGAAGGATACTTGCGTCATTTGCTTGTGCGTAAGGCAAAGTATACGGGAGAGATTCTAATTGCTTGTATTACCTCTACACAAGAGATGATTTCTATGGAAGGATTAGTAGATGCGTACTTGGAGTTGGAACACAGTGGCCAATTGTCGGGTCAAATTGCTGGAATACTACATACGTTAAATGACTCAGTAGCCGATGTGGTGCAAAGTGATGATACAAAGATCTTATATGGAAAGGATTATTTTCATGAGAAGATTCTGGGAATGACCTTTAAAATCTCCCAATTTTCATTTTTTCAAACAAATACATTAGGGGCGGAAGTCTTATACACCACAGCCCGTGATTATATTGGGGAGTTAGAGGGGAAAGAATCTGTAATATTTGACTTATATAGTGGAACAGGAACGATTACACAGATGTTATCCCCTGTTGCCAAAAGGGTAGTAGGAGTGGAAATTGTGGAAGAGGCAGTGGAGGCAGCTAAGGTAAATGCTAAGCTCAATGGCATTACAAACTGCGAATTCATTGCAGGTGATGTGTTGAAAGTCTTAGATACCATTGAAGAAAAACCTGACTTTATCGTACTTGATCCGCCAAGAGACGGAATCCACCCTAAGGCAATTACGAAGATTATTGATTATGGGGTAGAGCAAATTCTGTATATCTCTTGTAAACCGACAAGTCTTGCAAGGGACCTTGGGGTATTTCTAGAGAATGGGTATTGCATGGAGAAAGCGGTGTGCGTTGACATGTTTCCTGGAACGGTTCACGTAGAGACAATAACTCTGATGACACGTTGTGGTGAAACAGCAAAAAACGAGGGTTAGACCACAACATATAGTGGTTTTGGGGCGATTTTGGAGCAAAAAAACCGATAAAAAAGTGCCATTTTTCACCCCTAAAAATAGGCTAAAAAACAGATGACATAGGGTATTTCAGAGTAAGTAGATAGATGACACCCTAAAAATCAAAAATATAAGGCTTGAATTTCAATGCGAAGTTCAAGCCTTTTTTTATATAGATAAGTAAGTATCGTGTACGAGATTTTAGAAATAGAATCTCGCCTTTTGTAATACGCCACATTACAGCCACAATCGCCGTCATATTATTTCCACAAATCCACCTCCTATTCCATCACATTATTCCCGAGAAATCACACTATTCCCACAGATTCATCATTTTATACCAATAAAAAACTACCACCTACTGTATGTCGTAAGTGATAGTTTTTCTTATTTTAGTAACATTGCCATAGCCTTGATTCCGTTTACGACAGTAATGCTATCCACTACGGAAAGTTGTCTTCCTAGTCGTTCTAGATTCCAAAAGGTATCCTGATAATCCGCTAGTTCACTACCTACTCCCCACGTAGGAATGCATAGG
>JAWXVE010000017.1:0-36514 GCA_044425575.1 Eubacteriales bacterium | reverse complement strand
CGTTTATGTATAGACTTTATCCGCGACATATGTTATACTTGCTCCAAGCAAAGTAACATCTCTGGAAGGGATGTAAGATCTATTTCTAATGAAGAATTATTCTGAGTCATACGACTATCATAATGTTTACATTCTTTGCTTGACCCCAATTAATTAAGCAGAGAAGATAAGGATAGTCTTCCTGCTATTTCAACTAAGGAGGAATTGAATGACACAAGACACAACGACCAACAGACAATACAAGGACACACTTTTTAGAATGCTATTTTCCCAGAAAGAAGAACTACTCAGTCTTTATAATGCGGTGCGGGGAGCGGATTATAAGAACCCAGAGGAATTGGAGATTAATACCTTAGAAGATGTAATCTATATGTCTATGAAGAATGATATCTCTTTTGTGATTGGTGGAAATATTTCCATTTATGAACATCAATCTACTGAGAATGACAACATGCCATTGAGGAACTTGATTTACATCAGTAACTTGTACGCTGGAATCACATCTTACAAGAACTTATATGGAAGAAAAGTTATATCGTTGCCTAATCCCCAATTTGTGGTATTCTATAATGGTAGGAAGGAATTGCCTGATGTAAGTGTGCAGAAGCTTTCGGATGCCTATGAGGTGAAGGTGGATGAGGTTAATTTGGAACTTACCGTAATCTTGCTTAACATTAATAAGGGACACAATAAGGAATTAATGGATCAGTGTAAGACGTTGAGAGAATACAGTTATTATGTGGATGCAGTAAGACGATATAGTAAGACAATGTCCATACAGGAAGCAGTGGAACGGGCAATAGTGGAATGTATTGAGAATAACGTGTTAGCAGATTTCTTGAGGAAACATAGAGCGGAGGTCATGAACGT
Organism: Eubacteriales bacterium; assembly: GCA_044425575.1. Taxonomy (GTDB): domain Bacteria; phylum Bacillota; class Clostridia; order Lachnospirales; family Lachnospiraceae; genus JAWXVE01. The sequence goes on along the minus strand of JAWXVE010000017.1, from coordinate 35,644 downwards.
GAGTATATTTGAATATGATGCCGAGAAGCACATTGCACTGGAGAAGGCAGAGAGCAGGAATGAAGGCATAATCGAGGGCAAAATCGAAGGCAAAATCGAAGGCAAAATAGAAGGCAAAATAGAAGGCAAAATAGAAGAACGAATTTTATTGATTAATAAAAAAATTCTTAAGTCAAAATCCCTAAAGACGATTGCAGATGAATTAGAATGTGACATAGATGAAATACGGGGGCTATACGAAGTGATTCAAGAGTGTGGGGAACAATGTAGTATGGAGGAGATTATTGAGAGGGTATCAAAAGGCTCCCAAGTGTCTTGAGTGATATGGTAAAGTGGCTCAATGGCATATAGTCTCGCTATATTTTGATGTTAGCTTACTGATAATTTACGCCTGAACAAATTTAAAAATAAAAAACAACGATTTCACCCCATAAATTAGCGATTTTACGTGCTTCTTTATGGGGATTTTGCAATATCAATTATCTGAACGATGAATCCATTACAGTTAGATAAGCTTTACAGACAATATCAATGGAATCATAAAAAAATCATTGACTAACTGCGTTAGCTATGATAGAATGCTAACTAAGTTAGTTAAAAGGAGGTGCCCTATGGCAACGAAAGAAGAAATAAGGGAAGGAATGCGATTGTTCCATGAAAATCGACCACACCATGCATTTGACGAAATGCGTGAACATGAAAGTGGAACCATAGCAGTTTTAAAATTTTTAAGTGAACAGGAGACAAATGTAAAGTCGAAAGATATTAGTAGTGCACTTGGTATTAGCACAGCACGTATGGCAGTTTTGTTAAAAAAGATGGAACGAAAAGGTTTCATTATCAAGACGAATTCCCAAGTAGACGGAAGAATTACCATAGTATCTTTATCAGAACAAGGTCATAGAATAATGAATACAATCCATCAACAAATGGAATGCTCTATAGAGAAGTTGGTTGATCAGTTTGGATTAGATAAGATTCGGGATGTGTTTCAATGTATGAATGAATTTAAAGGAATTATTCATGAAGGAATGCATGACAACATACGAGATGAATTGATTGATGCAAGTGATGAAACGTGTGAATAATTGTATTTTCAAACGTAAATTTATGCCTATGCCTAATATTTAGGCGTTATAAGAATGGAGATTATCATGATTAAAGTATTAAAGAATTTAACCAAAACAGAAGTAATACTTGCCTTTTTCGTATTACTATTTACTTGTACACAGACATTTTTAGACCTGCGATTACCGGATTATATGTCGGAAATCACATTGCTAGTCCAAACAGAGGGTAGTGCCATTGAAGAGGTCTATATTGCAGGTGCTAAAATGTTAGCATGTGCATTTGGAAGTCTTGCCATAGCAGTAGTTGTGGCCATTATTGCAGCCAGAATAGCTTCTAATTTTGCCTATATTACAAGGGGAAAAGTATTTCATAAAGTAATGGAATTTTCCATGCAAGAAGTGAATTCTTTTTCCACTGCTAGTCTTATTACACGAACCACTAATGACATTACACAAGTACAGATGTTAATTGTAATGGGAATGCAAATGTTAATAAAAGCACCAATTACTGCTGTGTGGGCTATTATTAAGATTTCAGATAAAAATTCTGCATGGACGGTAGTGACTGCCATTGCAGTATTAGTCTTACTTACCATCGTTAGTATTTGCCTGTCTTTAGCTGTTCCAAGGTTTAAGATATTGCAACAATTAACGGATAACATTAACCGTGTTGCCAGAGAACAATTGGATGGACTTAATGTAGTCAGAGCCTACAATGCGGAAGAATATCAGATGAATAAGTTTGAAAAGGCTAATCTAGAACTGACCAAAACAAATCTTTTTACTGCAAGGACGATGTCCTTTCTTATGCCATCCATTCAAATGATTAGCAATGGATTAGTCCTAGGTGTTTATTTGGTGGGTGCTGTAATTATTAATGAAGCAGTGGGAATGGAACGAATCACCCTGTTTTCTGATATGGTCGTTTTCTCTGCCTATGGAATGCAAGTAGTTATGGCCTTTATGATGTTAGTCATTGTTTTTATGTTGTTGCCAAGAGCAAGTGTTGCGGCAGGTCGTATTAATGAAGTGTTAGAGACACCACTTACCATACAGAATGGGACCAAAACTTCTGGACTTAACGGTAAAGTTGGAGAAGTGGAATTTCGTAATGTAAGCTTTAAATATCCAGATGCCGAAGATTATGTACTCCATAATATTTCTTTTACAGCGAAGCAAGGTGAAGTAGTTGCCTTAATTGGAGCGACTGGTTCTGGTAAAAGTACCATAATCAACTTGGTGCCACGCTTTTACGATGCAACCCAAGGAGAAGTTCTTATTAATGGAATCAATGTGAAAGAGTATTCACAAAATGCGCTCAATAATTTGATTGGATACGTATCCCAAAGAGCCACCTTATTTTCTGGTACAATTGAGACGAATGTAACGTATGGAGATAATGGAAAAGAGCAAGAACTAGTATTGGAAATGGACAAAGCGGTAGAAACGGCACAAGCGGGTGACTTTGTGAATAATTTTCATGAAAAATACCAAGCTCATGTTGCGCAGGGTGGACGGAATCTATCAGGAGGGCAAAAGCAAAGATTATCCATTGCGCGGGCTATTTACCGCGATCCAGAAATCTTTATATTTGATGATTCCTTCAGTGCTCTCGATTATAAAACAGATCAAAAGTTACGCCATGCATTACAAGAAGAATGCAAAAATACCACAAGACTTATTGTTGGTCAAAGAATTGGTACCATTCGCGATGCAGATCAAATTATTGTAATAGAAGATGGCGAAGTTGCAGGAATGGGAAAACACCAAGAACTGTTACAGAATTGTGAAGTATATAAACAAATCGCGTTATCACAATTGTCTGAAGAAGAGCTAGTCTAAACATATAATCCGTAGAAGTACTTAGAGAAAGGAATGGCAAGTTTATCATGAAAAAGAATGAATATGAATTAGGTTCAGCAAGCGGGAGACCGCAACGAAGAGGCCCGGGAGGTCCAGGTGGTCCTATGGGTGCAGGAGAGAAGGCAAAAGACTTTAAAGGTATTATGAAACAATTAATCCAGTATGCAAAAGGTGCTAGTGCCTTTATGGTTCTTGCAGTGATTTTTGCAATGGGTGGCTCAATACTTACCTTAATGGGACCAGATAATTTATCACGCTTAACCGATGAGATTACAGCAGGTATTATGACAAGCATTGATATGGATGCAATTTACAAGATTGGTATTTTTCTTGTTTGTGTTTATGCGTTAAGCTATGTACTATCCATTTTACAAGGTGTGATTATGGCTACGGTTATGCAGGGTGTTGCAAAGAGATTGCGTAGTGACATTGGTGGCAAGATTAATCGCTTACCAATGAAGTATTTCTCCACACATTCCAAAGGTGACGTATTATCAAGGGTGACCAATGATGTGGATACCATTGGACAGACGTTAACACAATCAGTGGGAACACTTATATCAGCCATTACCTTACTGGTTGGTTCCGTTATTATGATGGCAATTACGAATGTGACTTTAACGATTACTGCAATTTTATCAACTATATTTGGCTTTGTATTTATGATGACAGTCATGAAATTATCCCAGAAATACTTTAAGCGTCAACAAAAGCATTTAGGAGAAATCAATGGACACATTGAAGAGATGTATGCTGGTCATACAGTAGTCAAAGTCTACAATGGGGAAGAAGAGGCTACGAAAGTATTTCATTCCATTAACCAAGAATTGAAAGAAAGTGCATTTCGTGCCCAAGCTATGTCTGGTCTTATGATGCCAGTTATGACTTTTATTGGAAATCTTGGCTATGTATGTGTTTGTATTGTAGGTGCATTATTAGCTATGAACAACGTGATTTCCTTTGGTGTGATTGTAGCCTTTATGGTATACATTCGTTTATTTACCCAACCCCTTGGTCAAGTGGCACAAGGAATGCAGAATCTTCAATCTGGTGCGGCGGCTGCGGAACGAGTGTTTGAATTCTTAGAGGAAGAAGAAATGAGTGATGAGTCCCATAAATCGGCGACTTTAACGAATGTAGAAGGTAATATAGAATTTCAAAATGTACACTTTGGATATGATTCAGACAAGATTATCATTAATGATTTTAGCGCGAGTGTGAAAGCAGGAGAGAAGATTGCAATTGTAGGTCCAACTGGTGCAGGTAAGACAACGATGGTGAACTTATTAATGCGATTCTATGAAATGCAATCGGGGAATATCTTAATTGATAATATTTCCATCCGTGATGTAAAAAGAGAAGAGGTTCATTCTCAATTCTGTATGGTGTTACAAGACACTTGGTTATTTGAGGGAACCTTGCGAGATAATCTAATCTATTGTTCGGAAAATACTAGTGATCAACAACTAGAAGAAGCTTGCAAAGCAGTAGGACTGCACCACTTTATTCGAACATTACCACATGGTTATCATACCGTATTAAATGATGCATTGAATTTATCAGCTGGTCAAAAGCAACAATTAACCATTGCACGTGCTATGATTGCAGATAAGCCTATTATTATATTGGATGAAGCAACTTCTTCCATTGATACAAGAACAGAACTTAAAATCCAAGAAGCTATGGATCAATTAATGGAAAACCGTACTTCCTTTGTTATTGCTCATAGGCTGTCTACTATTAAGAATGCAGATTTGATTCTTGTAATGAAAGATGGCGATGTAATTGAAAAGGGAACGCACTTAGAGTTGTTAGAGCAAAAGGGATTCTATGCGGAATTATACAACTCACAATTTGAAAAGGTTGGTTAGGAGTTTTAGTAGAATCACCTATTACAAGGGGCGGAAAATTGGCTTACGCTTTTCAAATATAGTGTAATAACGGAACCCAATGGAATACAAGGAATCTCTAATTGTAGGGAATTCATACCCAATGTGGTGTGGAGCATGGGCATCAGAACCGATGGTAAGAATCTCGCCCCCTAGCTCATGGTAGCGTTTTATAATGTCGTTGCAAGGGTGTGTTTGTTCTAACTGATATTTAAGTCCAGAGGCATTAACCTCAATGCCTTTCCCATGTTCAATGAGTAGGCGGAGAATGGAATCTATCACATCACTATATTTAGAATAGGAATAATCACGATTCTTATTAGGACCATAGCGTACAATATAATCTAAGTGGCCATATACATCAAAGTTCTGAAACATTTTAATATTAGCAAGAATAGATTGAAAATATTCCAGATATGCTTCTGATTCTTCTTTGCCATCAAAAAAGTCTATGTAATAGGGATCTTTTTCGTTGCATAGATGAGAAGAGGCAATAATAAAATCAAAGGGATACGCTTGTGCATACGTATTACAAGTAGCAGCAATGTGGTGTTGAACACCAAGCTCTACCCCAAAGAGGAGTTTGATTTGATCCTTGTACTTCTCTTGTAAACGCATATATTTACGGTGGTATGATGGTGTGTCTAAGGTAAATAAGTCAAAGGGTTCCCCGTGGGTGTACGGATAATAATCATCATGGTGCTCTGTAATACAAAGGGCATCATAGCCCAGTGCAATCCCACGTGTGACCATATCCTCCATAGGAGCATCACAATCTCCCGAAAATTCTGAATGTACATGGAAGTCAGCTGTTATTGGCATAAGAGTAAGGTCCTTTCCGTTAAGGGTTATAGGTGTCTATTTAGTATTGCAAATAATGTATCATACTTTATGAGTAGGTGCAAAGAAAAATAGGAAAAAGGTTGTTCTAAAAAGATTTTATACAAAATATAAAAAAGACCTTGCTATTTTCCCATAAATTAGGTATTATAAATGTGCTTGTAAATGTTGACAATCATTTTATCGTTTACTCGTTAAATGATTAACAAAATACAATAAATTAAATTCTAGGAGGAATTAACAATGGCAGTTAAAGTAGCAATTAATGGTTTTGGACGTATTGGACGTCTTGCATTCAGACAAATGTTTGGAGCAGAAGGTTATGAAGTGGTAGCAATTAATGATTTAACCAATCCTAAGATGCTTGCTCATTTATTAAAATATGATTCAGCACAAGGAAGATATGTACTAGCTGATAAAGTAGTTGCAGGTGATGATTCAATCACAGTAGATGGCAAAGAAATCAAAATCTACGCACAAAGAGATCCAAAAGATCTTCCATGGGGAGACTTAGGAGTAGATGTAGTACTTGAGTGTACTGGATTCTTCGCATCAAAATCAGCAGCATCTGCACATATTACAGCAGGCGCTAAGAAAGTTGTTATCTCAGCACCAGCTGGCGATGACCTTCCAACAGTAGTATACAATGTTAACCATGATGTATTAAAAGCTTCTGATACTGTAATCTCAGCTGCTTCTTGTACAACAAACTGTCTTGCACCAATGGCTGACGCTCTTAACAAATTAGCGAAAATCCAATCTGGTATCATGACAACTGTACATGCTTACACAGGAGATCAAATGACTCTTGATGGACCACACCCTAAGAACGACTTAAGAAGAGCTCGTGCAGCTGCTGAAAATATCGTTCCAAACTCAACAGGTGCTGCTAAAGCAATTGGACTTGTTGTTCCTGAATTAAACGGATTATTAATCGGTTCTGCACAACGTGTACCTACTTGTACAGGATCTACTACACTTCTTGTTGCAGTTGTAAAGGGAAGCGTAACAAAAGACGAAATTAATGCAGCTATGAAAGCAGCAGCAAATGAATCTTTTGGATATACAGAAGAAGAATTAGTATCTGGTGATATCATCGGAATTAACTTTGGTTCATTATTCGATGCGACTCAAACAATGGTAGTACCTACAGTAGATGGTAATACACAAGTTCAAGTAGTATCTTGGTATGACAATGAAAACTCTTACACAAGCCAAATGGTTCGTACAATCAAATACTTCGCTGAATTATAAGAATTGTATTAAGAGTTTTAACATGACCTAATTAGGTCCAGTCTTATGGACTGGACCTTTTTTATCTTAATCAAATAGGAAAAGAGGGAGAAGCTATGTCATTAAATAAGAAATCAGTAGATGATATTCAAGTAAAAGGACAACGCGTATTATGTAGATGTGATTTTAATGTTCCATTAAAAGAGGGAGTTATAACAGACAAGAATCGCTTAACAGCTGCATTACCAACTATTAAGAAGTTAATTGCAGATGGTGGAAAAGTAATTCTTTGCTCACACTTAGGAAAACCAAAGGGTGAACCAAAGCCTGAATTATCACTTAAGCCAGTTGCAGAAGCTTTAACAGAATTGTTAGGACAAGAAGTGAAATTTGCAGCAGACCCAGAAGTAGTTGGACCAAATGCAAAAGCAGCAGTAGAAGCAATGAAAGATGGAGACGTGATTTTATTAGAAAACACACGTTATAGAATAGAAGAAACGAAGAATGGAGATGCATTCTCACAAGACTTATCTTCTATTTGTGATATAGTAGTAATTGATGCATTTGGCACAGCTCATAGAGCACACTGCTCAAATGTTGGAGTAAGTGCACTTGCAAAAGAAGCAGCAGTAGGTTACTTGATGCAAAAAGAAATCGATTTCTTAGGAAATGCAGTAGAAAGCCCAGTTCGACCATTCGTTGCAATTCTTGGTGGAGCAAAAGTTGCAGATAAGCTAAATGTAATCTCTAACTTGCTTGAAAAATGCGATACACTTATTATTGGCGGTGGTATGGCATACACCTTCTTAAAAGCAAAAGGTTATGAAATTGGAACTTCACTTGTAGATAACGAAAAGTTAGATTACTGTAATGAAATGATTGCAAAAGCAGAGAAACTTGGTAAGGAACTTCTATTACCAGTTGACTTTGTGGCAACTGCTTCTTTCCCTAGTCCAATTGATGCGGAAATTGAAGTGGAAATTGATGACGTAGAATATATGCCAGCAGATAAAATGGGACTCGATATTGGACCAAAATCAGCTAAGTTATTTGCAGATGCTGTAAAATCAGCTAAGACAGTTGTATGGAACGGACCAATGGGTGTATTCGAAAATCCAATTCTTGCAAAAGGAACAATTGCAGTGGCAGAAGCACTAGCAGAGACAGATGCTACCACTATTATTGGTGGTGGAGATTCAGCAGCAGCAGTTAATATTCTAGGATTTGCAGATAAAATGAGCCACATCTCTACAGGTGGTGGAGCAAGCCTTGAATTCCTAGAAGGAAAAGAACTTCCAGGTGTTGCTTGTGCAAACAACAAATAGGATACCGTAGAAGACAATAATAAATAAGATGATACCAATCGTATCATAGAACAAATAGGAGATTATAATTATGTCAAGAAGAAGAATTGTTGCTGGAAATTGGAAAATGAACATGACTCCAAGCAAAGCAGTAGAATTAATTAACACATTAAAGCCATTAGTAGCATCAGAAACAACAGACGTAGTATTTTGTGTACCTGCAATTGCTATTATTCCAGCAATGGAAGCTGCAAAAGGATCCAACATTGCAATTGGTGCTGAGAATATGTACTACGAAGAAAGTGGCGCATACACAGGAGAAATTGCTCCGGATATGTTGACAGATGTTGGTGTGAAATACGTAATCATCGGTCACTCTGAGAGAAGAGAATACTTTGCAGAAACAGATGAAACTGTAAACAAAAAAGTAAAAAAAGCATTTGAACATGGTATGACACCAATCGTTTGTTGTGGTGAAACACTTACACAAAGAGAACAAGGTGTTACAATTGATTTTATTCGTCAACAGATTAAAATTGCATTCTTAGCTATAACAGCAGAACAAGCAAAAACAGCAGTAATTGCATACGAACCAATCTGGGCAATTGGAACTGGTAAAGTTGCAACAACGCAACAAGCACAAGAAGTGTGTGCAGCAATTCGTGTATGCATTGGAGAGATGTATGACCAAGGAACTGCAGAGGCAATTCGTATTCAATATGGCGGTTCTGTATCAGCAGATAGTGCAGCTGAGTTATTCTCACAAGCAGATATTGATGGTGGTCTTGTAGGTGGAGCAGCATTAAAACCAGACTTTGGTAAGATTGTAAATTGTGATTAATACATGGTAATTTTATACAAAATTCCAAATTAGGTTGTAATTTGAGTGGGGATTGTATATAATAGAAGAACCTCAAGTGTTGAGACTTGCTATTTTGAACCTACAATTACTTGAAACGGGATTCCTAATCACCTAGTGGATGTCATGCCTCCATAGACAGAGGAAGGCAGAAGTTACGTTGCGGTCGCCCACCTAGCATACGCTAGGAGTCAAAAGGTGAGACAGCATTTTGAGGCAATTTCTTTTATACAAAAGATAAAAAGCAACTTTCTAGTGTAATGCTAGTAAGTTGCTTTTATCGTGTGTAGAATAATTGGAATAGAGGAAAAGAAGATGAAATATACTCGTAAAATAATAGGACTTATGTGTTTGGTTATTATATTCACTTGTGTGTATATTCTTTCAACAGATTATAGTCAGGAGCCTTATTACGAATTGGTGGAAGAAGAGATGCCGATTGTAGAAGTTGAAAATGTTTGGATCATGGAAATAACAGAAGATTCTATCACGGTCTTAGAGGGGACAAGTCAGACGGTTTATGAATGCCAAGGAGCTGATGTAGTAGTAAGAGAACAAGTGGCAGACATAACCGTACAAGGTGGTCGAGTTCTTGAAATTCATATAAAAAGTAATAAAATCAGTGGCACAGTTTTATACCATAAAGAGGATTCTATTGAAATTGAAGGATATGGAATATATGAAAAGTCAGACAATATGAAAGTATATCAACTATATGATACAACAGCAGAAGTAGACCATAGTCAGATTGTCATTGGTTATGATTATACAGACTTTGTTATTGAAAATGGAGAAATTGTAGCTGCTTTACTCGTTCGCAACCAGCAAATGGAAGAGATTCGTGTACTACTTCAAACAAGCGGATTTCAATCAGATTTGCATGATACCATTACAATGGAAGCATATGCAGAATATGTGGCTACAAGCGGGGAGAGTGAGTGGGAACTTCATTCAGGAGAAGAGCTAATCATTGACGCCGCTTCTGAATACTTTCATACAGATTCCGTTGTCATTACACCGAAAGTGTTAACCGCTAAAATGGCAATTCCATCTATAGTACGCTCACAGGAGATGCCATTATATCGAGGTGGATTTACTATTACAAGAGTAGATGGTGGTCTTGTAATCGTGAATGAATTACCATTAGAAGAATATTTGTATGCAGTAGTACCAAGTGAAATGCCAGCATCCTACCCTATGGAAGCTTTAAAGGCACAAGCAATATGTGCTAGAACATATGCCTATCACTCTATGCAAGTAGCAGGTAAGCCAGAATATGGTGCCCATGTAGATGATAGTACGGGATATCAAGTCTATCAAAATATTGCAGAACAAGAGGCTACTACGCAGGCAGTAAAAGAGACACAGGGAACGTTGCTTTACTATGGGAATACTTTGGCGGATACGTATTATTACTCCACTTCTTGTGGATTTGGAAGTGATACTCGTGTATGGAATGACACGAACTATGAACCAGTAGAGTATATCGTTCCTACTTCTATTTCAGCAGATACTAGTAAGATTACACCAGAAGACATGAGCATTGAAGAGCATTTTACCAAGTATATTAGTAGTATATGGGAGGAGGATTTCGAATCCCAACTTTCTTATTATAGATGGACTTATGAAGTAGCAAGTGTGGATACTTCCTTGCTGCTAGAAAAGTTGCAGATTAGAGCTAGTGCAGCTCCTTTGCAAATTCAAGTCATGGAAGTATCATCTCAGGACGAGGTGGATTTGACACAAATAAACACAATTGGTAGTATATATAGTATAAGCGTAGGGGAACGTTTAGAGGGTGGTGTGATTCAAGAACTTATAATAGAGACAAGTAAATATGAGATTCATATTCATCGTGAGTACAACATACGTTATGTGCTTGGAACCACAGAAGCTATTTTGCAGAATGTGGAAGAAGAGGTGATTACAACTACAACCATTGCACCTAGTGCCTTTTTCGTCATAGACACGGAGATAACGAAGGGAGAAGTGACAGGGTACACCCTTACAGGCGGTGGATATGGACACGGCGTGGGCATGAGCCAAAATGGTGCGAAAGAAATGGCTCTTGAAGGATGGGGCTGCCAAGAGATTCTAACATTCTTCTTCCATGGAACGAATATAAGCAATGAATAGTATGAAAATTAAGATTTTTCATACGTAACTTTGTGTCTGCGACCCAAAGTTTGCAGGTAGAGGAGAAGGGCAAGTTTATAGTATGAAAAAATGGTATGAATTAATTTGGAAGGTAATCCGAAGGAATGGAGAAAATAATTTAAGTGCATATGCGGCAAGTGCTGCATTCTTTATCTTTTTATCTATGATTCCTATGTTGTTATGTATTTGTGTAGTGATTCCATATACGAATCTAACGCAAAGTAATCTTATTCTTGTAGCTACTGAAATCTTGCCCACTACAGTAGAACCATTTGCAATTTCTCTTATTAGTGAGGTGTACCATCAATCACCAGCTATTTTATCCATTGCAGCCCTTACGCTAGTGTGGTCTGCTGCCAAGGGGATTCTTGCTATTATGAGATCATTGCAAGTGATTCATCATGTGACAGAAAGCAGGGGCTATATAAGATTGCGAATCCAAGCCTCTTTCTATACAGTTTTATTAATGTTTGGAATACTGATTACCCTATTCCTTATGGTATTTGGTAATCAAATTGTATTATTTTGTGTTGAGATAGTTCCTTCTTTACAACTAGTGGTATCGCTTTTTATTTATTTACGCTATTTTGTTATGTGTGTGATCTTATCCCTATTATTCATGGTGTTGTATACCAAGATTCCCAATAAAGAAATGGAATTCACCAAGCAATTTCCAGGAGCCTTATTGGCTAGTGTAGGTTGGATTCTTTTTTCTTGGTGTTTCTCTTTGTATGTGGACCATTTTAATGGTTTTAATATGTATGGAAGTTTGTCTACCATTGTGGTAATTATGCTGTGGCTTTATATTTGCATGTATATCTTACTCTTTGGTGCACAAGTAAATGAAAGCATGACAGAACAAATTTACCTTCTATATAAAAAGTACGAAAAATCTTGACAGATAGTGGTAACTTTACTAGAATAAAAACATATGTGGAATGATGTTTTATACGAATCAACACAACTTTTCTATTAGGAATTAGAATCAGAAGAAGATGATAATAGAGAATTCTGCATTTGCAGGATTTTTTTTATGTAAGTAAGAAGTTTGAAATAAGAAAGGGACACAGATGAAAGCAAAATTAGACAGTATTAAGGCGAAAGCACTTGGACAGATTGAGCAATCACATACATTAGAACATTTAAATGATGTGAAGACCAATGTTCTAGGGAAAAAGGGAGAATTAACTGCTGTATTAAAAGGCATGAAGGAAGTGGCAGCGGAGGAGCGTCCCAAAGTTGGTCAAATGGTAAATGAAGTACGTGTAGAAATTGAAGAATTACTGGAAAAAGCCATTCAGAAGTTAGAAAAAGAGAAGAGAGAATTACAATTAAAGGCAGAGGTTATTGATGTTACACTTCCAGGAAAAAAGAGTAAAATCGGTCATCGGCATCCAAACACCATTGCCATGGAAGAGGTAGAACGAATTTTTGTTGGAATGGGATATGAAGTCGTGGAAGGACCAGAAGTAGAATTAGATTATTATAACTTTGAAGCCCTTAATATTCCGGCAGATCATCCTGCCAAAGATGAACAAGATACCTTTTATATTACGGGGGATATTCTACTTCGTACACAAACTTCAGGCACACAAGTTCATGAAATGGAAAAAGGAAAATTACCTATTCGTATGATTGCACCAGGAAGAGTTTTTCGTTCCGATGAAGTAGATGCAACACACTCTCCGTCGTTTCATCAGATTGAGGGACTTGTCATTGATAAGCATATTACATTTGCAGATTTAAAAGGAACGCTGGCAGAATTTGCCAAGGAATTATTTGGAGAAGATACCAAGGTAAAGTTCCGTCCTCATCATTTTAACTTTACTGAGCCGAGTGCAGAAGTAGATGTGACTTGCTTTAAGTGCGGAGGTTCAGGTTGTCGTTTTTGTAAGGGAACTGGTTGGATTGAGATTCTTGGATGTGGTATGGTTCACCCAAATGTATTGCGTATGAGTGGTATTGATCCAGAAGAATATTCAGGGTTTGCATTTGGAATGGGGTTAGAGCGAATTGCTTTGCTTAAATATGAAATTGATGACATGCGTCTTTTATATGAAAATGACATTCGTTTCTTAAAGCAATTTTAACAAGGACAACTGATTAGGAAAGGATAACTTATGAATACTTCATTATCATGGATTAAAGAATACGTTCCTGACATGGAATGCACCCATCAAGAATATGTAGATGCAATGACATTAACTGGAACGAAAGTAGAAACGTATACTTGTTTAGACAAGAATTTAGAGAAAATATATGTGGGAGAAATCTTATCAATTGAAAAGCACCCAGATGCAGATAAATTAATTATATGCCAAGTCTCTATTGGTAGCAAAACCTTACAGATTGTTACGGGTGCACCTAATGTGTCAGTAGGTGATAAGGTTCCAGTTGTAATAGATGGAGGTAAAGTCGCAGGAGGTCATGATGGAAGTGCTCTTCCTGAAGATGGAATCACCATTCATAATGGCAGTTTAAGAGGTATTGAATCATTTGGAATGATGTGTTCTATTGAAGAACTTGGTTCGAGTCGTGAATTCTATCCATTAGCACCAGAAGATGGGATCTATATTTTCCCAAGTGATGTGGAAGTGGGAGCGGATGCCATTGAAGTATTAGGACTTCGAGATACTGTTTTTGAATATGAGATTACTTCGAATCGCGTCGATTGCTATAGTGTGCTGGGAATTGCTAGAGAAGCAGCGGCAACTTTCCGTAAACCATTTCTTGCACCTGAAATTCGTATTCAGGAAACAGAGGAAAGAGTTGAAGACTACATTAAAGTAGAGGTTCATAATTTTGAACTTTGTCCTCGCTATTGTGCAAGAGTGTGCACGAATATTCAATTGGCACCATCTCCTGAGTGGATGCAAAGAAGATTAGCAGCTAGCGGAATTCGACCAATTAATAATTTAGTGGATATTACCAATTACGTTATGGAAGAATATGGACAACCTATGCATGCATACGATCTGTCTACCATAGAGGATGGCAAGATCGTTGTAAAACGAGCCAATGATGGAGATACCTTTACAACATTAGATGGTACAGTACGAGAATTAGATTCAGACATGCTTATGATTTGTGATGGCAAGAAAGAAATTGGAGTTGCAGGAATTATGGGTGGCGAGAATTCCATGATTACGCCTACTGTGCAAACAGTGTTATTTGAAGCGGCAACTTTTCATGGTGCGAATATTCGAAAATCAGCGAAGCGCTTAGGACTTCGTACAGATGCATCTGGTAAATTTGAAAAAGGTCTAGATCCTGTTAATGCTAAGGCGGCTATTGACCGTGCTTGCCAATTAATCCAAGAACTTGGTTGCGGAGAGGTGGTGGCAGGAACAATAGATGTTTCTGATCCATTAGCAGAGGAGAAGCGCATCCCATTTTCTGCACAAAAGATTAATCGTTTACTTGGTACAGAACTTACGGAAGAAGTTATGATTACTATTTTTACCATGTTAGAGCTTGTGGTAGAGGGAGAAGAAGAGAAGGTAGTAAGGATTCCATCTTTCCGACAAGATTTAGAAGGGCTTGCAGATTTAGCGGAAGAAGTAGCTCGTTTTTATGGATATGATAAGATTCTATCTACTTTACCAAGTGGAGAGGCAACTACTGGTAAATTACCATTTAAGCTTCGCATTGAGGAGAAGGCAAGAGACGTTGCAGAGTATTGTGGTTTTTCACAAGGAATGTGCTATTCTTTCGAAAGTCCTAAAATATACGATAAGTTAATGGTGCCAGAAGAAGATTCCTTAAGAGATGCAGTAGTAATTGATAATCCATTAGGAGAAGATTTCTCTATTATGAGAACAATTTCCCTACATGGGATTTTAACTTCCTTATCTACTAATTATAATCGAAGAAATAAAGATGTGCGTTTATATGAATTAGGAAATATTTATTTACCAAAAAGTCTACCTTTAAGAGAATTACCAGATGAAAGAATGCAATTTACCTTGGGTATGTATGGGGCAGGAGATTTCTTTACCATGAAAGGTGTGGTAGAAGAATTCTTTGATGTGATTGGTATGCACAAGCGAGTACAATATGATAAAGATGGTGGTTATGTATTCTTGCACCCAGGTAGACAAGCCAATATTGTATACCAAGGTGAAGTAGTAGGATACCTAGGGGAAATTCATCCACAAGTAACAGAGAATTACAATATGAAAACAAAGGTATACGTGGCAGTATTAGATATGCCAAATGTAACCTCATATGCCACATTTGAACGTAAGTTTGTAGGCATTGCAAAATATCCAGCAGTGGTAAGAGACCTTAGTATGGTAGTACCAAAAGAAGTAACCGTTGGTGCCATTGAAGAAGTGATTCTACAAAGAGGTGGTAAGATACTAGAAGGTTATGAATTGTTTGATGTGTATGAAGGAGAACAAATCCAAGAAGGATTTAAGTCAGTTGCATATTCCATTACATTCCGTGCTCTAGACCGTACCTTGGAGGAAGCAGATGTAAATGGTGTTATGAAGAAGTTACTAAACGGATTAGAAGGACTTGGAATTGAATTAAGACAATAGTCAATGAGAAAGGGTAGGAGATAAAATGAAGACAGAGAGTACGTGGAGTCGCTATTCCAAAGAAGAATTAGTGAGAATGGAAGCTTTTACAAAAGGGTACTTATCCTTTCTAGATCAAGGGAAAACAGAACGAGAATGTGTAGAGGTAATTGTGAATCGCATTGAAGATGAGGGATATGTATCATTGGAGAAGTTGATTCGCAGTAAGAAACCTATTGTGGCGGGAGATAAAATCTACTCTGTATGTATGAATAAGGCAATCACCATGTTTCATATGGGAACTGAGGATTTAGAACAGGGCATGGCTATTTTAGGAGCTCATTTAGACTCGCCACGCCTAGATGTAAAGCAAAATCCCCTCTATGAAGAAAATGGACTTGCTTATCTTGATACTCATTACTATGGAGGTATTAAAAAGTACCAATGGGTTACCATACCCCTTGCTATTCATGGAGTTGTGATTTTAAAAGATGGCACCACGGTATTCGTTGCCATTGGAGAAGAAGAAAGTGATCCCGTATTCTTTATTTCAGACTTATTAATTCACTTAGCCTCTGAACAAATGGAGAAGAAAGCCAATAAAGTCATCGAAGGGGAAGCCCTTGATGTCATTGTAGGCAATCGACCTATTGTCATAGAAAATACAGAAGAGTCACAAGAGAAGAAAGAACAAAAAGATCCTGTAAAACAAGGAGTGTTGGCTTACTTAAAAGAAACATTTGATATGGAAGAAGAAGACTTTCTATCGGCTGAATTAGAAGTGGTTCCAGCAGGACGGGCAAGAGAAGCTGGATTTGATCGCAGTATGATTTTAGCATATGGACAAGACGATCGAGTGTGTTCCTATGCAGCGTTAGAAGCCATGTTAGAAGTAGAAACACCAAGAAGAACCTTATGTTGTTTGCTGGTAGATAAAGAAGAAATTGGAAGCGTGGGGGCAACTGGTATGAAGTCTCAATTCTTCCAGAATGCATTAGCTGAAATTATGGAGTTACAAGGAGGATTTCAAGAAATATCCTTGAGAAGATGTTTACAACATTCCTGCATGTTATCTAGTGATGTAACATCAGCATATGATCCAAGCTTTGCCAGTAGTTATGATAAGAAGAATGTGGCTTATTTTGGTCATGGAATGGTGCTTAATAAATTCACAGGGGCTAGAGGGAAATCAAGTTCCAACGATGCTAATGCAGAATATATCGCAAGACTTCGCAGGATTTTAGAACAAGAAAATGTAAACTTTCAAACTTCTGAATTAGGTCGTGTAGACCTTGGCGGAGGTGGAACCATTGCTTATATTCTTGCATGTTATGGTATGGAAGTAATTGATTGTGGAGTTGCAGTAATGAATATGCATGCACCACACGAAGCCACAAGTAAGATTGATGTATATGAGACAAAGCGGGGATATGTTGCATTTTTAACACATATTTAAGAAGGCTCTCATTAGAATTCATAGAAAGAGAGCAGGATGAAAACAGCTGATTTTTATTATGATTTACCAGAAGAATTAATTGCGCAAGATCCTCTCGAAGATCGCTCTAGTTCACGTATGCTAGTGTTGTCTAAGGAGAGTGGTGAGATTGCACATACTTCCTTTACTAAGGTGCTAGATTATTTAGACGAAGGAGATTGTCTTGTATTAAATAATACTCGAGTAATTCCAGCAAGACTATTTGGACAAAAGGAAGATACAGGAGCTGTTATAGAACTCCTATTGCTGAAGCGAAGAGAAGATAATGTATGGGAATCTCTTGTAAAGCCCGGACGAAAGACTAAGGTAGGAACTAGATTAACCTTTGGTGAGGGTACTTTACAGGCAACTGTGGTGGATGTAATTGAAGAAGGAACGAGACTCATTCAATTTCATTATACAGGGATATTTGAAGAGATATTAGACCGTTTAGGAGAAATGCCCTTGCCACCTTATATTACCCATCGTTTAGAAGATCAGACGCGGTATCAGACGGTATATGCCAAGTATTCTGGATCTGCTGCAGCACCAACTGCAGGACTTCATTTTACACAAGATTTATTAGCGTGTGCAGTGAAAAAAGGCATTCGCCTTGCTTATGTTACTTTGCACGTGGGACTTGGAACCTTTCGCCCAGTGAAAGTTGAGGATGTAACAAAGCACCATATGCATTCAGAATATTACGAAGTGGACGAAGCAGCGGCATGTATTATTAATGAAACAAAAAAATCTGGAAAGAGAGTAATCTGCGTTGGAACGACTAGCTGTCGTACCATAGAGAGTGCTTGTAATGAAGAAGGCTTCCTAGAGGCAAAAAGTGATGATACTAAGATTTTTATTTATCCTGGATATGAATTTAAGGTATTAGATGGTTTGATTACGAATTTTCATTTACCAGAATCCACCCTTCTTATGTTAGTGTCCGCATTGGCAGGGCAAGAGTGTGTAATGGAGGCTTATAAGCAGGCGGTAGCAGAAGAATATCGTTTCTTTTCTTTTGGAGATGCCATGCTGATTCAGTAGGAAATCACATTATAATGATACGAGTATATGAGAATATTCACTTAAAAACAAAGTCTTGTATGTCTAGAATGAGGTTTTCGCTATATGTTCGGTTGACAGGTTGGCATAAAATAGATAGAATAGTAAGTAATCAATAAACGTCAGGTATCAAGAATAGAAAGGCATGGTTTAAGAATGGACGAACAAAGAAAGAATGCACGGTTGGAATTACACTCCTCGTTAATGGTAAAAGAAATGACTACTGGAGAAAGTATACCACATGAAATTGAAGTGATTGATGTTTCTAAGAGAGGAATTGGATTTACATGTAATGCACCACTACTCATCGGACATGTCTATGAAGGATATTTGCGAATATGGACGCAAGATGTGATTCATGCATTTTTTGAAATTGTGCGTATTGAGAAGTTAGAGGATACCTACCATTATGGGGGGATTTTTATTGGAATGCCAGAAATTGATGCATCTAGAATTGGCGTATATGAAATGTTTGAAGAAAGTAAAAAAGGAACTATATGAATATAATATTACTATCTGGGGGATCGGGCAAAAGATTATGGCCCTTATCCAATCATTCCAGGTCGAAACAATTTTTGCAGTTGTTAACAGACGAAAATGGTATACAAGAATCCATGGTACAACGTATTAATAGGCAGATTAAATCATTAGATGGAGTACATAAAGTTATTATTGCCACCAATCAATCCCAGGTGGATCCAATTCGCAATCAACTATCTAAAGAAGTGGAGCTTGTCATTGAGCCAGAGCGTAGAAATACTTTTCCTGCAATCTTATTGTCAGCAGCATATCTTGCATATGAGAAGAAGATTGACCTCAAGGAACCTATTGTGATATTACCCGTTGATCCTTATGTAGAAATGGAATACTTTCATCTGTTGCAGACAATGGAACAAATCATTCAAGAGGGGCAAACAGAACTTGTATTGATGGGGATACAACCAACGTATCCATCACAGAAATATGGATATATTCAATTAAATCAACCCATAACCAAGGATAGGAAACAATTGTGTTATGAGGTGTGTGCATACCATGAAAAACCGTCAGAAGAACAGGCGATGAAGTATATAAGCCAAGGTGCTTTGTGGAATGCAGGTGTATTTGGAACGACCCTTGGGTTCTTAATGAGTTATCTAGAGCAGGAAGTTCAGGCAACTTCTTATGAACAAGTGCTAGAATCGTATGCGTTATTAGAGCGAATTAGTTTTGACCGTAAGGTAGTGGAACGTTGCAGTTCTATTTCTGTTATTCCTTATTTGCATGGTTGGAAAGACCTTGGTACATGGAATACTTTAACAGAGGAAATGGATACCACTGCAATTGGTGCAGTTGTGGTAGATGACCATTCTTGCAATTCTCATATTATTAATGAATTATCAATTCCTATGGTAGTATTAGGTGCTAAGAATATGATTGTAGCAGCTAGCCCTGATGGAATCTTAATATCAGAGAAGGGAAGTAGTTCCCACATGAAACCGTATGTGGACCTATTAGATAATCGACCTATGTTTGAACAACGACGTTGGGGAGAATATAAAGTACTAGATTATGTGACTTATGAAGATGGTATGAAATCCTTAACTAAGCACTTGCAGATGAATCCTGAAGAAAGGATTAGTTATCAGTCTCATGGTATGAGAGAAGAAGTGTGGACCATTGTGGATGGAACTGGCATACTAGTCCTGAATGATGTAGAGGAAGTAGTGTCAAGAGGAAAAGTAATACAGATCCCAAAGGGCATGAAACATGCGTTAAAAGCAGTGACACATTTGCATTTTATTGAGGTTCAAATAGGAGAAGATTTAGTTGAGGAAGATATAGAACGATATTCCTATGAGTGGAAGTGTCTATAACAGAGTAAATTAACGAACCTGCAGTTCGTAAGGAGGTATACGTGAAGAAATTTTCGAAATTCAAGCATATTTACACCATAATAGGGATTGGTTTAGTCTCTTTAATTGTTTTGCTTACGATTTCTTTGGTAGATACAACTTACGAGGAAGCACAAGTAAATTCTTTGTACCAATTAAATATGGCAACTGAAATTCAAGGTCAGAACTTCCAGATACAGATGTTAGAATGTATTGATGAATTATTGTTGGTGGAACAATTATTCTATACCAATCATTCTAGGCAAGAAATCATTACAAAGATAACAGGTGCCGTTGGCTCTACGGATTTTGCCCATATCCTCTATGTGGATTCTTATGGTTATGCGTATTCCCAGACATCGGAATCTTATAAAGTGTGGTCTTTTGATTATTTTGATGAAGTTATGTTAGGAACAACTGTAGTAGGAGAACCTACTGATTATTTCTTTGAAACAATGTATGTACCAGTGATTGTGCCAATTGAATACGATGGGAAGATTCAAGGAGAGTTAATCGGACTCCTTGATTTGGATATGCTTGGAAGCTACATAGGTGATGCTTATATTTCTGATGGTTTATCTTACTTAGTGGACCAGAGCGGTTATGTTGTTATTCAGAAAAATGATTCGGATTATAATGAGAATCAAGAGGTGTTTTTAACGTATTCAGAAGCGGGAACTATGTTTGATGATACTATTGAAACGATGGATCATCACGTTTTGCTCAAAGATGTAGCAGGGGATGTTACATTAATGGTTCAAGACCAGACTTTTTATGCATCTTATTATCAAACGAATATTAATGAGTGGTATTTTATTACTATAGTAGAAAAGAGTGATTTGATTTTCCGATTTATTGAAGGGATTCAAGCACAGATGCTATTAATTGTATTAACATTAATTCTATTGGTCTACTTAATCTTTCATAAATCGAAAACAGTAACAGTATTATATGACCAAGAATTAGAACATACTATTTATTATGATAAATTAACTGGATTAGCGAATCTGATGAAATTCCAGAATGATATGCACAATGTGTTAATAGAAAATCCAACTATGGACTATGTAGTTACCGTGATTGATATTATTGATTTTAAGAGTCTTAATGAATTACATGGATTTCAAGTGGGTGATGAAGCACTGTGCCTATTAGCAGAACGGTTTAGTGCTTTACCAACAGATCAAGGGATTTTTGGAAAAGGTGTCAAAGATGAATTTTGGTATTTTGATACAGCGGAAGCCATGAATGAAACTTTAAGTATGAGCGAGCACATAGAACGAAAATTATTTTTAGATAATGATGTTTTTAAGAATGTCCGTTTGGCATTGCGTTACGGAACTTATTATATAGAAGATAACGAAGAGGCTATTGTGAACATTATAGCAAATGCTCAGTTTGCACATGCTATGGGGAAAAAGGAAGAAAAGCGACATACGATTTTTAATGTAGAAACTAAAAATAAGATTCTCTATGAAACGAATATTGCAAATCGCCAAGAGGCAGCTCTTATGAATCGTGAGTTTCTTGTATTTATGCAACCAAAATATCAACTAAATACTGAGAAAATTGTTGGTGCTGAGGCATTGGTGCGATGGGTACAACGAGATGGCGAAGTATTAAGTCCAGTAAAATTTCTTCCTATTTTTGAGAAAAATGGATTCATTAAACAAATTGATATGTTTATGTTTGAAGAAGTCTGCAAGATTATACGCAATTGGATTAAAATAGGTGTAACGCCTACCAAGATATCTGTAAATTTTTCAAGGCTTCATTTAACGAGTTCTCAATTTGTTAAATCATTAATTGATATTATTGAACGATACGAAGTTCCTAAGAAGTATATTGAATTAGAACTCACTGAAACAGTGGCATCTGAAAATGAAGAACAACTAGTTCGTGTGTTAGAGGAAGTCCACAAAAACAACCTGACCATGGCAATTGATGATTTTGGTTCTGGGTATTCTTCTTTAGGGATATTAAGAAAAATGAACTTTGATGTCATTAAATTGGACCGGAGCTTTTTATGGGATTATGAAAATGAGGATCGCTCCAAAAGTATTATTAAGAATATGATTGAATTATCTAGAGATTTAGAGTCAACCGTTGTAGCAGAAGGCGTAGAACGTGAAGAAGATGTAGAATTCCTAAGAGGAATTGATTGTGATGTAGCACAAGGATTTTATTTTGCAAAGCCAATGATTCATCATGACTTTACAGAGTTACTTCAAAGTCGTTCCCCAGAAAATATTGTAGACGTAGAAGACTAGAAATAATTAAAAAGTAACTCCTAGAGAAAAAGGGAGTTACTTTTTTAATGACAATAAGTTATCAACCATTAATCCGTAAATGTTCTTGCGAGATCTTGGAAGAAATTCGGATAAGAAATATGGACACATTGGGCATCTTGTATAGTTGTTGTCCCTTCCGCTTGTAAACCAGCAATGGCAAATGACATGGCAATGCGGTGGTCTAGGTGTGGGTCAATAGTTGCTCCGTGTAATGATGCACCTCCATGAATGACCATCCCATCATCTCTAGCCTCAATATTACAACCCATTTTTTGAAGTTGTGATACCATAATGTCAATTCGATTGGATTCCTTCACTTTTAATTCAGAGGCATCTTTTATAATAGTTGTTCCTTGAGCATACGATGCAAGTATAGCAATAATGGGTATTTCATCAATTAAAGTTGGAATAATTGAGCCACCAATTGTAATACCTTTTAAGGAAGAAGAGCGAACGAGAAGATCAGCTACAAGTTCACCATTTTGCACAGTTTGATTTAGTAAAGTAATATGACCGCCCATTTGCTGAATCACTTGAATAATTCCATCACGCGTTGGATTAATGCCAACATCTTTTAGTAAAAGTTCCGAATGCGGTGTGATTAATGCTGCAGCAAGGAAGAAAGCTGCTGAAGAAATATCCGCAGGTACCACAACTTTCTGACCCTCTAAGTATGGCTCTGGTTCAATAGAAACACTCGTGCCTTGTGTAGTAATCTTGGCTCCATAAGAACTTAAGAGTAATTCCGTATGATTGCGACTCACATAAGGTTCCGTTACAGTTGTAGTACTATTTGCATAGAGGCCAGCCAATAATACACATGATTTCACTTGTGCAGATGCAACCGGTGAGTGGTAGTGAATACCACGTAAACAAGGAGAGGGATGAATGGTGAAAGGTGCATAGTAGGGCGTTGTTTCACTTGTAATATGAGACCCCATTTGAGTTAGAGGTTCTATAATTCGTTTCATAGGGCGTTTCTGTATAGAGGCGTCTCCTGTAATAGTAGTATCAAATGGTTGTCCAGCTAAAATTCCACTCATTAAACGTGTGGTAGTTCCACTATTCCCAACATCTAGAATGGCGGAAGGAGCACGAAGTCCATGTAATCCCTTTCCGTGAATGGTAATGCAGTCTCCTTGGTTGGTAATGGCAATTCCAAGCTTTTGGAAGCAGTTAATTGTGGAAAGGCAATCTGCCCCTTGTAAAAACTTAGACACTTCAGTAGTTCCGTTTGCAATGGCACCAAACATAATACTTCTGTGGGAAATGGACTTATCACCGGCAACGATTACCTGACCTTTTAAATGATTCTTTGCTGTTATTTCGTAATTCATAGCGCCTCGCTCTCATGGAATACATAGGATTATATAATGATATTGCAACATATAATTTTATTTAGTATAACGAATCCTTGCTCTTACGTCAATGAAAATAAATAGAAGGAAATTATAAATTTTAATTGCTTATTATTGGAAAACTTAGTAAAATATAACCATATATAATTGCAATTTCAAGAAATTATTTTGCAAATTGCACGAATTATATAACAAACTTACAAAATGGAGGTAATAACATGAATGTTTACACAACAGACAAAATTCGAAACATTGTTTTATTGGGTCATGGTGGGGCTGGAAAGAGTAGCTTAGTAGAGGCAATGGCATACTTATCAGGATTGACTTCTCGTATGGGAAAAGTCACTGATGGTAACACGATAAGTGATTTTACCAAAGAAGAGATTAAAAGAAAATTCTCTATTACTACATCTGTTATTTCTCTTGAATGGCAAGGTTATAAGATTAATATCTTAGACACACCTGGATATTTTGATTTTGTAGGGGAAGTGGAAGAGGCAGTTAGTGTTGCAGATGCGGCTATCATTGTGGTATCTGGTAAGTCAGGACTAGAGGTGGGAACATCAAAAGCTTGGGAATTATGCGATAAATATAAATTACCTAGAATGGTTTTTGTATCAAATATGGATGCAGATCATGCATCTTTTAAAAATGTAGTGTCTCAACTAACAGATAGTTATGGTAAGAAGATCGCACCGTTCCATTTACCAATTCGTGAGAATGAAGAATTTGTAGGATATGTAAATGTAATTGCGGAAACTGCAAATAAGTGGGTTGGCAAGGATGTGGTAGAATGCGAAACACCTGAGTACAGCAAAGAAAATCTTGAACTATACCGAAATATTTTAATAGAAGCAGTTGCGGAAACGAGTGAAGATTTTATGGATCGTTACTTTGCAGGGGAAGATTTTTCTGAGGCAGAGATTCGTGCAACACTTCGAACCAATGTATACGACGGAAGTATTGTACCAATTTCGATGGGCTCCAATGTATTGTGCCAAGGTATGTATACCTTATTAGATGATGTTGTGAAATATTTTCCAAGTCCTGAGAACCGTGAAAGTGCTGGGATCAATCAAGCTACAGGTGAAATTTTCCAAGGAAATTATGATTTTGCAAAATCAAAGTCTTGCTATGTATTCAAAACCATGATGGATCCATTTATTGGAAAATATTCCTTCCTAAAAGTAAACTCGGGTGTATTAAAAAACGAAGATACTGTCTATAATATAGAAAAAGATACAGAAGAAAAAGTTCATAAGCTCTATGTGTTACAAGGAAATAAACCAGTAGAAGTAAAGGAACTTCATGCAGGAGATATGGGAGCATTATCCAAGATGATTTCTGTGGATACAGGTGATTCCTTAGCAACAAAAGCAGCACCGATAGTATATGCAAAGACTGTAATCTCAAAGCCATATACTTATATGAAGTATAAAGTACCAAACAAAGCAGATGTAGATAAGGCATCTCAAGCATTGCATAAGATGATGCAAGAAGATCTTACTATTAAGGTGGTTAGTGACCCTGCCAATCACCAAGCCCTTCTATATGGAATGGGAGATCAACATTTAGAAGTAGTAGTTAGTAAGCTGTTAAATGAATATAAAGTAGCAGTTGAATTAGGAACACCTCGTGTAGCCTTTCGAGAGACCATTAAGAAAAATTCTGATGTGGAATACAAGTATAAGAAACAATCAGGTGGACATGGACAATATGGTCATGTTAAGATGAAATTCGAGCCATCTCATGAAATGGAAACGCCATATATGTTCGAACAAGTTGTAGTGGGTGGTGCAGTGCCTAAGAATTTCTTTCCAGCAGTGGAAAAGGGATTACAAGATTCTGTATTAAAAGGTCCACTAGCAGCTTATCCAGTTGTAGGTGTGAAAGCAACTTTATACGATGGTTCTTATCATCCAGTTGATTCTTCTGAAATGGCATTTAAGATGGCAACTATCCAAGCATTTAAAAAAGGCTTTATAGATGCTACACCTATTTTACTAGAACCAATTGCAGCTCTTAAGGTAATGGTACCAGATGCTTACACAGGCGATATTATGGGTGATTTAAATAAACGAAGAGGACGAATTGTAGGGATGAATCCTACCACAAATGGGAAACAAGTCATTGAAGCAGATATTCCTATGACAGAACTATTTGGGTATTGTACCGTGTTACGATCTATGACAGGAGGAAGAGGAGATTTTTCTTATGAATTAGTACGTTATGAGCAAGCTCCTTCCGATATTCAAGAGAAAGAAATCGAAGCACGTGCTCATAAGTTAGCAGATGGAGAGGACGAATAATAGAATTGAGTGAACAGTATGAAGAATATTAAGAATATTAAGAAATATGCAATACTCGTTGTGATTGGCTTGTTGTGTGGATTTATTTATTATTACATTACACTTCCAGCAATTAATATCCATTCGCAAGGATTTTGGAGTTTTTGTCTTACAGTACTAGGTATCATCCTAGTACTGTATATTCTGAGAAGGATGTACAAAGATCCTAATGTAAGAATAGAAGATGTTAATCCAATCTATCAATTTAAACAGAGTTTCTTTGTGAAGATTATGGTTGCAACCATAGGGTTGCTTGTTCTAGTGTTTTGTGCGGGGAGTATCTTATCCTCCCCGCTTATTAATGCCCAAAAATATCAAGCACTTATGACCATAGAAGAACGAGAATTTACAGAAGATATTGTGGAAGTAGACTATTCAACAATTCCTCTATTAGATCGTGATTCAGCAGCTTTGCTAGGGGACCGTATGATGGGGAGTTTAGTAGATCTAGTATCACAATTTGAAGTAAGTAGTGATTACGCACAGATTAACTATCAAGGAACACCTGTCCGCGTTACTCCTCTAGAATATGCTAGCCCTATTAAATGGCTTACGAATCAAAGGGATGGTATTCCAGCTTATATATTAATTGATATGGCAACACAAGATACAGAATGCGTGCGACTAGAAGAGGGAATACTTTATTCCAAATCAGAATATTTTAACCGGAACATCTATCGTCATTTACGATTTGCATATCCAACCTATATTTTTGATGATCAAATATTCTTTGAAATTGATGATGATGGAGTGCCTTATTGGGTGTGTCCGGTGAAACAATTTAATGTTGGCTTATTTGGCGGACAAACAGTAGGAAGTGTGGTATTATGCAATGCAATTACTGGTGAAACTATAGAGTATGCAGTAGAGGAAGTGCCTGAGTGGGTAGATAAGGTATACTCTGCTGAATTGCTTACACAGTTGTACGATTATTCTGGAACCTTAAAACATGGCTATTTAAATAGTGTTTTGAGTCAAAAGGATTGTTTGATTACAACCAATGGTTACAATTATATTACACTGAATAATGATGTATGGGTGTATACAGGAGTAACATCAGTGAGTGGAGATCAATCTAATGTTGGTTTTGTGTTAATGAACCAACGTACCATGGAAACAAGGTTTTATACAGTGGCTGGTGCCATTGAAGACTCTGCTATGGAATCGGCAGAGGGTCAAGTGCAGAACTTACAATATGATGCAACTTTTCCGCTATTATTAAATATTTCTGGAGAACCCACGTATTTCCTCGCGTTAAAAGATGCGGGAGGTTTAGTGAAAATGTATGCCATGGTTAATGTGGAAAAGTACCAGTGGGTTGCAATTGGAAGTACAGTAGCTGAGTGTGAGAGCGAATATGGTAAATTATTAGAAACGAACGGTATCTCATCCCAAGAAAATGGAGAATCTGTCACCATATCTGGAAGTATTACAGCTATGAGTGCAGTTGTAATTGATGGAACAACACATTTTTACTTGTGTATTGGGGAAGAAATGGAAATATACGATATTTTAATTACCCAAGAAGAACTATTGTCTATTATTACGTATGATGTGGGTGACAGCATTACCATTACTTACGAGGAAGGAAACGGCTTGCATACAGTGATCGCAATCCAGTAAATAGGTAAATAGAAAAAAGGCTTGCATTCTTTTAGGGTATATGGTATGATTTAATACGTTGTGAGAAGGAGATGGTCCTCTGTTACAGATTGTATTAAGAACATCCAAGTATAAAGGAGATAACAAATGAACGAAATTATTAGAGAAATCGAAGCAGCACAGGTGAAAGAAGATGCACCACAATTCAACGTTGGAGATACTGTAAAAGTTTATGGTAAA
This sequence comes from Eubacteriales bacterium, assembly GCA_044425575.1. Taxonomy (GTDB): domain Bacteria; phylum Bacillota; class Clostridia; order Lachnospirales; family Lachnospiraceae; genus JAWXVE01. The sequence continues at coordinate 7,657 of JAWXVE010000017.1, read as the reverse complement.
ATCAAAGAAGGAAATCGCGAAAGAATTCAAGTGTTCGAAGGAACAGTGCTTAAGATTCAAGGTGGTAGTTGTAGAACAACATTTACCGTTCGCAAGACATCAAACGGTACAGGTGTGGAGAAGACTTGGCCACTACATTCACCAAACGTAGAACGTGTGGAAGTTATTAGACGTGGTAAAGTAAGACGTGCGAAATTGTTCTATTTAAGAGACCGCGTTGGCAAGAAAGCAAAAGTAAAAGAATTAGTAAGATAAGTTAAGATGGTAAAAAGAGATAGCCTAGAATGTGAATTCTAGGCTATCTCTTTTTTAAGAAAATAATGGTAATACTTTACTTATAAAATGCGTATGTGATATACTAATACCAATAGTATTGTTATTAAATCGAACCTTTTTCTTAGAAATACTTATAAAAAGAATAAAGTGTTTCATAATAAGAATGGAAAGAAAATTAGGTTGAAAATAAGATTTTTCAACTGGCACTTTGTACCTTGCAGTCCAAAGTTGACAGACATTGAGAAAGGGATGGGTATTAGTATGCAGGCAAATGAAAATCATAGAGAATTAGTTAATCGGGTAGAAGAAGAATATGCTCATATGTTAGAGGGGTGGAGCGAGAACCGAGACACCATTGAACAGAAAGCAGAGCAATTATTAATATGTAGATTATTCAAAACGGTAATAGTGGAAGAGATGCAAGAGTGTTCAACAGATAATCAAGCATTATTATATTACAAAGAACCACTATATGCATTCTATGAGTTCTATATACAGTCTAATAGTAATCTTGCACATGGATTAATGGTTGCTATGGATGCCTTCATTGTGCAGGCGAGGATGATACTTACTCAGAAATAAAGTGGAATAGAAGTGTACACAATGCAAAACATAAAAAGGAACCATTGAATTATACAAGGACACATGGTATAATGCCTTAGAATTTTAAGTGGTGAATATCGAGGAATAAATATTGTACTATTTTAGAAAGGAATAGGGACAAGTCTATGCATTGTGTAAAAAAAGTTACAGAGGACTATTATTGGGTAGGGGCAGATGACCACCGTCAACCATTATTTGAAAATATACATCCTGTCGATAAAGGAGTTTCTTACAATTCCTACTTGTTAGTGGATGAGAAAACAGTGTTGTTTGATACGGTGGATTGGTCAGTTTGCAGGCAATTTCTAGAAAATATTGAAGCAGTTTTAAAAGGAAGAGAACTTGACTATTTAGTAGTGAATCATATGGAACCAGATCATGGAGCATCTATCGAGGAAGTGATTCTACGTTATCCCAACATTAAGATTATTAGTTCTCAAAAAGCTTTCCAATTTATGAAACAATTTGGATTTCAAGTGGAAGGGAAAGAAGAAGTGGTCAAAGATGGAGAGGAACGTTCTTTTGGAAAGCACACAGTTCGTTTTATAGGTGCTCCCATGGTTCATTGGCCGGAAGTAATGGTAGCATATGATGTGATAGAAGGTATTTTATTTTCAGCGGATGCCTTTGGAGTGTTTGGTGCATTAAATGGTAAATTATTTTACGATGAATTTATGTGTCCTAAGGCGTATATGGATGAATTTAGACGTTATTATACGAATATTGTGGGTAAATTCGGAATGCAAGTATCGAATTTGCTTAAGAAGGTATCCCAGCTAGATATTCGCATGATATGCCCACTTCATGGAGGGGTAATCCGAAGTCAGATTGGATTATTTTTGGATAAATATAAAGCATGGAGTGCTTATGAACCAGAAGAAAAAGGCGTATTGATTGTATATGCATCTATGTATGGAAATACAGAAAGTGCAGTAAAAGTATTAGCAAGTCGCTTGCAAGAAGAAGGAATCACCAAGATTGAATCTTACGATGTGTCGGGAACACATATTTCTTATCTTATTGCAGAAGCATTTCGTTACAGTCACATTGTACTAGCGTCACCAACTTATAATAATGATATGTATCCATTGATGCATAATTACTTGATGGATATGAAAGCACTGAATCTGCAAAATCGTACCATTGGTATTGTGGAAAATGGCACGTGGGGATGTATGGCAGGCAAGCAAATGAGAGCTATATTAGAGACTATGAAAAACATGGTGGTACTAGATGAACAGGTAACACTGTTATCAACTGTGAATGAAGAGAGTGATAAGCAGATTCGGATATTGGTAGAACGATTGCAGTCAGAAGTGTTATCATAAGTAGAGGTAATGAGCATGGACTATGAGAAGTACCAGCGTGTGAAACAGGAAATCCTAACCAAACCAAAGGAAAAGCAAGGGATTGGAACGCTATCAGAGAAAACCATACATGCTATTTTAAAGAAATATTATGCCTATAGCCCAGAGGAAACAGAAGTTTCACTGGCAGGCAAAATAGTTGATATCTTCACGGGTTCAGAAATTATTGAAATCCAAACGCGAGCTTTTGAACGAATGCGAGGGAAGCTTTCTATTTTGTTGGACTTATATCGCGTAACCATTGTGTACCCTGTTCCAAGGTATAAGTATATTGTTTGGATGGAAGAGGATACAGGGCAAGTGTCAACGCCTCGCAAATCACCTAAGAAGGGAAGTGTGTATGATATCTTTCCTGAACTTTATAAAATCAAGGCTTTTCTGCTAAGTGATCGCTTGCATTTTAAGATTGTCTTAATGGACATGGAAGAATATCGCTTGCTCAATGGATGGAGTAGAGACAAAAAGAAGGGGAGTGTAAGGTTTGACCGCATTCCCCTTGATTATGTGGAAGAAGTGGAAGTAACATGTAAGGAAGATTATATGATGTTTGTACCCTATAACTTAGAGGATGAATTTACCGTAGTAGAATTTGCGAAAGCTGCAAAGATACCAAGGAAGTTGGCAGGTCAAGTAGTACCGATTCTTCTGCATGTTGGAATTGTTCGACGAATTGGAAAAAGAGGAAGAAGTTATGTATATTCCACCTGTAATTAATAGCAATATCTAATACTGTTAAAAAATAATAAAATTATTAAAAAAATAGTCGCAATGAGTAGATAAATGAGATAAATAATGGTAAAATAGTTTTAAGAGCGATTTTGTGACTAAAAATGATAAAACATTTAGAAAGAACAATTATGATGAAAAAGAAGAAAATGAATTATAAACGTCTTATTATAATAACAGTAGTTTCCATAATGACTTTGTTAGGTGTAAGTGGTCTTCAATTATCATCTTATGCAAGTACAGGGGATGTTATTCTAGTAGGATATTCCAGTGAATATGGTACTGTGATAGAACAATATGATGGAAGTCAAACAGGATTGGCACCTGATTATTTTGATATGATATCAGACTATACGGGAGATACTTACGAATTCGTTAAGTGTGACTATGAAGATGCTGCTTCTATGCTTGCCAACGGTGAAATTGATTTATTTGGACCGATTACTTATGAACAAGAATATGCTGATAGCTTTCTGTATACGGATGAACCATTTGGAGAAGAAGGCGTTTACTTAATGTCGTTGAAAGTAGAGGCTATGGAGTATGACGACTACAATAATATTGAGAATCAAATTATTGGAGTACTAAGTGGCAGTCCTTACGTGAAATTGCTAGAAGATTTTTGTGAACAAAATGAGATAAATCCACAGATCATTCAGATTCCAGAACGAGTCTTGGATGAATCTTCGCCTAATACTTTAATTGTGACTAGCTCATTCCAGTATCAATCCCAGTATGAAGCAGTTGCTATGTTGGGGTATGAAAATCTATACTACATTGCACGAGAAGATGATCAGGAATTAATGGAGTCTATTAATAGTGCTATGAATAATGTTAGAATGAGTCATGCTAGTATATTTGATGATTTATACTCACAGTATTATCAAGAAGTGAGCTATGCTAAGTTGTATATTTCGGAACAAGAAATAGCGGCTCTTCAAGCAAAGGATGTGTATCGAGTTAGTTACTATGTAGATCACATTCCCTTTTCATACAATGATATTAATAACGACCCTGCTGGTATAGCCATTACAGTTATGAATGAAATTGCCACAGAGGCAGGTATTAATATTGAATATGTTCCGTTGTATAAAGATGAGGTAGAACCAGATGATGTTGACATTAACTTATCAGTACTTTCTTCGCTTGACTTGAGTTATCACAATATGCGATGTGATGCTTATATGGAATTGCCCCTTATGGTAATTGGTTATTATGATGAGTTGTCGTATCAAAATGCCACCATTGGATATTTAGATTATATTGGATTAGATGCTAGTGATTTAGAAACTTTTTTACCAGGTGCTAATTTTGTGCTATACAGCAGTATTGAATCAATTATTGATAGCTTAGAAAGTGATAATATTGATTATGCCATAACCACGAATTTGGTGTCCAAGCAGATTTTAGAGGCAGTACCTGATTCAGATGGAATTGCAAGAACATTTGGTGAAGATTGTCAGATATCCTTTTCGTTGTCGGAAGAAATATCGGAAGAGTTAGGTCCTATTTTTAATAAATATATTGCTAGAATTGATGAGGGTGATTTATATACGCGTGTAATATCCACTTCTTATCAAGCCAACTTACAGCAAGAAGTACCAGAAATTTTAGCTAATCATTATCAAATTATTTTCTTAATTCTATTTTTGTTGGGAACTGCGGCAACTATTTTATTAGTACTCCACGAAATGAAGCGAAGAGCAGTCTTTGAAGAACTGGTAGAGTTTGATCCTATTACAGGGTTGTTGACAGAGCATAAATTCAAGGAAGAGTGTGCTAAGAGAATCTATCGTACCTATGGACAATATACCATTGTATCCATAGACGTGGATAATTTTAAGGATATTAATGAAGTATATGGTTATGAAGAAGGCTCTCGCTTATTAAAGGAATTTGCAGTTGTTATAAGAGAAAGCTATGGGGAAGATGATTTGTTTGCTCGGGCACATGCCGATAACTTTTTAATTCTTACAACTATGATAGATGGTGGTTCTGCCTATTGTGGAAAGGCAAGCTGTAGCTTCTGTGAATTGCCTAAGGTTGCCAATACACTAGGTGAGAATTACAACTTAAATGTAAGTGTTGGTGGTTATCATATTATGGATTCCACCATTGATGTTGCACATATGATTGATTGTGCTAATGTGGCAAGGCAAAAGAGTAAAGGTTTCTACGGTTGTGTAGCCACCACGTATTCCAATGCCATGGATAAAACTGCCTCTTTGCAGAATGAGATTATACGAACCATGGAACAAGCCATTGAAAACCGTGAATTTAAAGTGGTCTATCAACCGAAAATAGATTTAATGACTGGTAAGGTGTGCGGAGCAGAAGCTTTGGTAAGGTGGGTGCGAGAAGATTTATCCATGGTATACCCAGATCAATTTATTCCTGTTTTTGAAAAAAACGGTTTTATTGTTAATCTAGACTATTATATGCTTAGTCGAGTATGTGAATTTATAAGTTTAAACAATCCATCTAATATGCCTAAGATTTCAGTTAATTTATCTGGAATTACTATTCTGCAAGATAATGTAATTGATAAAATCGCAGGAATTGTAAAATCTTATAATGTATCACCGTCAGCACTGGAATTGGAAATTACAGAAAGTGCTATTATTGGAAATATTAAAACAGTTATGGAGAAAATTGACCAACTGATTAATTTGGGATTTTCTATTTCTATGGATGATTTTGGAACTGGTATCTCCTCGTTGAATCGTTTGAAGGATATTAATGTTCATGTTCTTAAGATTGATAGAGAATTCTTGAATAATACTTTGGAAGACAAGAAAGGTGTTCTTATTATTTCCAATATTGTTCGCATGGCACGTCAACTTGGTATACAGTCCATTGCAGAAGGCGTAGAAACAAGAGCACAATTAGAACTTCTAGGTAATCTAGGGTGTGATATGGGACAAGGGTATTATTTTGCAAAACCATTATCAGAGGATGACTACAGAGACTTTTTGATGAATTATGATGGAGCGGATAATCGAGTTAAGGAAGAAGCGGTTCTAGATCAAAATCAAGCCAAGAAAATTGGTGAAAGTAGTGTTGCTTCCATTATCATGAACTCGGTAGATAATGTTATCTATATTTCAGATATTGTCACCCACGAATTGTACTTTTTAAGTAAAGTAGGAGAGCAGACGTTAGGTAATATTACAGAAAAAGATTGGAAGGGCAAGAAATGCTACGAAGTATTGCAAGGCAAAGACTCGCCGTGTGAATTTTGTACCAATCACTTATTAAATGAAGAAACGTTCTATCGGTGGGAGCATTACAATCCTATTGCGAAACGTTACTATGATATTCAAGATAAGTTAATCGAGTTAGAGAATAAACAAGTGAGGTTAGAAGTTGCTACGGACATAACAGAACGTGCAACATTAGAACGTGCAGTGAAAGCACAATTACACGAACAACAAGTGTTGAATGAATGTGTAGAATTACTACATCGTAGCGATTTGGCAGTGGAAGATGCCATTAATGATTTATTACAAATAGTAAGTCATTATTATAAGGCGGAGAGAGGTTATATTTTTGCTATTTCAGAAGATGGCACATATGTTTACAATACATTTGAATGGTGTGAAGAGAGTGTAAGTGCTCAAATAGATATTTTACAAAATATTGATATTACAATAGTACAGCATTGGTTTGATAAGTATGATGAGGCAGGTGAATTCTACATTGATTCTATTAACGAAGAGATTGGTCGGGATTCAGAGGAATATCGCATTCTAGACAGCCAAGGAATCACATCTCTTGTAACAGCTCCTTTAAAGAAGGATAATGGCGCATATAGCGGTTTCATTGGTATTGATAATCCGAAAGATAACGTTAAGAATACAAGCTTAATATGTTCTGTTTCTAAGTTTATTGAAGCATTCTTTGTCCGGAATGAATTGTTAAAAGAGTTGCACCGATTAAGCTTTCGTGATGAATTAACAGGTCTCTTAAACCGTCATAGTTACGAGCATGATCTTAAGAGAATCTCGCAAGAGTCAATTGATACTATGGGTGTGGCCTATGTGGATATTAATTCGCTTAAATTAATTAATGATACCAGTGGTCATGAAGCAGGCGATCGCGCTATTACCACATGTGCTGATTTGATTATGAAAGCATTTGATAAAAATGTTTATCGAATTGGTGGTGACGAATTCGTTATATTATGCCCGAATATGGGAAATGAAGAGTTTAATGAGAAAATTGAAGCATTACGCCACTCAATAGAAGAAGCGGATAATATAGATGCTGCAATAGGTGATGTATGGAGTAAGGAATTCTATCATGTATTATTGTTAATACGAGAAGCAGATAAGTTAATGTATCAAGAAAAGGAAAAAACGAAAAATAAATAGAATCATCATTAAGGATGGTGAAAATAGGAAGCCTATTGTGCTTCCTATTTTCATGTATAAGGAAAAGTTCAATAAATATAAGCACAAGTAACTATGTGGGGAATATGGTATAGTAAATAAAACATAGGGATGGATATTATATTGGACGAATGTAAAGAAAAATACAAAAAATCTAACTGTTGCAAAAAAAACTATGAATGGGAGTGTGATGATTGGAATACAAATGAATGTTGCTGTATAGTAGGTCCAGAAGGTCCCCAAGGTGTAGCGGGTTCTCAAGGATTAACAGGTCCAAGAGGAGAGACGGGACCG
>JAWXVE010000090.1:1534-7202 GCA_044425575.1 Eubacteriales bacterium | reverse complement strand
GACGGAAGCGAGTGATGATAGCACTACGACGGTGTCTACATTGGCGGATTTTGTGAATAACCTTAGCTTTGAGCAAGAGACTATTACTCTATCAGAAGAAAATTCTAGTGTTGTAATCGGGAACTTTATAACTATTGATAATGAAATGCAAATAGCAGCGGATGCTGGTTTTACAGCCGAGGCTATCAGAGTGTATTTTTCAGTACCATTGACAAATGTAACAGGAGCGAACTTTGTGACTTTGAGTGATGCAGATAATTATTATACTACAGATTATGGTGGTACTACTGAGAATGCGGATCGTTTATTTTATCAAGGTACTGATAATATCAGTGTTGAGTCACATTCCATAAGGTTCTCAGCTACTAGTTCTTTTACTGAAGCGGAAACGATTAATATATGCTTTGCATATACAGACGATGCGGGAAATACAGTTACAGCAACTACAGGTATTACAATTGTATGGGATGGTTCTAGTTCTGGGTCAAGTACAGAGACGGTGTTGACGGTATCAACGCTTGTAGATAATACGACAGGTTCATATGGTGCTTCGTTAGAAGTAGTATTAAAATTAGCGGATACTTCTAAGGCGAATTTAGTTGAAATAAAGAGTGTTACTAATGAAGATCAAGACGATTGCACGTCGTATTTCACTTATAGTAGTTCGGATAACGTAATCAGATATAGTGTGGATGAGTATCCACCGGTAGGAACATATATCATAACACTGGGAGTAACAGAAGCTGAGTATACGCTGTCGAAAGACACCACAACAGTAATTGTTACATCAAGGGATTACACATTTGGCAACTTAGATACATATGGAACGATAGAGTATGGCGAAATGGGTACAGTAGGTGATTTCTCTGTTACAGACCCTAGTGTTACAGGTGATGATCTTAGTTATACTATAATGAGTGTAACAAAGGATGGGATTAGTGATGAACCAGCTGATACGCAATCTATACTAGAGTGTTTTGAACTGGGTGCTGAAGTAGATAATATAGAAACAGAGGCAGATGTACTTAGTCTAGTAAAACAGCTAGATGCGGGGACTTACACCGTGACGGTGGGAGTTAACAATAAAACAACTGGAGAATCAGCAACAATCGAAAAAGAAATTGTTGTAGAACCATATGACTTTGGAAAATTATCGATTACCCTAGGCACAGATAATGTGGTTGAATACATGTATGACTCAACAGATGCAGTGACTCTATCTACGTCGTGGAATACCACTGCTGGTGAAACTGAAATGTCAGCATTTACAACCGACGGTTATACCGTTACTTTATCGGAATCAGATACGGCTAATTTCATAGTAGAATATACCAATGAAGGTTTGGAAATCAATTCCACCGATGGAGCAACCGGCTACGCCGGAACCACATACAACTACACGGCAACATTTTTATCAGCAGATGGGAATTACACAGGAACAAAAGACTTCACAGTTGAAATCATAGCGTCAGATAAAACCATGGTAACTTACGATTTAAATGATACGACGAAATATATACAAATATACATGAGTGCCTCAGTAGTAGACGATGCTGGAAAGTTACAGTCATTTACTACAGCAACGAATAAACTTGATACAAATTTTACATATAAAACCCTTAATATTTCTACAACAGAAGAACAAAATGGTGTAACTATTACAAATACCTCGCTTTCAGGCAACTTTGTAGAATCAGATGGAATATCCTATAATGAAGCTTGGGATATTAATGTTCAAGTCGATATCGATGTAAACGATGATGGTATATACGAATATTCAGATCCAACTGCAGTACTACAACTAACAGTGTATAAAGAACTGAAGGCGACAGTAAATCCAGATACCACGTCCTTTGCTTATGGAAGCACCGATACAAATGAAGTGGCAAAGATTCTTGGTGTAACACTTGCAGGAGAAACGATATCAGGATATACAGTAACTATTTCTACATCGGACAATGCAGCATATGTAAATGATTCATTTGAAATCACAACGCTGTATAGTTCGGAGTATATTAAGTTGAAGAACACCTCTACTTTGGAAGAGGGAAATTATAACATTTTGATTAAACTCACAACAAGTGATGAATCACAATCTACAAATGTTGTTCTACCAGTCACCATCACCCAAGGCGTGTATGATGGAACAGTTTCTGATGGGTTATCCGGCGTGCTAGACTCGATTACTGTATCCTATACAGATTGTTACGAACCAGTACAAATCACCACGACAGGATTAACAATGAATGGTGCGACAGTGGAAGAAGGAGACTACATTATTTCCTTAGATTCAGTGAAAGGCGAATACACTTGGTACGACAATGAATATTTTACAATTGAGAATAATACCATTGAGTACATTGGCACCAGTATGGATGGTGATATCTATCAAGTAGCATGTTTAATTACGAGTACAGATGGAAATATATGCAGTGCTGCAACCTTACAATTCTCAATAAAACGAGAGTGGGTATATACCACATATTACACGACAGATAGTCCATATGAGATAGAGTACGACAAGATGTCTGTGTTCATATTAGATTTGATGACGGTGAAATATGGCGACGAAAATGAAGCCGATCTCCCTTATGGAACAATGGGAGATTATAGCTTTAAGAGTACACCAAGTTGCACGGAGGGAACGGCAGAAGGTATGATATATTATGCGGACCCTGATTCGGACAGCTACGAAAGCCAAGTGGAGGGACTCACATTTACGATTGATGACGATGGAATCATAACTATAGACGGAGAAATTCCAGAGGAAGCAATGAATACAACCCTTAACTTGGAAGTGGGTAATGCGTATTACATCCAAGGAAACGGTGGTGTTGGTTCGGATTCTAATATTGAGCTATATGTGCAAATAGTGTCGAAACAGATTGAACTAATGACAGAGCAAGCGACCTTTGATTATGGAGATGACACGTCTGTGTCGATCGCGCCAACACGATTAGATGGAACAAGCTACGATACGACCTTAGAATTACTAGAAGTTACCTATACATATGGTGACCTAGAAGCGGATATGACAGAGGAATTTGCACTGGGTGCCAATACCATTTCCTATGTAGGCGATGCGAAGAATCTTTCGGTAGGAACTTACACAGCGACGGTACAATTACCAGAAAGCGAAGAAGACTGTGGGTTGGTAAGCGATACAGTGATATTTACAGTGGAACCAAGAACACTTTCGAAAGAAGACTTCAGTGCATTTACAGATTGGGAGACAGACGAATCCCTTGATGCTGTAAATGGCGCAACCAAAGCGATTTCCGCTGCAGGAGCAGTAGAAGCGAATACGATTTTTGTAGAAGATGACCTAAATATTAGCTACGCAAATCATACAGCTCTTGGCATTGCAACAGTGACCATCAGTGGAAATGAAACCAATGTTACAGGCAGTATTTCCTATAATTATTACATCGTGCCAGTGATAAACGCAGATGGAAGCATTACATTTGACTCGGTGCAATTAGGCGTGCAGTATAAATTACCAGCGACCAGCAATTGGAAATTAGAGAATGATCAACTCACCTATTTTGCAGGGATTGCATTCTATGCGACGAGTACAGATTCATTGACATTTACGCCAATCACGGAATAAATAACAAATAATAAATAACAGATGAAAACTAACAGATGACAAAGAGGGGAGACCTATTATGAATGCAATTATAGGCGATAATATAGCGGCTATAGCAAATGCAATCATCAAGGAATTTGACATCAAGATACCAATTACAGACATGGAAGATGTGGTATCACGATTACATGGCAAAGTAGAACAAGTAGACAATAGCATGTTATTAAACGCAGTAGAACGCTGTGACGAAGATGACGACGAAGACGCGGAATTTATTATCCGCATCTCCAAATACCAATCAGAAAGAAGTAAGAATTTCGCGATTGCTCAAGAATTGGGATTTATATTCATACATTACGGTTATATGAGCAATTGGGAAAAATGGGATAACTATGATACCGCAGCAACACGCATGGAGAAGACGGAGCAGGATTTTCAAGCACACGAATTCGCATCATGCCTGCTAATGCCGAAGCAAGACTACTATGATTACGTATATGCACACATGCAAGAAGGTGTCGTAGATGTGAAAGAAATGTCTCAATATTTTCGTGTTCCAAGGGGGAAAGTGGAGTCACGAGGAAAGTTTGTAGGGGTGTTAGCATGGAGATGAGAAATAGGAAGACATTTGATAAAATCATTCCAATGGTACAACGAATTGAAGAAGAGAACGCTTCCTCAAATGTAGAGGAGATGCAATCGGTTATGTTGTTTTTCTCTTATGATGTGGTTAATTCCACCACTTATAAAGCAAACAATAAAGGGCGATGGTCTGTAGCTGTTGGTCAAATTCTTCGCCATATCATTAGCACATTTGCGAATAGCCCAGTAGGAGGATATCGATTCTGGAAGACACTAGGCGATGAAATTATATTTATGAAAGAAGTGCATCGTGTATCAGATATTTTTTTATCAGTGGAGGAGATATACGAGCAATTGACAATTCTTAATAGTGAAATAGACAAAGGAATGTTATGCGATAAAAAAGCAAGTGAATTACTGGCGATTAAAGGGACTGCTTGGTTGGCGGAAATAACAACGACAGATCCAGAAATCGACGATATTTTCGTTGAATATCAGATTAATGACAATCGAAAACAAACAGAATACATTGGACCAAATATTGATATTGGTTTTAGATTAGCAGATTATAGCATGCACAATCGATTAGTAATATCTTTTAATCTAGCGTATATATTGTTAGATTATCAGAGAGTTCATCAATCAGATGTAAATAGTGTGGTGTACATAACTAGCAAAATACTAAAAGGGGTATGGAATGGAGAACCGCATCCGATTTTTATGTATGTCGGAGAAAATAGAGCAGAATTCGAGGAATCCATATCACGACATCAAAAGTCAGGGATGAAGGTTCTAGCAGATTACTTAGAAGATACCGAGGCGAGAAACTGGGAGCCAACCGCAGATTACACTTATTATGAAGAGAAAATCGTAGCAGAGACGTGCAAACGAATGCAACTAGATTCTGGAATCGAACGATTATTCACAATACTCAAAACAAAGAAGATAAACCCTTATCACAAAGTCCGCGAATTTACACGTGTACACTATACAGCATTGTGTTACAGCAAAGTCAAAGGCCAGTTGCAATTCATGATAGTCAAAGATGCAAATACAGGACTGTGGGGATTCGGCGGAGACTGTATGTATCATAACTTCCAGTATATGTGGAACATTAAGAAATACTACAAAGAAAATTATGGCGTAACAATCATGCTAGACAATGATGTTAGGTACCAAAGCCCTACACCATATATCCTAACAACCTATACATACCTAGAATATGAAACAGAACTACGAAACGGGACAGTATTCCTCGGGGAGATATTGAATCCAGAGAAACAAATGCTAGGCGATGCTTCGGCTGAATTGAATGGAAGTCCTAACCAGAATGGGAAGAAGCAAATTATGTTTATAGAAGCAAGTGAAATAGCGGGATTTGCAGAACCATGCATCGAAGGATTTCACGATATATTGAAGCAAGCAATAGAACATCTGGTGTCGTAGGAAATATGTGAAGCGGGCTATAATAACAAACTCAAAATAAAAAACAAAATA
>JAWXVE010000090.1:0-1434 GCA_044425575.1 Eubacteriales bacterium | reverse complement strand
CAAAATAAAAAACAAAATAGTAACCAATAAGAGGAGGAAAAAAGAATGTTTAAGAAACTAATCGAGGTACTAAGAGAGAACCCACGTAAAATCGTATTTACAGAAAGCACAGATCCAAGAATTCTAGATGCTACAGAGAAATTGTTAGCAGATGAATTAATGGGTGTTATTCTTGTTGGGAATCCAGAAGAAGTAAAAGCGGCAGCAGAAGCTGGCGGATTCAAAGTGGAGAAGGCAGAAGTGATTGATCCAGCAACTTATGAAGGCATGGATGCAATGGTGGAAGAAATGGTGACGCTTCGTAAAGGCAAAATGACTGCAGAAGAATGTCGCGCAGCACTTGGAAAGAGCAATTATTTCGGAACAATGCTTGTGAAAATAGGAGTGGCAGATGCTTTACTTGGGGGAGCTACATATTCAACAGCAGATACAGTACGTCCAGCACTTCAAATCGTTAAGACAAAACCAGGTAGTAAAATTGTTTCGTCATGTATTATTTTAAATCGTACAAATGCAGATGGAACTTCTGAAAATTATGCAATGGGTGATTGTGCAATTAACATTACACCAAATGCAGATGAGTTAGCAGAAATCGCACTAGAGACAGCTGCTACAGCAAAAGCATTTGGAATCGACCCTAAAGTAGCAATGTTATCATACTCAACACTTGGATCTGGAAAAGGTGATAGTGTAACATTAGTTCGTGAAGCAACAGCAAAAGCTAAAGAATTAGCACCAGAATTAGCACTTGATGGTGAATTACAATTTGATGCAGCGTTTTCACCAGTAGTAGCAGCAACAAAATGTAAAGACTCCAAAGTGGCAGGACAAGCAAATACATTTATTTTCCCAGATATCAACGCAGCAAATATCGGTTACAAAATTGCGCAGCGCCTAGGTGGCTTTGATGCATATGGCCCAATTTTACAAGGAATGAATGCACCAATCAATGACTTGTCGCGTGGATGTAATGCAAAAGAAGTGTATCAAATGGCAATCATCACAGCTGCACTTAAATAAAACTGAAAGTTTCATATGACTTTTTGAACAGGGCACCATAATATTGTTATATACCTGTTTATAATAAAGAAAACGTAACTGCTCGTGCACTCCAAAAACCACCCGTATATCTGTTGGTTGATAGATTGTCCCGAGCAGTTGTTACGTTATAAAATAAAGAAATCATGCCTATTTTGGATAGAGACTATTTCCTAATAATGTACTTGCAATCCCTACGCTAAAGTCTTATACTAGACCTAAGCATAACCGTTCTATATTTCTACCACATCTCGTGGAATCTAGAATCATTTCTTTATGTCAATTCAGAACAATTCATGCTTAATATTCAAACTCCCTTTCGGGAATCCAAAACATCACCAAGAAACACGAACCAATTAAGCAGGAATTACTGATATATGACAAAACTAATATTGT
>JAWXVE010000089.1:0-7263 GCA_044425575.1 Eubacteriales bacterium | reverse complement strand
AAAAGAAATTAAGCATAACCATCAAGTGACAAAACCGAAAATGACTAGTGGTGAATTCCTTGGGAGCTTTCGTAAGAGTGATAAGTTAACACCTATTATTACAATCGTCGTCTATTACGGAGAAGAACCATGGGATGGTCCACACTGCCTATTGGATATGATGAAGGATATTCCAGAGGAGATTAAGGAAGTAGTATCAGACTATCAGATGAACTTGTTGCAAATCTTACATGAAGATAGTAGTAAGTTCCGGAACAAAGAAATCCGACAAGCTATGGAATACTCACAGGCATTTATGGCAAGAGATAAGGAAAAGGTGGATGCATTAACGAAGCAGGGATGCGTATCCAAAGATACTGCATACATGATTGGAAGTATTACAAAATCAAAGAAACTAATGACAACATTAATGAAAGAGGAAGAAACGGGGGAAGTCGATATGTGTAAATTTTTTCAAGATATTATGGATGAAGGTCGAAGGGAAATGAGATGGGAGGCTATACAAAATATAATGGACAGTCTTGATATATCAACAAATGAAGCTATGGATATTTTAAAAATTCCACATGAGGAACGTGAACAGTACATGGAGTTAGTGTAGTGTGAAATGTTAACTATATGGATATGCAATAGTACAGCCAGTCATGTCCTGCTAAAGGACACTCTTGCTGAATCCGTACTGATTGCATCTGGCTACAATGCACATGCAGTGACATTCGCATCATATTTTTTACACCATCTTGACAAGTATGCCTAACAAGCATATAGTAAAATAAAAGTAGTGAATATTTTATAGAAAAGGAAACAACATGCATTACGATTATTTAATAGTAGGAGCAGGAATATATGGAGCAGTATTTGCTCATGAGATGAAACAGGCTGGAAAGAGTGTCCTTGTAATAGAAAAAAGAGACCATATTGCAGGTAATATTTATACGGAAGAAGTAAATGGGATTCAGGTGCATAAATATGGAGCTCATATTTTTCATACATCGAATAAACTAATCTGGGAATATGTGAATCAATTTGCTGAGTTTAATCAATATATTAATTCACCAGTTGCCAATTACAAAGGAGCACTTTATAATCTGCCATTTAATATGAATACCTTCTATGCCATGTGGGGTGTTACCACTCCAGATGAGGCGAAAAAGCGTATTGAGGAGCAAGTACAAAGCTTAGGGATTACAGAACCTAAGAATTTAGAAGAACAAGCATTGTCCCTTGTGGGAACAGATATTTATGAAAAGCTCATTCAGGGATATACGCAGAAACAATGGGGACGTGATTGTACAAGCTTACCATCCTTTATTATTAAAAGGTTACCAGTTCGATTTACATATGATAACAACTATTTTAATGATCCGTATCAAGGAATTCCTATTGGCGGCTACACGCAAATCGTAGAACAGCTTTTGAAGGGAACCCAAGTACTGACTAATACAGATTACTTTACTGCGGCATCTAAGTGGAAAGACTCTAAGGAGGTATCTTATGATAAAGTACTCTTTACAGGAATGATAGATGAGTTCTATCAATATGATCTGGGTACTTTAGAATATCGTTCTCTTGCATTTGAAGAAGAAGCACTCTTAGATTGTGATAATTATCAGGGAAATGCAGTTGTTAATTATACAGCCTATGAGATTCCATATACGAGAATTATTGAACATAAGCATTTTGAATATACCAAAGTAAAAGGAACCGTGATTACAAGGGAGTATCCAAAAGCATGGACACCGCAAGAAGAACCCTATTATCCCATTAATGATCACAAGAATAACCAATTATATGAAGTATATGAAAAGCGTGCCAGCAAGGAAGAACACGTTTTATTTGGTGGAAGACTTGGTGGGTATCGCTACTTCGACATGGACAAAGTCATAGAAGCTGCACTTGCACTTGCGCATAAGGAAAAGGGTGCAGATTCGTAATTGAATCCCAAGGAGAACGATTCTCCTTGACACGAACAAGAGATATCATTCGAAAAGTAGCAGTGGTAGCAAGTTCATAAAACAGTTTGCAAATTCTCGCATCTATGCCATAATGTAGGTAACGAATACCTAAGGCAATGGAGGAACTAGTATGGAGTATAAACCACTACCAATTGGGATAGATAATTTTAAAGAGATGATAGAGCGGGGATGTTACTACGTGGATAAGACTTTGCTCATGAAGCAGTTGTTAGATACTACAACAAAAGTGAGTCTATTTACAAGACCACGTCGTTTCGGCAAGAGCTTGAATCTAAGCATGCTGCAATATTTCTTTGAACGAAGTGAGCGAGATACTGAGAAGTTATTTCAAGGGCTCAATATTGCTAGTGCAGGAGAGGAATACACCAAGCATATGGGACAATACCCTGTAATCATGCTCAACTTTAAGGAGGCAAAGCAGGCTACTTTTGTATCTGCTTATAAGGCGTTACAAGATACGATTATGGCGCAATTTTATTACCACAAGGCAATACTAGATCTATATCCATTTGAAGAGGCACAAGTGGAACAATATAAGAATATAATGGGAGGAATCGATGACCAAGATTTATTTATGGATTCTATTGCTTTTTTGTGCGAATGTTTGGAAAAGGCGTATGGGCAGAAGGTGATTCTACTCATAGATGAAAGTGACGTACCTCTTGAAAATGCTTATTCTAGAGGATTCCATGAAGAGATGATCGACTTTATCAGAGGGCTATTAAGCGTAGCCCTTAAGACGAATAATTCCCTCTATAGGGCGGTTATGACAGGGTGTCTTAGAATTAGTAAGGAAAGTATTTTTACAGGACTGAATAATCTAGAGATTATTTCCATTGAGAATAAGACCTATGGAGAATATTTTGGATTCACAGAAGCAGAAGTGGAAGAAATGCTAGCGTACTACAATAGGACGAAACGAGCAAACACGGTAAAAGATTGGTATAATGGTTATTTATTTGGTAAGACCAAAGTATATAATCCGTGGAGTTTGATTAATTATATGGATGATCTATTAGGGGATGAGGATGAAAGACCAAAGCCATATTGGTCTAATACTAGCTCTAATAGCATTGTACGGGATTTGATCCAGCGTATTGATGCCAATGGAAAAATAGAATTAGAGACATTAATGGCAGGTGGCACCATTGAAAAAGCCATACAAGAGGACATTACTTACGCAGATATTCATGTAGATATGGATCATCTGTGGAACTTCTTATATTTTACAGGATATTTGAAGAAAGTATCGGAACGATTTGAGAATCGTAAGATTTATGCCACCATGCAGATTCCAAACGAAGAAGTTGCCTATATCTATGAGAATCACATTGTGCAATGGATGAATGAGCAGATTAACAATACCAACTTAGAACCCCTCTACCAAGCAACCATTACAGGCAACGCAGAAGGAATGGAACAAGCCATCAATCAAGTACTCATTGATACCATTAGCTACCATGATGGCGTTGGCAAGAGCAGCGGCGAATCATTCTATCATGGTGTAATGTTAGGTCTCTACCGCAATATGAAGCAATACTTATTAGCATCTAATCGGGAAAGCGGAAATGGAAGACCAGATCTAATCATTAAATATCCAAGCTTTAAGGGGAAAGCCTTTCTCCTAGAATTCAAGGTAACGAAAGAACCAACCAAGTTAGAGGAAGTGGCCCAGAAGGCACTTGGCCAGATTAAAGAGCAAGATTACAAAGCAGGCTTGCTTGCAGAAGGGTACACAGACATTACCAGCTACGGAATTGGGTTCTGCCAGAAGTGCTGTGTGGTGGTGAAGTAACAATGGATGCACCAATTATGTATCCATGTTACAATACAACCAAGCAGAACATTCTAGAACTCACATCGCAAAGTCGCAAGCAAAGAAGAATGACTTAATTGATTGTGATATCTCTTTATCAGAAAAGATTGTAATAGAAGACTTTAGTAAGATTCAAGAATTAGGACGATTTATTCTTATGAATCGTGTAACAAATATGACATCCGCATGTGGAATTGTAGAACATTCCCTTTACCGCTCGGATAATCTTACTTGGCAAAATACTGATATTACAAAAGAAGTACGTGCAGGACAGAAGAAGCAAACACCAAAGACACTTTGGGTTACAGGTTTATCAGGATTAGGGAAATCAACGATAGCCAATGCCTTAGAACAAGCACTCGTATCAGCAGATAAACACACCATGTTGTTAGATGGAGATAATATTAGAATTGGTCTAAATAATAACTTGGGATTCTCAGAAAGTGACCGCGTAGAGAACATTGTGGAAGAGATTATGGGTCAGTGAGTATTTGTAAGCTATTATGAAGGGAGATACATATGACATATGAAAAAGCAATGGCTTTAGAAAAAAGAATCTTAGAGCAAAATGAATATATTGCAGAGGGGGGGCAACTCTGTGCTTTTATGGTTCTGGAGAGATATGTAGAAAGATGCTAGACTGGTTTCGAATGAAGAAGTTAAGCATGCCAGTGGCTATTTGTAATTCTAATGTAGGAGAAGTAGGAAAGTCTTTAGAACAAATCCCTATTATATCATTTGATAAGGCTAGGGAACTTTATAATAATCTGTATATTATAATCACTTCAACTGCATATGGTGATGAGATTGAACAGAATATCTCCGCATTACTAGAGAGTAAGAAGATAATTAATATACAGCCATATTTTGCGGCTAATACATTAAGGGAAAATCGAAGTAATGACATTCAAGAGAAAATCGAAAAACACAAAATAAGTCTGCGAACTAATGGGAATTATGATGATTTAAAGAAGCCTGAGGACATTCCAGAGAAAATAGTACATACAATGAAAGCTTTAAACTCACTACAAGAAGCATATAAGGCAGGTAATGATTGTAAGCTTGTTATAGATGATTATATGGTTAAGGGGAGAGTGGATTTTTGGAATAATTCTTATATTGTTAAACCTATGAGTTTGCAAGAAGTTATGAACTGTGATGAATACAATGGTGTGATCAAAAAATCCAATGGTCATTTGTATAATGAGGAATTAAAACCAATAACAGGGAATATAGAACGAGTCGTAGAAAATATAAGTGCTTTTTCAAAATATCTTCATAAAAGAGGTATCTCTTTTCTATATGTGCAGTGGCCAAATAAGATTTCACCTATGGATACACAACGCATAAATGGGGAAATGAATTTAAATGAGGCGGCATCAAAAATCTTACAAGGTTTGGCAGATGAGAGAGTTCCTATTTTAGATTATAGACAGGTAATGATTGAACAAAACATTAGCTTTAGTGAAAGCTTTTTTAAAACAGATCATCACTGGAAGCCGATTGCAGCATTTCATGCAACACAAGCTCTATGTAATAAAATTGGAGATTTAGTAGATATTCAATTTGATCCACAGCTGTTTGAACTTAGCAATTATGAATGTAGTATATATCCTCAACTATTCTTAGGTGGACATGGTAGACGAACAGGATTACTATACGCAGGAGTAGATGATTTTGAATTAATCTTACCGAAATACGATACGGACTATACATGGAAGTGTGAGGAAAAGAACTTTTCAGTACGTGGTCTAGCACATAGATCTCTATTGAACCAACCACACATGGACTGGTGTTACTATGGATTAAACCCATACGTTATTTATAACATAGTATTTAAAGGACAGTGTTGTATTACAAATCATAATGCGCGTGCAGAGCGAAAAATAATATGTTTATGTGACTCTTTTACAAGACCTGTGTCAAGCTTTTTAGCACCACACTTCTCGGAATTACACTTTGTAGATATACGAGGTGAATTAGGGAAAGAAGATGTATTTGCATTAATTGATAAAGTGAAACCAGATATAGTAGTGATGATGCACTGGCCTGCAGTTATTGTCAATAATCAATCAGTGTCAGATATTAATCCTTATTTATGAATGGAGTAATACATATACTATTAGCTGTGGAATAATAGAAGGGTTCCTTTATTACATTATTCCACAGGAACTAAGTAATACATAACATAATCTTGAAATAATACATAATATAATCTCTAAAATTTGATTGGACTGACCTAACAACTATGTTATGATATACCCAAGCATACTTTTCGAAGAATTGAAGTATCCTTTCTAGACAATCTGTCTAATTTACACTCACCCATGCACACATGCAGAATTGCATAATGAATAATAAGCAAAGAGGAGTGGAATGAGACACCTCTTTGCTGGATTTGTGTACTGTTCTTGTTTTTAACAAGGATGATACAAATGCGAACCACAGGAAATACGTAAGCTCTATGAAGAACTTATTGTATATGCTAAAATCGGTTCATAAAACAGTTTGCAAATTCTCGCATCTATGCCATAATATAGGTAACGAATACCTAAGGCAATGGAGGAATTAGTATGGAGCATAAACCACTACCAATTGGGATTGATAATTTTCAGAAGATACGAGAGCAGGGATGTTATTACGTAGACAAGACCTTGTTAATCAAGCAACTGCTGGATACAACAGCAGAGGTTACGCTATTCACAAGGCCACGCCGTTTTGGCAAGAGCTTGAATCTAAGCATGCTGCAATACTTCTTTGAACGCAACGATTGCCATAGGGAGCAGTTATTCCAAGGGCTTAACATTGCCAGTGCAGGAGAGAAGTATACGAAGCATATGGGGCAATATCCCGTGATTATGCTCAACTTCAAGGAAGCAAAACAAGCCACCTTTACATCTGCTTATAAGGCGTTACAAGATACGATTATGGCACAATTTTATTACCACAAGGCAATCCTAGAGAAGTATCCATTTGAAGAGGCAAAAGTGGAGCAATATAAGAATATAATGAGAGGAATCGACGATCAAGATTTATGTGTGAAATCGGTTGCTTTTTTGTGCGAATGTTTAGAAAAGGCATATGGGCAGAAGGTGATTCTACTCATAGATGAATACGACGTTCCCCTTGAAAATGCTTATTTTAGAGGATTCTATGAAGAGATGATCGACTTTATCAGAGGTCTATTAAGCGTAGCCCTTAAGACGAATAATTCCCTCTATAGGGCAGTTATGACAGGGTGTCTTAGAATTAGTAAGGAAAGTATTTTTACAGGACTGAATAATGGTTCGAGTGTCAAAACCAGCAATCAAAAAAGCTAGATTCGTCACCGAAGTTGTTTTTCGAAAAAATAACTCATATTTGATAGCTTTAGCAGTTATATAGGGGTATCTTTTCCCCTAATTATTAGGCAATTGCTAGATTTTGGGCAGATTCCACCCTTGTTCGCCTATTGTGCTTTCGTAGCTTGTT
>JAWXVE010000088.1:0-7293 GCA_044425575.1 Eubacteriales bacterium | reverse complement strand
ATAGTAATCCTACAAAATTTTACGGAGCGAGAGCGTCCTTTAGTGGGATATGACTGGCTGGTTCATATATATATCCGTATAGCAATCCACCTTTTCCACGGAGCGAAAGTGTCCTTAAATAGGAAAGTCTGGCTGTTTTCTTATATATCTGTACAGCAATCAGCCCTCATTCCATGCTCCATAGCACCTAACACGATAAAGATTAAAGGCGTACATACAATCTGCTGATAACAGAAGAAGTTATGCGCCATATAGGATACTACGCATACTACACCACACATGAAGATTGGTTCTTTTACCATATATCTAGCGCCACGTACTATTTGACTAATAAACATTCCTGCGTAACTGATAAATCCAAGAATTCCAGTAAAGAGTAGGGAGGTAAACCATTCGTTGTGTGTATTGGTTAATATAATATCATCCCACAATTGTGTGATTTCATCATAGTGATGCTCATAGGCATAGTCTGCAAAACCATCTGGTCCACAACCTAACAATTGATAACTAATTGGATAGTCTTTCCATATATGGGCACTAACTGTCCAAGAAAATCCTCGACTACTGCCCCACTCATGATTAAAATTCAAGTATCCAATGTCTTCTAGAACTGCAAGTTGCTGTGGTAATTGTCCAGTTGTTACAAGCCACATGAACATTCCAATTAATAGAATAATCCCTACCACACTAAGAAGTACTATGCTCCGTAACTTCCTCGCATTCCAGCACAATTCATCCCCTTGTAACCCACTGCCCTCCACTATGACATAGCGAACTACCAGATAAAGGATGATCACACTTCCTAGGAGAACTTTTGTCACCATGCTTTGGGAACAAAAGATGGATAGGGAATCTAGTGCCACAGCTTGTTCAGGGAAGAGTATTTGCAAGATTCCAATTCCCACAAAAGCACTTCCTATGAGGAACAACACCTCCAACAAGCGAAGTAATTGCACCTTAGTTTGTATAGAAGCAAGTACAACTACTAAGAGTACAAATGCAAGAGAAAAAAAGGCACTATCACTATTTTGCGTTACAAGGCTAGCAGATCCTAAGACCAGATAAAAGCCTAAGGCAATTCGTTCCCGTGGTTTCGGGGACAAACAGTACCATGCTATACCAATTGGAAATACAACGCATAAATAAGATGAGTACCAAGTAGCCTGGCCTACGGTTGACAGAAACAGTATGTAATAAGACTCTGATACACCTTCATACATACCAAGTGGATCTATGGAAAATCTATGTAAAATTGCAAATAGGTGGGTCATTGATGCTGTAACTAGCATACCATAACCCATTGCCATGTGATACTTCATATAACGTGACACGAAAAAATAAATTAGCACAAATAAAAGTTGTGACATGATCCCCATATACCAGCCGTCATAGCCCCACAGAATCGTCTCTTTATATGGAGAATGGATGTAAGATAAGACTAGAACTACCGTGTAGGCAACGGCACACCAATCTGTTGGCGACAGTGCCTTACATCCTCTTCTCCTTTGTATTGCCAGCAGAAATAAGAACATGGCACACATCATCCCAAAGAATACAAGCGATACGTACTTTACAAATTCATACTTTGCTTCTCCCATATTAAAATACTTATTTTGATAATACAGAGGATATACTACAAAGAGAAGAGTCACATAAGTGGTAATTAAGATTCCCATTCCTTTCTGTAACCCCGGTTGCAAACGTTCTTTCATACACTCCTCCTATTTCCTATGATGGTAGGAAGTTTCGCTATGATTGTATGAAGTTTCACCACGATAAAATAGAAGATTCCCCCCAGCGTGGCTCCCACGGTATCAATCACCACATCTCTTACTTGCCCTGAACGTCCGTCTATAAAAAGTTGATGGACTTCATCTGTAACTGCATAGAGCCCTGATAGTAAAATTGCTACACCAACCACTTGTAACATCCCTACTGATGCAGCTTTTCTCATACCTCCATATGCATAACAAATGGTGATAGAGAGCAAGGCGTATTCCGTTACATGGGCTAATTTACGAACCACCCATTCCATGGTCTCTAATGCCGCGGAAGTCACGGATTCTCCTCCCCATAATTCTTGTGCATATAATTGTAAAGTTGTGGTAAGTGCCATACTCGTCTCTGAAGAAACATTCGCTGGTGCATGAGAGAACGCAAATATAATCGCCATCATAAGAATGGTTGGAATCCACCTGATATAAGCTCTTTGAGTTGTACGTTCCATATATATACACCCTTCCTTTCCTTTCATGGAATTACTTATTGCCTTTCTACAATTTACTAGTCTGGCTAATACTTGTCAACATTTATCTGAAAATGTATGGTGTGTCATAGCTTTTTCTGCAAAGTTATAGTAGAATAGTATGATACCAGAGTCAAAAGGGCATATGTTGTATGCTAGCATACAAAAGTATGTAGAATAAAATGAGAGGATACACTTTATGCTACCAATCTCTATTTGTATTATTGCCAAAGATGAGGCAGACTATTTGGAAGAATGTTTAAAACGCTTGTATCCATATGGATTCGAGCTAGTTGTTGTGGATACTGGTTCGAGGGATGCTACCATTTCGGTGGCTGCCAAATACACAGATTGTGTGTATTCCTATGTGTGGTGCAATGATTTTAGTGCTGCTCGGAATTATTCCATACAGCAAGCTACAAATGATTGGATTCTAATTGTAGATTGTGATGAACACTTGACTTCTATTGACGTGGAAGCACTAAACTCCATACTTCAAACCTTAGATCCCACCAATACCATAGGGCAGATTACACTAAGTTCACCGTTTAGCTTAAGCAACCAAGAGAGCTTGCACACTTCCCATCTTGCACGCTTTTTCTCTCGAACACATTTTCACTATGAGGGGACGATTCACGAGCAAGTTGTATCTGGTTCCAATGGTAATCATGCAACGAAATCCTCTTTCGCCTACCCTGTGTTGCCACTTGCTTTCTACCATGAAGGATATGGTAATCCTGCTATTATTGCAACTAAGAGCAAACGTAATATTGCTTTGTTAGAACAAGAGCTAGAAACCAGCACACCCACACCCTATACCTACTTTCAACTAGGACAAAGTTATTTTACACTAGAGAAATACCAGGAAGCACTCCACTACTTTCAACAAGGATTTGAATACGATGTTAATCCTGCTGAAGAGTATGTGCAGACTATGGTTACTTCTTATGGCTATTGCCTGCTTAATCTTAAACGTTACGATGAGGGCTTGTTGTTCATGGAACAACTCTATGAAGAATTCAACACTTATGCAGACTTCCTATTCTTAATGGGACTTCTGGCTATGAATAATGGATTATTCCAAGATGCCATTCGCCAATTACAACGGGCTACCACTTGCACTTACTACTCTGTAGAGGGTGCCAATTCCTACAGTGCCTATTATAATATCGGTGTCATCTATGAATGCAGTGGACAGATTACGCTTGCAAGGCAATCCTATACACAAGCAGGCAACTACGCACCTGCCCTTGTACGACTTACACAACTACCAACGAACGAATAAACTCATGTGACACAAGAAAGGAATTCCTATGTTGCCAATATCAGTATGTATTATTGCCAAAAATGAAGAAGAAAAAATTGGAACTTGCCTAGATTCATTAAAACCATATAACTTTGAAATCATTGTACTAGACACAGGTTCCACCGATTCCACCAAGGAAATTGCATTGAAATACACTTCTCATGTGTATGACTTTACATGGGTTGATGATTTTAGTGCTGCCCGAAATGCTTCCATTGAAAAAGCTAGCCACGATTGGATCTTGATTGTGGATTGTGATGAATGTATAGAATCTTGTGATACATCTGCCTTAGAGGCACATATGGCAAACCACAAAGATCAAATGGGTTCTATTACCTGCAAAAGCGAAGCGGAAGATCCAAATGGAGGTGTTACGTATTCTTATGGCGAACTACCACGTTTCTTCCATAAAGGGGATTTTAAATACGATGGAATCATTCACGAACAAGTAGTACCTTATTCCAAAGACGCTTCCTTTGAGAGTACCTTATTGCCTATTACCTTACTCCATACAGGCTATCACCTCTCAGATGAAGAACATGCTAGGAAATCTGCACGTAATATTGCCTTGCTAGAACAAGCAGTACTCAAACAACCAAATAGTTCTTATTACCATTTTCAGTTAGGACTAGATCTTTCTAAGATGAATGAATACGCACGAGCAAAGGAGTGCTTTCAAACAGCCCTTTCCTTAGACCCTCCTGCTGATATCCTCTATACGAAATTAATCTATATTAATTATGGAGAAGTCCTACGTAATGAAGGTCTATTTGATGAAGGTATTGCACTTATTAAAGGGGCAAGCACCATTTTAAATGACTATGCAGATGCAGAGTACTTATTAGCTACCTTGTATTACAACAAAAACGATGCAGTGAATGCTATTTTATCGTATATTAAAGCATTAAGTTGCACGGTCTATACGAATTATGCTTGCAAGACTTACTTATCTCACTATATGCTAGGACTTATCTATGAACAAATGGGAAATGGAGAGATTGCAGCTTCCTTCTATAAGAATTGTCTGGATTATAAAGATGCTAGAGAACGTATGAACCGCTTAACTACCAGCACACCATAAGAAAACCAATTAAATGACACACACAGAAAGGATACCACTATGTTACCAATATCTGTTTGCATTATTGCAAAGAACGAAGAGAAGAATATAAAATCTTGCTTAGAAGCACTAAAACCCTACCACTTTGAAATTATTATAGTCGATACAGGGTCCACTGACCGCACCAAATCTATTGCACGTCGCTATACTCGTCATATCTACGATTATGAATGGTGTAACGATTTTAGTGCTGCTAGAAACTTCTCCATTGAAAAAGCAAGTAATGATTGGATTCTCGTAGTAGATTGTGATGAAATCTTACAACGATTTAATGAGGAAAATGTTGCCGCCTATATGGAAGAGCATCCAACACGTATGGGAATGATTACTCTGATGAATGAGATACCTGACCCCACTGGTAAGATGACTTATGAGAATAGTATGATGGAGCGACTATTTCACAGAGATTATTACCATTATGAGAGTATTATTCACGAACAAGTTGTGCCTCTTCACAATCAACCTTATGAGGCTGGTATTCCCATTCATGTAATTGTTGTTCACACAGGATACAATATTCCCAAGGAACAACTACATGCCAAAAACCTGCGAAACATACAATTATTAGAAGAAGCAGTTCGCTCAGAACCTAACAATGCGTACCATTACTTCCAACTAGGGCGAAGTCATTATATATTAGAGAATTATAAGGAATCAAGAGAAGCTTTGGACCATGCCCTTACACTAGACTTAAATCCTTCCGTCCTTTATACTAAGATGCTGTATACTACTTATGGTAATCTGAACCTTGCTGAAGGACGTACACAAGATAATATTACATTCTTAGAAACTGCTCAACCCATTATTGGAGATTATAGCGATGCCATCTATCTGCTTGCTACTTCCTATTTTCATGAGAAGAATTATACTTCTGCCATTTTAAATTATATTAAGGCAATTAATTGTCCTCTCCATACCAATTATGCAACGAAGACTTATCTCTCCCATTATATGCTTGGTGTCCTGTACGAAGGAATGGGTAATAGAGAGTTGGCACTTTCCTTCTTCCGCAATTGTCCGAATCACTTAGACGCAGCAGAACGTATTAAGCGATTGTCTCATTCCTAATGCTTTCAGCCGATTTACAACCTTGAGAAAACCCCAATCTTTCGATTGGGGTTTTCTTTCTTATGGTAATCTTTCTTATAGTAATAGATACTACAATTCTTTTGATTAGCCAAGTAATGATAATACACCTTGGTTTGCTTGGTTTGCTTGAGCCAACATTGCTTGTCCAGCTTGAGAAAGAATGTTGTTGTTTGAGTAAGCAACCATTTCAGTAGACATATCTGTATCACGGATACGAGATTCTGCTGCTGTTGTGTTCTCAACTACGTTATCAAGGTTCTTGATTGAGTATTCTAATCTGTTTTGAACAGCACCTAGGCTAGAACGCATAGCAGAGATTTTCTCAATATCAGCTTGAACATAATCAAGGAATTCTTGAGCTTCTGCTTGGGTTTCAACAGTTTTGTCACCAATAGATAATGAGCTCGTATTTAATACTGCTGTAGAAATAGTAATCTTTGCTGCATCTGTGTTTTCAGAACCAACTTGGAATGTAATAGTTGTTCCAAATGCTGACATACCATTGAACTTAGTATCTTCTCCGATACGATCGATTTCTGCTTTTAATGCATCGATTTCTTCGTTGATATATCCTTGTTGAATTGTAGAGTTGGTACCATTCGCTGCTTGAACTGCTAATTCGTTCATTCTTTGAAGCATATCTTGTACTTCACTTAAAGCACCTTCAGCTGTTTGTACGAATGAAATACCATCTTGAGCATTAGCAGAAGCTTGTGTAAGACCTCTAATCTGAGTTCTCATCTTCTCTGAAATAGAAAGTCCAGCTGCATCATCTGCTGCACGGTTAATTCTATAACCTGAAGAAAGTTTTTCTGTTGAAGAAGCGATTTCGTCTGTTGTGATGTTTAATTGTCTGTTAGCGTTCAACGCTTGGACGTTAGTTTTTACTACCATAATAAATTCCTCCTTGAATGTGAGGTGCCTTCCTTGGCACTATTTGTGTTTGTTGTAATATTTCCTCCGGCCGTACGCTCCTTAGAAAAGACTACTCAAGTAACTTTTGATTTACTTGTATTATATATCGGTACAAATTGTGAGAACTTTATACCAAATTATAACTTTTTTTACTTTTTTTCTTTTTTTTCTGAAAACTGTGCTAAAATACTACTTTTTCTTGTCCATTAGCTGCGGATCAATGTAGTTTACTCGGCTATAATTCTTATAATAATTCATGGCTACCTTCTGGCTCACACGACTCTGGCCAATCTTCTTTCGTTCTACTGGGAAGAACTGGTCAATCTTAGCCTTATTCCGTGCTTCCGATGCTTGAATCTCTACCACTAGATCCATAATCTTCGTAATCTCTGCCTTGAATCTGGCAATCTCACTTGCATATTGGCTCTTATGTTCTTCTAACTCTCCCTTAACACGGTCATAAGTCGCTTCGAATCCCTCGTCTAACTGATTCAAAGAATCAATCAAGATTGCCTTCTCATGAACGAGCTGATCAAATGATTCTCCATCTAGAGAATCTTCTAATAAGAGAATCTCCTGTTGTCGATTCAGGTCCATCATCTGTTATAGCACTGTTAT
>JAWXVE010000087.1:0-7350 GCA_044425575.1 Eubacteriales bacterium | reverse complement strand
GTTTCAAAGAGGTAAATGCTTACCTTAACGAAAAGTTAAATGTAACTCTTGAACCAATCTGGGGAACATGGGGCGATTTCGATACAAATGCAGTATTATCACTTCAAACTGGCGATGCAGTAGATATTTACTTTACTTGTTCATGGTCAGCAGATGAGTATAACAGATTTGCAAGAGATGGTTACTGGGTACGTCTTGATGACGAAGACAATAACTTACTTGAGTTATACGGACAAGATATCTGGAATGAACTTCCAGAAGTTCTTCAAACTGGTGCGTTAGCAAACGGTTCTGAAGGTGTTGGTGTATATGCACTTCCAGGGTTAAAAGATTACGCTACACAAAACTGTTGGGACATTAATGTAACTTTATTAGAAGAATATGGTTACACACTTGAAGATATCGAAAGCACAGATTACTATGGTTTCGGCGATATCCTTGCAACAGTTAAAGCTGGTGAAGGTTCTGACTTCTACCCACTATTAGTAGAAGGTGCCGTACTTGAAAGAATGGTAACTAATTCAATTATCGTAGCTGGAGATAACGGTTCAGTTAACTTATTATCTTACTACATCAACCCAGATGATACATCTGCTGATGGAGCATACGGTAACACATTACTTAACAAATTTGCAACAGATGAGTACAAATCATTCGTAGAACAAACATACGAATATGCACAAGCAGGTTACATTGATCCAGCAATGGGTAATGCTAACACAGCTAACGAAACACGTACAAACACACAATTAGCAGGTAACTACTTAATCGGAACACAATCATATGCATTAGGATATGAAGTAACAGCTAGTTCTGAACGTGGTATTGAAGTAGCATTCGTTCCTGTAACAGATCCATACGTTGATACAACAGCTTCTCAAGGCGCTATGATGGCTATCTCTACAGCTTCAGCTAACCCTGAAAGAGCTATGATGTTCTTAAACTTATTAAACACAGATGAGTACTTAATGACATTACTTAACTATGGTATCGAAGATGTTCACTACACAACTGCAGATGATGGACTTATCACATTTACAGATGAAAGAAATAACTACTCTCCATGGAGAAATGGTATGGGTAACATCACAATTCTTCCAGTAATGGACGGAGAAGGCGATGCAGATTACTGGGATAGCACATTCTTAGCATACTATGGTACAGCTAAAGAAATTCCAATCCTTGGTTACACATTTGATCCTACATCAGTAGAAGTTCAAAGTGCTGCACTTGCTAACGTGGCTGCTCAATATGCATTACCACTTAGCACAGGACAAGTTGATCCATCTACACAATTAGATGAATTCCTTGCAGCATTAGATGCAGCTGGTATGGAAGAATACTTAGCAGAAGCTCAAGCTCAATTAGATGAGTTCTTAGCTAGCAAATAATTGTAACATTATGTATTTCGAAAGAGGTTCGGTTATCCGAACCTCTTTTTTGTATTGTGCCACATCTAAAGTCAAATCTTTTTTGTTTCAGAATTCTTCGCTATTTTCGGCTAAATGGTTGACAAAAAAAAAGGGGGGGGTATAATGTAAATAGTAACTATTATTATGTGTAATATTTCAGATTATAAATTTCGAATTAGATTTTTATAGGAAACATTAGTAGAGAGTGATCATATGAGTATAATTCTTGCCATTATTAGTTTTATCGTATTTTTAGCAGTTACTATTTTTATTTACAAATAACATAGGGAATGACACATGGTATGACACATATGGATTGTTATGCATGCGTTATATTCGTTAATTTAGTATCATCAATCTACCGTTGTGTAGAGAGAGGGTGCTTTTTTGCTGGATTATATACGGTATATTTTATCGTTTGATTTACATACAATACCTAAATATATGAGAAAAATGGAAAAATAATGGTAAATTATTTATATAAATGTTATGATGATGTTAGGGTCGAAATACTTTTTGATTCCAACATCATATTGACAGAACTAGAATTAAGGTGACATTGCAAATTTTGTACCCTACGGTCCAAAGTTTCCAGACTTTGAGAAAGGCATGGTTATTAGTGTATGAGAAATGTACAGAGATATTATACAAGAGTCTACCACTTCATGAAGGGTAGTATAGCAATATTTGTAGTATTATTGATGTGTCTTTTATCATGTGAACAAGGAGTCGCTTCGGTTTTGTCAGATGAACTTGTTATAACGGAAGAAGAACTTGCCATTGTACAAGAACAAGAAGTATATACGGTTGGCTATACAACGAATTATATTCCGATTTCCTATGAGATTAAGGGAGAGCCTGCTGGTATTTTAATTGATATTTTGAATGATATGGGTGAAGAACTAGGTGTTACCTTTGAATTTGTGGATATGGATGAACCTGGTGTAGTAGTGGAAGATCTTGATATTACGGTTCTTATGCCCAATTTTTCAACTAATACTATGAGTGAGACTTATTTAAGCTATCAACAAGTCCTTGCTACAAAGGTGAATCATGAGGGAATGATCGAGACAGTAGCAGTACAGGTGAATCATGGATTAACAGAAGTTGATTCTGCTATAGCAGATGCTACATTAGTATATTATGATGATTTTGCTGCAGCAAAGGCTGCCTTAGATGGAGATGAGGTAGATGCACTTCTAATGGCTACCATAGGATATGATAAGGTGTCTGATGAAGTGATGAGTGGCATTTATGACTTGACTATATTAGATACACCATTGAATTTCCGATTTAGCTATTCGGAACAGTTATCTTCTGAAGTAATAGAGGTAATGAACTTTGTGATTGCTAATCTAGATGAGGATGATATCTATTTCCTTGCTCAAAACCATAGTAATTATATGGTCTATACAGAAGGGATTAGCGAGTATATCCTAGATAATCTTAATATTATACTCCTTGGTGTATTAATAGGTGCTGTTATAGTTAGTATTGTTGCCATGATCTTACAGAGTAGAAAGCAGAAGAGATTGGAGTGTTTCATGGCACATGACCCGCTAACGGGATTATTGTCTGAGGCCAAGTTTAAAGAAGAAGTAGCTCGCATTATACATAGTAACCATGCGGAGATTTATCATATTCTTGCTCTTGATATGGATAATTTTAAGTATATTAATGAAATCTATGGTTTTAGTATTGGTACAGAGATTATACAGGAAGCAGCTAGAGGGCTTTATGATACCTTACAGTCCGTTGAACATACTATGACGAGAAGTTTTGCTGATAATTTCTACATCTTAATTAGCGGGATTGACATTCTAGGCAAGTTGACTGGTTATGAAGATGGATATAATGAGACAAAAGAAAAACTTAGCAAAATCGTAGGAGAAGATTTCAACTTTAGCTTTAGTCTTGGCCTTTACACAATTACAGATATTGAGGAAGATGTAACTCTTATGATGGATTGTGCTACCATAGCTCGTAACCTTGGAAAGAATACCTTAGGATATACCATTTACCCTTATACGGAAGCCATGCAAAGGGAACGTAAGATTAAGAATGGAGTAGTGGCAACTATGGAAGCGGGCGTTGCAAGAAAAGAATTTATTATCTACTATCAACCAAAGGTGGATTTGCATAGGGAACATACAACAGGTGCGGAAGCTCTAGTGAGGTGGGTACGAGATGGTAAGTTAGTGCCACCAGGTGAGTTCATACCGATATTTGAAAAAAATGGTTTTATTGAGACACTTGATTATTACGTATTAGATGCCGTATGTGAATTTATAGCGAATAATCAACACAAGGAAATACCTGTAATTTCTGTTAATTTATCAGGCATTACAGTTATGAAATCTACGCTTGTTGAATCCATTTTAGCAGTTCTAGAACGCCATAAGATTCAGCCGAACCAAATTGATCTAGAGATTACGGAAAGTGCATTTGTGAATCATTTTGAAGAATCCATTAAACGTTTGGAACTTTTGAGACAACATGGATTCACCATATCCATGGACGATTTTGGAGCAGGTGTTTCTTCTCTTCATCGATTAAAGGTCATTCCGTTAGATATTCTAAAGATTGACCGTGAATTTATAACAGATTCTATTGGCAATGATAAGGGTACAGCTATTATTGAGAATATTACTAATATGGCAAAGGAAATTAACCTAGAAACAGTTGCAGAAGGTATTGAGACGCAAGAACAGCTTGATTTCTTAAAGAAAATTGGATGTAATGTGGGACAAGGTTATTTTTACTCTAGACCACTTCCAGAAAAAGAATTTTTAGAGTATTTATTACAGACGAAGGATTAATTAGAGAGGAATATTTGTCAAGAAAAAACACTTGACAAATATTCCTCTTTATTGTATTCTATCTAAAGTACTTTGTAAGATGATTATGGTAAGGATGTTGAGATGGAGAAGATTGTAGAGCAGGGAATCTTATATGATTTTTATGGAGAGTTGTTAACGAAGAGACAACGAAAACTATATGAAGATGCAGTCTATAACGATTACTCCATCACTGAAATTGCCAATGAAGAAGGAATCAGTCGTCAAAGTGTATTTGATCTTTTAAAACGAGTGAATCAGTTATTAGAATCTTATGAGAGTAAATTACATCTAGTTAAGAAGTTTCATACCATTCAACAAAGAGTACACGAGATTCGCAAGATTACTAATCAAGATGAAGTGAAGGAATTATTAAATCAGATATTAGAGGAATTATAAATGGCATTTGAAAGCTTAACGGATAAATTACAGAATGTTTTTAAGAAGTTAAAGAGCAAGGGAATGTTAACAGAGGCAGATGTAAAGGTTGCATTGAAAGAAGTAAAGATGGCCTTGTTAGAAGCAGATGTTAACTTTAAGATTGTAAAGCAATTTATCAAGGCAGTAGAAGAGCGGGCAATTGGTAGTGATGTGCTCACAGGTCTTAATCCAGGACAAATGGTTATTAAGATTGTAAATGAAGAAATGGTTGCATTAATGGGAAGTGATACAACAGAAATTATCATGGAACCAGGAAAAGCCATTACAGTGCTTATGATGTGCGGTTTACAAGGTGCTGGTAAGACGACTACAACAGCGAAGATTGCTGGTAAATTATTACAAAAGGGTAAAAAGCCATTATTAGTTGCATGTGATATTTACCGACCAGCTGCAATTAAGCAATTACAGGTGAATGGTGAGAAGCAAGGTGTAGATGTTTTTACAATGGGTGATCAGCACAAGCCATCTCATATTGCAAAAGCGTCCATAGAACATGCAAGTAAGAATGGACATAATGTAGTGATTCTTGATACGGCAGGTCGTTTGCATATTGATGAAGATATGATGGCAGAACTCCAAGAGATTAAAGAAGATGTGCAAGTACATCAGACTCTATTAGTAGTAGATGCTATGACAGGACAAGATGCAGTTACAGTTGCCAAAGAATTTGATGATAAAATTACCATAGATGGAGTTATTCTATCCAAAATGGATGGTGATTCCCGAGGTGGTGCGGCTCTATCTGTTAAAGCTGTTACTGGTAAGCCGATTCTTTATGTTGGTATGGGTGAGAAACTTGACCAATTAGAGCAATTTTATCCAGACCGTATGGCTAGTAGAATTCTTGGTATGGGTGATGTGCTAAGTTTAATTGAGAAGGCACAAGAAAATGTTACCGTAGATGGTGATAAAGAAAAAGAAATGATGGCCCGCATGAAAAAGGGCAAGTTCGATTTTGAAGATTACCTAGAGAGTATGAATCAAATGAGAAATATGGGAGGTTTATCTAGTATCTTATCTATGATGCCTGGAATGGGTGCTAAGATGGGAGATATGGAAGCTATGTTGGATGATAAGAAGATGGCACAAATGGAAGCGATTGTCTTATCTATGACAAAGAAAGAAAGACAAAACCCCAAATTACTGAACCCTTCTAGAAAGCACCGAATTGCAAAAGGATGTGGACAAGATATTAGCCAGATTAATCGCTTTGTTAAGCAATTTGAACAGTCCCAAAAGATGATGAAGCAAATGGGTGGCTTTTCGAAAAAGAGAAAAGGTGGTTTTGGTGGACTAGGTGGATTAGGAAACTTTCCATTTTAAGAAGAATAAGACGTTATGCATCATGATATGGATACATAGTATGATGCACATGCGCTTAGATAGAACAAATAAACACACAATAGTTGTTGGAGGAAAATGAAATGGCAGTAAAGATCAGATTAAGAAGAATGGGACAAAAAAAGCATCCAATGTATAGAATTGTAGTTGCAGATTCTAGATCACCAAGAGATGGTAGATGTATTGAAGAAATTGGTACTTACAACCCAAACACAGATCCAAGTGAATTCAAGGTAAACGAAGAATTAGCGAAGAAATGGTTAGCAACAGGAGCACAACCTACCGAAGTTGTTGCTAAAATTCTAAAAGCAGCTGGAATCGAAAAATAAGAACTCTGTAACACCAATATGGAGGTATAGCATGAAAGAATTAGTAGAAGTAATTGCTAAGAACCTTGTAAGTAACCCAGAAGAAGTAGTGGCAACAGAAGAAGTGAGTGGTAAGCATGTTAAGGTTGTACTTAATGTAGCACCATCTGACATGGGTAAAGTGATTGGAAAACAAGGACGAATCGCAAAGGCAATGCGTTTAGTAGTGAAAGCGGCAGCAACCAAAGAAAATCAAGTGGTTGACGTTGACATTCAGTAGTTAGAAAAAGGGACACTTCGGTGTTCCTATTTTGATGGAAAAGGTGTATAGATGGAGCAATTATTACAAGTAGGCATTATTGCACAAACTCATGGAATTAAAGGAGAAGTTAAGATTTTTCCCACAACGGATGATGCCATGCGTTATAAAAAGTTAAAAGAAGTTATTGTGAAAAGAAATCATGCAGAAGAAGTGCTAGTTATTCAAAGTGTAAAGTTTTTTAAGAAGTTTGTCATTGTAAAGTTCAAAGATATTGATGATATTAATGAGGTGTTAGCTTATAAAGGAGAGTCTTTATATGTAACTAGAGACCAGGCGGTACCTTGTCAGGAGGATGAGTACTTTATTGCAGATTTACTTGAATTACGTGTAATAGATGAAAAGGAAGAATCTCTAGGAATTCTTTCTGATGTAATTCAAACAGGTGCCAATGATGTATATGTAATTACTCTTGAAAATGGTAAGGAATGTTTAATACCAGCTATTAAAGAGTGTATTCTTAAGATTAATGTAAATGAAGGCATCATGCAGGTGAAATTATTGGAAGGATTGTTAGAATCATGAGATTTCATATTATGACCTTATTTCCTCAGATGGTATTAGCGGGATTAAATACTAGTATACTAGCACGAGCAATGGGAGCCAACCATATTCAAATTAATGCAATTGATATACGTGATTACACCAAGAATAAGCATAAGAAAGTGATGATTATCCCTATGGAGGTGGGG
>JAWXVE010000016.1:0-37784 GCA_044425575.1 Eubacteriales bacterium | reverse complement strand
GAACATTGTGGCTGTGACCACCACGAACATCATCAGGAACACCACCATGAACACGGGGAACACTGTGGTTGCGGTTGCGAAGGCCATGAACATGACCATCACCACCACCATCATGCAGATGAAGTGTTTGCAAGTTGGGGAGTGGAGACGACTAAGAGATATACAGTTGCTAGTATGCAGGAACGCTTAGAACGTCTTGAAAATGAACATGAATTCGGAGTGATCCTTCGTGCCAAGGGTATGGTAGCTTGTGAAGATGACACATGGATTTATTTTGATTATGTACCGGGCGAAGTAGAAGTGCGAGAAGGAAAACCTGCTACTACAGGGAAGTTATGTGTAATAGGTTCCCAATTAAAAGAAGAGATGCTGAGACAATTATTTGAAAGCTAGGAGTACAAAGAACATATGATAAGAAAAAAGGAACCAATCAAAGCATATATCATTAACGGATTTTTAGAAAGTGGTAAGACGGAATTTATCAAGTACACCTTGAGTCAACCATATTTTCAATCTAAGGGAAAGGCTTTGCTGATTCGGTGCGAAGAGGGGGAGATTTCTTACGAAGCCGATTTTCTGAAAAAGTATAAGGTTCAATTAGAAAGTATTGAAAATGAGGAAGATTTTACAGAAGCGACTCTCATTGCTTTCGCAGAAGAACACAAACCAGAGCGTATTATTATTGAATATAACGGCATGTGGAATCACAAGGGATTATCCTTGCCAAGTGCGTGGGAGATGGAACAACAAGTTACGGTAATCGATACGACAACATTTGGGATGTATTACAATAATATGAAATCGGCAGTAGGAGAAATGGTTCGTAATTCCGATCTGATTCTATTTAACCGTGCAGATGGGAATGAGGAATTAACTACTTATAAGCGTAATATTAAAATCGTTAATCAACAGGCAGATATTATATTTGAAGGAAAAGAAGCTGAAATCGATGCTGTCTTAGATGAAGAGTTGCCATATGATATGCAAGCAGATGTCATTGAGATTACAGAAGAAACTTATGGAATCTGGTTCTTAGATGCCCTAGACCATACAGAACGATATGTTGGTAAGACCGTTTCTTTTCTAGCGCAAGTATTAAAGCGTGAGAGCTTTCCGGGTAATTATTTTGTGCCCATACGTGTCATCATGACGTGTTGCATGGACGATTTAGCAAAGCTTGGGTTTATCTGTGAATATGAGGATGCCAAGAGGCTAGAGGATGGTGATTGGGTTCATGTGACCGCTACAGTATCCCAAGCCTTTATGCAGGAATATGGAAGCGAAGGTCCAGTGCTTCATGCATCCATTGTTACGGATGCATGCCCACCAGACAGTGAGATTCTTGAAATGAATTAAATAGCATCAAATCCTAAATCATCTAATGTGTCAATTGCAAGATTGACTTTGTCCGCTTCAACGGAAACTGTTTTTGCCTCTAGATTCACTTCAAACTGGATGCCAGCTTCCGTTAGAGCGTCACTAATTCTTGAGACGCATTTCATGCAATGCATATCAGCAACTTGTAATACTTTCATAGGTTCACCTCATTTCTTGTTTCTTGTTCTATAGACGCACTTTCTTTAAACGCAATGCATTCCCCACCACGAATAAAGAACTCATACTCATGGCAAATCCCCCAATCATAGGCGATAATAAGATGTTAAATGGAATATATAAGATACCAGCAGCAATTGGAATACACATACAATTATAGCAAAATGCCCAGAATAAATTCTGCCTAATATTCCGTATGGTTGCTTTGCTAAGTTTAATGGCTTTTGGTACATCTAGTAAAGAATTTCTTGTAAGAACAAGTTTGGCAGCATCAATTGCAATATCACTTCCGTTACCAATGGCGCAGCCTACATCTGATTGGACTAAGGCTGGAGCATCATTAATTCCATCCCCTACCATCAGAACAACATGACCTTCCTCTTGGTAACGCTTCACAACATCTGCCTTTTGTGTTGGAAGAACTTCTGCAATAATCTCATCTACGCCTACGGTAGAACCAATGTAATTGGCTGTAATCTCATTATCTCCAGTAAGCATGACCGTTTTAATGTGCATGGACTGTAAAGCTTGGATGGCCTCTTTAGCATGGTCTTTTACGGGGTCGGCAATGGCTAGATAACCCATAAACATATGATTCTTAGCAACAAATAACACGGTTTTCCCTTGGTTACTGAGCAATTCGTGTTCCGTGGTAGGCATGGTAACTTGTTGCTGCTTCATCAGCTTACGATTACCAATGGCACAAGTAGTTCCATTGGCCATAGTGGCAAGAATACCCATGCCTTCCAATTGATCGAAGGATAACACTTCTTCCATAGTCGCTAGATTACGCCTGCCGCCTTCTTCACATATAGCCTTAGCAAGAGGGTGGTTGGATAGCTTTTCAATGGGAATGATGGTAGATAATAGCTCTTCCTCACTGGATTGGTAGGGTATCATATCCGTAACTACAGGTTTGCCTTCTGTGATTGTACCAGTTTTATCAAAAATAGCGATAGATACTTTGTGGGTCGTTTCAAGTGCTTCACCACTGCGAATAAGAATTCCATTGGTAGCACCAAGTCCTGTTCCTACAATAATGGAAGTAGGTGTGGCAAGCCCCATAGAGCAAGGACAAGCAATGACTAGAATGGAAGTGAATATCTTTAGAGCAAATGAAAATTCATACCCTAGTAGCAACCAGATAATAGCGGCCACCAGTGCAATTGCAATGACCACAGGAACGAATACCCCAGATACTTGGTCTGCAAGCTTGGCAATAGGAGCCTTCTTTCCTTGGGCATCTTCCACAAATTTGACAATTTTAGCTAAGGTAGTATCTTCACCACTGTGTGTAATATCCACATAAATGGCACCGTTGACTAGAATGCTACCACCGATTACTTCGCTAGACACTACTTTATCCACTGGTAGACTTTCCCCTGTTAACATCGCTTCGTTAATACTACCAGAACCTTTTGTAATGACTCCATCAAGGGGAATGCTTTGACCTGCTTGTACGAGAACGGTATCCCCGACTTTCAGATGAGAGGTTGGCACTTCCCATTGTCCGTTTTCGTCTACTAAAATAGCCGTATCTGGTGTAAGACTCATTAACTTTTCAATGGCATCTTTCGTCTTTTCCTTATTCTTACTTTCTAGATATTTGCCAACTGAGACAAGGGCTAAGATAATGGCTGCTGATTCGTAATATAGATTGTGTACTGCATGGACATCATCGGCAATGAGCAAAGTCATAACGAAACTATAGCAAAACGAAGTAGAAGAACTAATGGCGACTAGGGTGTCCATATTTGGACTTCCATGAATTAGTGAATTAAAACCGCTCTTAAAGAAACGGAATTCTAAGAAGATAATAATACCACTAAGAACCATCTGTATAATAGCAAAATTAGAAGGGTGTGTGTCCATGGAAAATAGCTCTGGTATAGGTAAGTTCGCAAAGAGCATCTGTCCCATAGAAACATAGAGCAAAATAGCAGATAATACAACAGATAAAATCAGGGACGCTTTTTCTTTGCGTAAGGCGTCTGAATTAGTAGGAGTAACTTCATCAGTAGGAAGATCTTTCTGGTAAGCTTGAAAACCGGCCTTCTTAATCTTATCGGTAATCATCACTGGTGTTACAAGTGATTCATCATAGGTAATCGTAAGTCGATTCATAGGAAGATTCACTTCACTTGTGTGAACACCATTTATCTTACGAGTAACACGTTCAATTGCGCTTGAACAAGCTGCACAATGCATTCCTTCAATTTGATAGATTTCTTCTTTCAATACACACCTCACGTTTCTAATTGGATAGTAATCACAGAGAATAAAGTTTAAGATGAGTTGATTATATACTACAGAATTATAATTAGCAACTGTTATAAGAGTCACAATTACATGCTATCTTGTTAAAAAATAAATAATAGTAATTATTACTACTTCTATTGACAAACAAAAAAAGTGTGTTACAATAAGTTTATAGTTAGCACAAGCTAACTAAATAAAATACTATATGGAGGTATCCTATGTCATTAATTGGAAAAGAAGTAAGTGAATTTAACGTACAAGCATACGTAGGTGATGCATTTGTACCAGTAACTAAGAAAGATATCCTTGGAAAATGGTCGGTATTTTTCTTCTACCCAGCAGATTTTACATTTGTTTGCCCAACAGAGCTTGAAGATTTAGCTAATAAATATCCAGAATTTAAAGATGTGAATTGCGAAATCTATAGCGTATCATGCGATACACATTTTGTACATAAAGCGTGGCATGACGTATCAGATACAATCAAGAAGATTCAATATCCAATGTTGGCAGACCCAACAGGTGCTCTCGCAAGAGACTTTGATGTAATGATCGAAGAAAACGGATTGGCAGAACGTGGAAGTTTTGTTGTGAACCCAGAAGGTAAGATTGTTGCTTATGAAGTACTTGCAGGTAATGTGGGAAGAAATGCAGACGAATTATTCAGACGTGTACAAGCGTTACAATTCGTTGCAGAACATGGAGATGAAGTGTGCCCAGCGAAATGGAAACCAGGTGCGAAAACATTAAGACCTAGCTTAGACTTAGTTGGTATTTTATAAAGGACGACAAATGGATAATTTATATGATGTAATTATAGTAGGGGGAGGCCCCGCAGGACTATCTGCTGCAATTTACATGGCAAGAGCTAAGTACAAGGTGCTGGTTTTAGAACGGGAAAAGTTTGGTGGACAGATTACCATTACTTCAGAAGTGGTGAATTATCCGGGAATTTTTCAGACAAGTGGAAGTGATTTAACCCAGAACATGCAACGTCAAGCAGAGAATTTTGGGGCAGAATTTAAAATTGCACAAGTACAATCCGTTGAAACAGGCGACCAGATTAAAAGAGTTACCACAAGTGCAGGAGAGTATAAGGCATTAGGAATTATTCTGGCGGTTGGTGCCAATCCTCGAAAACTCGGTTTTGAAGGAGAAGTAAAATATCAGGGAAGAGGCGTGGCATACTGTGCAACTTGCGATGGAGAATTCTTCAAAGGAATGGAAGTCTATGTAATAGGTGGTGGATTTGCAGCAGTAGAAGAAGGTGTTTTTCTGACGAAATATGCTTCTAAGGTTCATATGATTGTTCGTGGTTCAGAGTTTTCTTGTGCCAAAACAGTGTCGGACCACTTGCTGACACACGAAGATATTGATGTTCGATTTCATACAGAAGTTGTACGAGTGTTTGGAGACGGTGCGTTAGAAGGAATTACTTTACGTAATAACAAAACGGGCGAAGAGTGGACGGAAGAAGTGGATGGTGGATTTGGAGTATTCGTATTTGCAGGATATGTGCCAAATACACAGTGGCTACCAGAGCGAATCAACACAGACAAAGGCTATCTTGTAACAGACCAAAATGGTAAGACGAATGTAGATGGAATCTATGGAGCAGGTGATGTGTGTATTAAGAACTTGCGACAAGTGGTTACGGCGGTGTCAGATGGAGCTGTGGCTGCTACTTCCCTCGAAAAGTATGTGGAAGATTTGCATACAAGATTAGAGATTCCAGAACTAGTACAGAATAAGGTGACATCTCATGAGCCGCAACAGGGTTCATCTCATGAAGATGGAGGAAGCGAAGGCTCGACCTTTATTAGCGCAGAGATTACAGAACAATTACAGCCGATTTTTGCAAAGTTTGAGAACCCAGTGCTGTTAAGAGCTTACTTAGGGAAGGGCTCATTTGCAGAGGAACTAGAAGGATTTGTTGATGAATGCAAAGAGTTAAGCCATAAGCTTATTTGCGAGAAACACAACTCTCTCCAAGAAAGCATTTCCTATATGGAACTATTAAGAGAAGATGGTACTTCTAGTGGGGTTAAATTTCAAGCCATTCCTGGGGGTCATGAATTCAATTCCTTTATTGTGGCATTGTATAATGTGGCAGGACCGGGAAAAGAGATTACTCAGGAGGTAAGTGACCGCATTGCAAATCTTTCTAAGCCAATTGATATTAAGGTAGTCATCTCTCTTTCTTGCACCATGTGCCCAGAAGTAGTAGTGGGAGCACAACAGATTGCAGCCAGGAATTCTTTAGTAGAAACTACTATGGTAGATATGCAGCAGGCACAAGAGTTAAAGGAACAATATAAGATTATGAGTGTACCTTGCATGATTGTAAATGACACAACTGTTTCTTTTGGTAAAAAGAGTATAGAAGAAATTTTAGATGTGCTAGAACGAGAGTAACGCAGGAAAGTGCACCAGAATTTTTTGAATCAATTGTAGAAGAAGCAATTTAGGAAATGAACGGGGAAATAGGATAAACAACGTTTATTCTATTTCCCCATATAGGAAAGCATTTAGAATATTTTGTGGTGCATCATAATAAAAACTGCTATTATAATCATCTATTTTATCACGACTATTCCAATTATGGTAGATGAATCTCATAAAATCGTAGAAAATCAAAGAAAGAAAAGACTTCTGCAAGGGAAAAGTTTCCATTTGCACAATTTCGCATATAGTAAAGAAATCATATAGGTGGTAAGTCGTGATGAATGAGGTAATGTGGGCATTTGGATTAACACTAATTGCAGGTTTATGTACAGGAATTGGCAGTTTAATCGCCTTTGTGTCCAAAAGTAGTAATCGCATCTTTCTATCGGTGAGTCTAGGATTCTCTGCAGGTGTTATGCTCTATGTGTCTATGATTGAAATATTTGCAAAAGCCAAAGATGCATTATCCTTAGAATTAGGGGATAAAAATGGTGCCATTGCAACAGTAGTAGCCTTTTTCGGAGGTGTTTTCCTGATTGCCTTAATTGACCGCCTTATTCCAAGTGAGGAAAATCCCCACGAAGTTCCAGGGGAACAAAAGTTAATGCGAATGGGGGTGTTAACAGCACTTGCCATTGGAATTCATAACTTTCCAGAAGGACTTGCCACCTTTATATCAGCTCTACAAGCACCAGAAATAGCAATTCCCATTGTGGCAGCCATTGCCATGCATAATATTCCTGAGGGAATTGCAGTATCAGTGCCA
Source organism: Eubacteriales bacterium (assembly GCA_044425575.1). Taxonomy (GTDB): domain Bacteria; phylum Bacillota; class Clostridia; order Lachnospirales; family Lachnospiraceae; genus JAWXVE01. Next base: position 30,760 of record JAWXVE010000016.1, on the reverse strand, counting down.
GTGTATCATGCAACTGGCTCTAAGAGAAAAGCATTTCTCTATTCATTTGCTTCTGGTTTATCTGAACCAATCGGTGCATTACTTGGTTGGTTGATTCTTATGCCATTTATTAATGACTTGGTATATGGTGTTTTATTTGGCATGGTAGCAGGAATTATGGTATTTATTTCGCTGGATGAACTCCTTCCGTGTGCCAGAGAGTATGGTGCACACCATTATTCTATGTATGGACTGATTGGAGGAATGATGGTAATGGCCATTAGCCTTTTATTGTTTCTTTGAATATACTTTTGACGCCTAAACCAAAGTTACTTGTAAGGAAGAATAGCTTGGGGTATACTAAGAGAGAATAATTACAAGAAAGTGATGGTTGTTAATATGAAAAAAGTAGCATTTATTTGCGTGCATAATTCTTGCAGAAGTCAAATAGCCGAGGCTCTTGGAAAGCACTTGGCAGCAGATGTATTTGAAAGTTATTCTGCGGGAACACAGCTGCGTCCACAGATTAATCAGGATGCCGTACGTCTCATGAAAGAAATCTATCAAATTGATATGGAAGAGACTCAACAGTCTAAATTATTAGAAGACATCCCAGAAGTAGATGTAGTCATTACCATGGGATGCAATGTGCAGTGCCCAATGCTTCCTTGCAAGCATAGAGAGGACTGGGGATTAGAAGACCCTAGTGGCAAAAGTGATGAAGAATTTAAGTGTACAATAGAAAGTATCCATAATCAGGTTCTACAATTAAAGGAGCGTATTCATACTTTATAGAGAGCAGGGTGGAAATATTACTTTTCATCTAGCTAAAGTTTCAGAATGGAGAAAAAGATGGAGAAAAAGATGGAGAAATACAACAGGGAATTTACTGTAGCATTTCGCGATGTGGATAGTAAAGACCGTATGACTTATCATGCTATAGTAGATTGCATGCAAGAAATTGCAAGGAATCATGCCAGTGAGTTAGGGCTTGCCTATGAAATGGATGTTCATGGGTATTATTGGATTGTATTGCGAACGAAGATTCAGATTCATACATTTCCTATGCTCGGAGAAACCATACGAATGGAAACGTATATTGAGGGACTTGATAAAATGTATTCTGCCCGTAGATTCCGTATCTATAATAGTGAGGGAGAAGAACTTGGTAATATTTTAGCGTATTACTTGTTAATGAATCAGGCTACTCAGTTGCCAGTTCGGCTACGTTCCCTTCCGGAAAAGGAACATCTCTTTGCCAATCAAATGGTATCTGGAAATCTGCGTAAACTAAGTCTTCAATGGGATTGTGTTGAGAAGACTATGATACGTGAGGCGTATAGTGGAGATATTGATTCTAATCATCATATGAATAATGCCTACTATATTCGCTGGATTACGGACATGTTTTCTCAGAAAGAGTTAGATGATGTGGTCATTACGTCTATTCAGATTGAGTATAAGAAGGAGATAACAGAAGGTAATGCCGTCACCTTAGTAAGAGGGAAGGATGCAAAGGGCAATGAAATGGTTATGGGAACAATTGGAAATGATACTATTTGTTTTGCCGCCGTTGTAGAAAGTGAAACACAACATCTATGAATAATTAATAGAAAATTATCAATATAAGGCATTTCTGCAAGAATAATTTTTGACATTACCCCTACCGTATGATAAACTTGAAGTAATCATATAGTGGGGGTTTTCTGTACTTCTGCAGTGTGACACTATCTAGTACCATAAAATATACATAGTAGCAATCAGTTGAGGTGATACGTTGGATAAATACGAATACAAGATAAAAGCAGCAGAAATTGAAAAATTAGCACGTGAGAAAAAATACGCAGAAGCATTGGTGATAGTAGATACCGTTGATTGGCGACGAGTAAAGAGCATCATGATGTTAAATGTAGTCAGTGAAATTTACAAGATTAACAGGCGTTACGAAGATTGTAAGGCAATTCTCTTATTGGCAGGAGAACGCCACCCTCAGAGTCGATTTAATCTATATTCATTGTGTGAGATTTGCACCAAGCTAGGACAGTTTGTGGAAGCTGTGGAATATTATAAAGAATTTACTAAGATGGCACCAAACGATATGAATCGCTACATTCTCAAATATAGAATTTACGAGGCACAAGATGTTAGTTTAGAGGAGCGAATTCAAGTATTAGAAGAATTCATGCAAAAGGAAAAGAATCCTTATGAGAAGTGGTGCTATGAGTTAGCATATTTGTACCATAAGATTGGACTAAATATACGTTGCGTAGAAGAGTGCGACTCGCTGATTTTATTTTTTGGAACTGGGAAGTATGTTATGAAAGCAATGGAACTCAAAATGCTCCATGAACCTTTAACAGAGACTCAGTTAGAACAGTATAACAGGAATAAATCAAACCTACAGAAGAACCGCGTAGAAATTTCCGCAGATATGGAAGAAGAAATTGAAATCAAAACGGTAGATGTTGGACAATATAATACTACTAATTTACAACAAGAACTAGCTGCTAGTATGCAAGAAATCATGGTTTCGGAAGAGGAAAAGAAACGAGATGAGATTGTAGGAGCAGTAGTTGCACCATTGCTTCAAGATACAGTAGAAATCCGCACGGAAGATAAAGCAGACCCTCATGAGGAGGAAATCTATTGGCAAGAAGATTCTGCTGAGGAATCCATGGAAGAGGCCATGGAGGAAGAAGATTACCAGACTATTGCAAGCGCAGACCACATCGTCATTGAAGAAGAAGGGGAACTACCAGAAGAAATCATAGAGGAACTTGTATCGGAAGAAGATGAGGAAGAGTTTGAACTAATAGATGAGGAAGTGATGGACTCTCACAGTCAGATTCAGATTACAGGCGAACCTTTACAAGATGAAGTAGAGGAATTCATTGAAGAGGCAACAGATGATCGTGTGCATATGGACCTGGGGCAAGAAGAACAGAGTGATTTACCAGAGGAGCAAGAATCAGAGGAAAGTCGCATTAAGGTGTATGGAGAGATTTCTAACACTACATACGCGAATATATTAGTACAAGAGTACGATGGTCAAATTGGACTAGCAGTACCAGAGACGGATCAAATTGAGAAACAGATTACAGGGCAATTAAGTATTAATGATATTTTAATAGAATGGGAACAATTGAAAAAGGAAAACGAAGAAAAGCGAAGAGAAGAGAATCGCCAACGGGTGCTCCAGCATACAAGCGATATGTTCTCTGAATATGATGCTGCAACGAAAGTTGATCTTCTAGATGAACTGAATCAATTGGCGTCGGAAGTAGATGAATATGAAGAAGAGATGAAGCAGTATCAACAGTATGAAGATTCTGATTCCGTACCTAGTGAGGAAGAAGTAGATGGAGAAGAAGCAGAGGAAGTAGAGAAAGTAGAAGAAGTAGAAGAAGTAGAAGAAGTAGAGGAAGTAGAGGAAGTAGAGGAAGTAGAGGAAGTAGAGGAAGTAGAAGAAGTAGAGGAAGTAGAGGAAGTAGAAGAAGTAGAAGTAGTAGAAGAAGTAGAAGTAGTAGAAGAAGCGGAAGAAGAAAGTCAAGAAGAAGAAGTAGAAGAAGAACTCGTTGAAGAAGTCGTCTCTATGGAATCCATAACACCAGAAGTAACCGTGCCAAAAGCCCACGAATCCAATATAACCCAGAAATTCTCCAGGGAACAGAAGAAGCTATTTGAGGCATTTATTAAAACTCCAAAATGCAGAGAGCAAATCTTAGAAACCATTGATGGAATTACACTTGCCGCTTATACAGGTAATGTTATTGTGACAGGAGAGTCGGCAGATGAAAACTTCAAGTTAGCGACGAAGCTTATCTGCGAAGTAAAAGTATCCGATGGTAATTTTTCAGGTAAGGTAGCACGTATTACAGCTCAGAAGCTGAATCATAAAGATGTGGGAACGGTGATTCAACGATTAAATAATGGTGCATTAATTATTGAACATGCTGAAAAGCTAAGTGCACAGACTATTAACGCTATGATTGCGTGTATGAATCAAGAAGAATATGGAATTGTTATATTCTTGCAAGGTGTCAAGCATGATGTGGAGAAGCTGATTAAGAGACACAAAGATATTCTAGAATACTTTAACTTGCGAATTGACATTGATGAGGGAGATAATGATTCTCTTGTAAAATACGGTGTAAAATATGCATATGATAGAGAGTATGCCATAGATGAATTTGGAATGTTAGCATTGCACACATGCATTGCACAAGTACAGACGAACTCACACCAAGTCACCATGAAGGAGGTAGTGCAAATCATAGAAGGAGCAATTGCACATGCAAATCGGAAAACTCTACCACATTTTATGGACATTATACTAGGAAAGCGTTATGATAAAGAGGATATGATTCTATTACAAGAAAATGATTTTATTATGAAATAGGGAGAACTCAATGAGGCAAGAAAGCGTACGTGTTACACAAACGGATTGTTATTTATTTGGACAGGGAAATCATTATGAAATCTATAAGAAGCTTGGAGCACATCCATCCATAGAGAATGGAGTTCCAGGAACGCATTTTGCTGTATGGGCACCAAACGCAATTGCCGTTCATGTAATAGGAGAATGGAATGATTGGAATGAAACTGCCCACCCTATGAAATCTTTAGGGGATATTGGGGTATTTGAATTGTTTGTTCCAGAAGTAGGAGAAAATGTATTATATAAATATTTAATCACCACTCAAACAGATGGAAAGTGCTATAAAGCAGACCCTTACGCTAATTATGCGGAGCATAGACCGGGTACGGCATCGAAAACTACTGACTTAACACGCCATAAGTGGAAAGATGCAAGGTGGATTCAGGAGCGTGCTAAGAAGAATATGCAACAAGAACCAATGGCTGTTTATGAGTGTCACATTGGATCTTGGATGAAGCACCCAAGAGAAGGAGATGCTGCATTCTATAATTACAGAGAATTTGCAACACATATTTTAGCATATTTAAAAGAAATGCAGTATACACATATTGAGCTTATGGGGATTGCAGAACATCCATTTGATGGTTCGTGGGGATATCAAGTGACCGGATATTATGCACCAACCTCCCGTTATGGATCGCCAGAAGACTTTATGTATTTAGTCGATAAGTTACATCAGAATGGAATTGGAGTTATTCTAGATTGGGTACCAGCCCATTTCCCAAAAGATGCACATGGACTGGCAGAATTTGATGGATTCTGCGTATATGAACATGAGGATCCAAGGGCAGGTGAACACCCAGAGTGGGGCACGAAGATCTTTAATTTAGGTAGAAACGAAGTGCAAAACTTCTTAATTGCCAATGCGTTGTTTTGGTTACAAGAATATCACATTGATGGATTGCGTGTAGATGCAGTAGCATCCATGTTATATCTTGATTATGGCAAGGAACATGGACAATGGATTGCCAATGAATATGGTGGCAATGAAAACTTAGATGCCATTGAATTCTTCCGTCATTTGAATTCCACTATTAAAGGGCTAGACATAGGAGCCATTACTATAGCGGAAGAATCTACCGCTTGGCCGAATGTGACTAGAACACCAGAAAAAGGTGGACTTGGATTTGATTTTAAGTGGAATATGGGATGGATGCATGATTTTTGTGAATACATGAAGCTAGACCCTTACTTTAGAAAAGGCAATCACTATAAGATGACATTTGCCATGTCTTATAATAGTAGTGAGAATTATATTATGCCTCTTTCCCATGATGAAGTAGTGCATTTAAAATGCTCCATGGTGAATAAAATGCCAGGTTATCGCGTGGATAAATTCGCAAACTTACGTGTAGGGTATGCCTTTATGTTCGGACATGAGGGGAAAAAGCTACTCTTTATGGGGCAAGATTTCGGTCAAGAAAGTGAATGGAATGAAGAAGGCGAGTTAGATTGGAAGAGCTTACAAGATCCATTCCATAAGGGAATGTTTCACTATGTGAAGAAATTATTAATGATATATCGTAAATATCCATGTTTGTATGAAATCGATAATAGCTGGGATGGTTTTGAATGGATGAATGCAGATGATGCTGAGAATAGCGTATACACATTTATTCGAAAGAGTAAGACGGATAAGAAGAAATTACTATTTGTCTTGAACATGACACCGATGAGACGCGAATCTTATGTGGTTGGAGTGAATGAGAACAAAGTGTATCATTTGTGCTTAAATAGTGATGAGATTATATATGGTGGAACAGGATGTAAAGTACCAATTCAATGTAAACCAGAAGCAGTAGAAGCCGTAGGGAAACCTTATTCCATTACTTTAGATTTACCAGCCTATGCAGCTGTTGTGTATGAGTATTAGTAGATCAAGCAAGGGTGAAGGAATGGTATGGCCGACTTATGGGAACAATTAGAATTATATGCACAAAGTGATAAATATCCCTTTCATATGCCTGGGCATAAGAGAAATGAAGAATTAGTAGCCAGAAGCAAGTGCTACCAATTAGATCTAACGGAAATTGAGGGATTTGATAATTTACACGACCCCCAGACTATTTTTAGAGAAGCCATGGAAGAAGCAGCAGTATTGTATCACGCTAAGAAGTCCTATTTTCTAGTAAATGGCAGTACATGTGGTATTTTAACTGCCATGAGTGCGATAACACAGCTAGGAGATGAGATTATTATTGCACGCAATTCTCATAAAGCCATTTACCATGGTGCTATGCTCCGTAATCTGGGACTTGTGTATGCTTACCCAACCTATTTAGATGAATATGATATAAATGGTTCAATAGAGCCAGAACAGATACAAGAACTATTAGAAGCACATCCTAAGGTAAAGACAGTAATCATTACATCTCCTACCATGCAAGGAATTGTGTCGGATGTGAAGCACATTGCTAGTATATGTCATCAATATGGCGTGCCACTCATTGTAGATGAAGCGCATGGTGCACATTTTGGCTTAACCAAAGAGAGTTTGCCTAATAGCAACCAGCTAGGGGCGGACCTAGTCATTCAAAGTCTTCATAAAACACTGCCGTCACTGACTCAAACCGCAATGTTGCATTTAAATGGAGAATTGGTAAGCAATCATGTGGTAGAACAATACTTGTCCATCTATCAAACGAGCAGTCCATCGTATCTCCTCTTAGGAAGTGTGATTCGTTGTAACGAGTTAATGAAATATGAGAAGGAAATGCGTATAGCCTTATTACAACAGTATGCAAAGACCTTGGAAGAGGCAGGGAATAACCTTCAATGGATTCGTATTTTTTCACAGGAAGATGCAAGAAGAGTGGGTTGTTATGGACGCGACATTGGTAAAATAATCATTTCTGTGAAACATGCCCATTTTACAGGGAAACAATTATATGATATATTAATAAGCGATTATGGTTTACAAATGGAAATGGCAGCAGAAACGTATGTACTGGCAATTGTAACTGGATATGACACAATGGAAGGTATTGAACGACTAATTGCAGCGTTAAGAGCAATTGACCAGTCAATAACAGGCGTGAATTCAGAGGATAGCAAGAAAAGTATGTCAGCATACTTGACTTCTAAGGAAATGAAAGCTACAATGTCAATCTATGATGCAATGCAATTAGAAAAGCAATATAAAGCCATTCAGCATTCCTGTGGTTGCATTAGTGCTGGGTATGTTATGATTTACCCACCAGGCGTTCCAGTATTGGTACCAGGTGAGATGATTACAGCAGAATGTTGTGAGTGGATACAATTGTGTATCCAACAAGAAATGAATATACAAGGACTTACAGATGATAAAGAAATAGCAGTTATTTCTATTATTATATAATTATTTAAAGGAGAATTAAATGAGAAAGACAAAAATTATTTGTACCATCGGACCAGCATCACAAAAGGAAGACAAGCTTAGAGAGATTATTCTAGCAGGCATGAATGTAGCTAGATTTAACTTCTCACATGGTGACCATGAAGAACAAACAGGAAAGTTCGCTAATGTGCTTAAGATTAGTCAGGAAGAAAATATTCCAGTGGCTACTTTACTTGACACAAAGGGACCAGAAGTTCGTATTGTTGACTTTGAAAATGGCAAAGAAGAATTAATTGCTGGACAAACATTTACTTTAACAACAGAAGATATTATGGGAACGAGTGAGAGAGTTTCTATTTCTTATAAAAACATTATTCACGATGTATCTGTTGGCTCACACATTCTAATCGATGATGGTTTAATTGACTTAATTATTGAGAAGATTACAGATGTTGATATTGTATGTAAAGTAATGAATTCAGGATTCGTATCGAATCATAAGGGAATCAATGTACCAGGCGTATCTTTATCTATGCCATATATTAGTGAAAAAGACCGCGCAGATATTGTGCTTGGAGCAAAGCTTGGATTTGACTTTATTGCAGCGTCTTTTGCTAGAACGAAATCAGATATTTTACAAATAAGAGAAATCTTACAAGAATATAATAGCAAAGCTCTTATTATTGCTAAGATTGAAAATATGCAAGGAATTGACAACATTGATGAAATTCTAGAAGTAAGTGATGGAATCATGGTAGCTCGTGGAGATATGGGTGTTGAGATTCCAATGGAAGATGTTCCAGTATTGCAGAAAAAGATTATTAAAAAAGCAGTATCAGCTGGGAAGCATGTTATTACAGCGACTCAAATGTTAGATTCTATGATGAAGAATCCTAGACCAACCCGTGCGGAAACAACAGACGTTGCCAACGCTATTTATGATGGCACAACTGCTATTATGCTTTCTGGTGAAACAGCAAATGGTATGTATCCAATTGAAGCACTTAAGACTATGTCTAAGATTGCAGAGCGTGCAGAAGCAGATATTGATTATGCAGCAAGAATGAAGAAGATGAAATCAGAAGTAGCAGTTGACACTACCACTGCAATTTCTCATGCGACTTGTACTGTTGCCAATAATGTAGGTGCATCTGCGATTATTACCGTTACCATGTCAGGATTTACAGCTAATATGATTGCAAGATATAAGCCAGCTTGTCCGATTATTGGATGTAGTGTAAATCCACGTGTATGCCGTCAGATTAACTTATCTTGGGGTATTCGACCAGTATTAATGAGAAAGAAAGAAACAGAGGATGAATTATTTACAGATGCCGTTGCTTCTGCAGTAGCAACAGGAATTGTAAAGCGAGGAGATAAAGTTGTCTTAACAGCTGGTGTACCACTTGGAGTAAAAGGATGCACGAATATGATTCGTGTAGTTGAGGTATAATGTCAAAAATATTCTATATAATAGGTCCAAGTTCTTCTGGTAAGGATACGCTTTATAAGCGTATCCTCGCAGAGGAATCTTTGCATTTAAAGGCAGTTACGATGTATACCACTAGACCCATTCGTGCCAAGGAGCAAGAAGGGGTGGAATATCATTTTGTAGATGATACAACCTTTCAAGAATTACAATTACAAGGAAAAGTAATTGAATCAAGAACTTATGATACCGTACATGGATTGTGGAATTACTTTACAGTCGCAGATGATGAGATTATGCTAGAACAATATGATTATCTCATGATCGGGGTTGTAGATTCGTTCCTTTGTACACGGGAATATTTTGGGCAGAATCGAGTAATACCGCTTTATATACAAGTGGAAGATGGCATTCGCCTTCAACGTGCTCTGAATCGAGAGAAGAAGCAGAAGCACCCCAAGTACAAAGAAATGTGTAGAAGATACTTGGCAGATCTGGAAGATTTCAACCAGCAGAAATTGCAGAAAAGTGGAATCAATAAGCGGTTCAAGAATTATGACTTAGTAAAGTGTACCCTTGAACTGATACAACATATACAGGATATTCAAGGAGATAGTAAGTAATGCAATAAGCGAAAGGGAGGTTTGACCATGGAAATTAAAGTAGACCAAATACAGCCAGTGGTACAAACAGAACAGGCGGGAGCCAAAACGTCAGAGGAGGGTACTTTCAAATATATGCTAACAAGTAATATTGCAGAAAGTGAACTACAGGCCAAGATGACAGCGCTTATTGAGGAAATAACCATGCAAGGGAATCGGCTATCCAAGCGTATGGATGTACGTGATATGAAGCGCTATCGTAGCTTGGTGAAAGAATTTATGAACGAAGTAGTAACGCATTCCCATGAATTTTCTAGAGAAAACTTCCTAGATCGTCGAGGGAGGCATCGTGTATATGGTATTGTGAAGTTAGTAGATGAAGCATTAGATGCACTTGCACAAGAATTGGTACAAGAAGAAAAGGATCATTTGAATATTTTAAATAAAATTGGTGAGATTAGAGGTTTGTTGCTAGATATATTTACGTAGAAAGCCTTTGTGGTAAGGTAAACAGAATGGAGTGAGGACGGATGAGAAGTTTTAAAGATATTGTGGGACAAGATTCTATAAAAGCATATTTTCAGAATGTAATCGCAAAAGACTCTGTTTCTCATGCTTACCTATTGCAAGGAGAGCAAAGTAGTGGCAAAGAATTTGTATCACGAATCGTTGCCATGACTTTACAGTGTACAGAAAGGCAACTCATTGACGGTGTCATTCAACCCTGTGGAAGTTGTCGTTCTTGTATGCAGACTATGACAATGAATCAACCTGATATTATTTACGTTACACACGAAAAGCCCAATTCCATTGGTGTAGAAGAGATTAGAAGTCAGATTACAGACGATATATTTGTGAAGCCTTATAGTAGTAATTACAAAATCTATATTATTAATGAAGCAGATAAAATGACTCCTCAAGCACAAAATGCAATACTAAAGACACTTGAAGAACCGCCAAGCTATGCCATTATTATTTTACTCGTTACGAATATGCAATCGTTGTTAGAAACCATTTTAAGCAGATGTGTTACGTTGCATATGCAACCAGTGAAAGAAGCAGAATTACGTAAGTACTTATTGCAAGAGGTACAAATACCAGATTATAAAGTGAATCTGTGCATTGCATTTGCAAGAGGTAATCTAGGAAAAGCAAAGCAACTTGCTACGACTAGTGATTTTGATGAGGTACGAACAGAAGCGATTCTTCTTCTAAAACATATAAAAGAGATGGAATTATCAGAGCTAATTGCGGCCATTAAGAAAATGAAAGATTTTCAAATCGATACCTATGATTATTTGGATTTAATGGCAATTTGGTATCGCGATGTATTGTTATTTAAAGCAACTAATGATATAAACCATTTAATATTCAAGGATGAAATTCATACCATTAAGCAAATTGCTAGTACAAGCGAATATGGTGGACTTGAATGCATACTAGATGCAATAGAGGTAGCAAAAAGCAGATTGCGGGCCAATGTTAATTTTGAACTTGCAGTGGAATTACTCATGCTCACCATGAGAGAGAATTAAGATGAACAATAAGAATGGAGATCAGTATGATAAAAGTAATAGGAGTTCGATTTCGCAAGGCAGGTAAAATATACTATTTTGCTCCAAAACATTTTAAAGTAAAAGTGGGAGATGCAGTAATTGTAGAAACAGCCAGAGGTATCGAATATGGAACGGTGGTACTGCCAATTAAGGAAATTTCTGAAAAAGAAGTAGTACAACCATTAAAAGATGTCATACGCATTGCAACTGCAAAGGATGCTAAGGTAGAGGAAGAAAATCGAATTAAAGAAAAAGAAGCATTTGTCATTTGCCTTGAAAAAATCAAAAAGCGTAAATTAGAGATGAAATTAATTGATGCAGAATATACATTTGATAATAATAAAGTGTTATTTTATTTCTCGGCAGAGGGAAGAATTGATTTTCGGGAATTAGTCAAAGACTTAGCGGCTGTTTTTCGTACAAGAATCGAATTGCGCCAAATTGGTGTGCGGGATGAAACGAAGATTCGCGGTGGTATTGGCATCTGTGGGCGCCCACTATGTTGTCATACCCATTTATCAGAATTCATTCCTGTTTCCATTAAGATGGCCAAAGAACAGAACCTGTCATTAAATCCTTCTAAAATATCGGGTGTATGTGGTCGTCTTATGTGTTGTTTGAAACATGAAGAAGAAACATATGAATACTTAAATCGTAAATTGCCTCATATTGGAGACCGTGTTACAACAAAATCTGGACAAAAAGGGGAAGTGACTGGTGTAAATGTACTCCGCCAATTAGTGACAGTCATTGTTGACCAAGGCGATGAGAAGGAAGCAGTGGAATATCCTGTAGCAGAATTACACTTTAAGAGACGTCACAGAAAAGAAAAAGCGAAAGTAGCGGACGCAGAGTTAAAAGAATTAGAAAAATTAGAGAAGCGAGAAGGAAAGTCGAAATTAAATGGCAATTAATCTGAAAGAAAACGAACGCATTGATGATTTGCAAAGAAGTGGTTATCAAATCATTCAAAATACAACGCAATTTTGCTTTGGAATGGATGCAGTTCTACTATCGGGGTTTGCACAAGTGAAGCCTTCTCATCGGGTGCTTGACTTAGGGACAGGAACAGGTATTATTCCGCTTCTCATAGAAGGAAGGTATCGACCTTGTCACATTAGTGCCTTAGAAATTCAAGAGGATAGTGCCGATATGGCCAGGCGAAGTGTGGCACTTAATGGGCTTGAGGACAAGATTCATGTAGTAACGGGAGATATTAAGGAAGCAGAGCGAATCTTTCGTCCTGCTTCTTTTGATGTGATTACGTGTAATCCACCTTATATGATTGCAGAACATGGACTGCAAAATCCGGATGAACATAAGTTAATTGCACGCCACGAAGTACTGTGCACTGTGGATGATATTTTGCAACAAAGTGCAAAGCTCTTACCACATGGCGGTAATTTCTATATGGTACATCGCCCGTTTCGCCTTGCAGAGATACTCCATAAGATGCACGTATATGGAATAGAAGCCAAGAGAATACGATTGGTACATCCTTATGTTGATAAAGAGCCCAATATGGTCTTAATCGCAGGTAAAAAAGGTGCAAAATCACGAGTTACCATTGAGAAACCATTAATCGTATATGAAGAAGAGAATATATATACTAGGGAAATCTATGAAGTGTACGGCTATTAAATAAGTTGCTACTGTGGATCAGGAAAGGAAAGAACATGACGGGTAAGTTATATTTGTGCGCTACGCCCATTGGTAATCTAGGGGATATTTCCCAGCGTGTCTTAGAGACATTAGCGCAGGTGGATTTAATTGCAGCTGAAGATACAAGGAATACAATTAAATTATTGAATCATTTTGCCATTCGCACACCAATGACAAGCTATCACGAATATAATAAAGTGGAAAAGGCTTATTATCTCATTGGGAAAATGGAAGCAGGTTGCAATATTGCCCTTGTAAGTGACGCAGGAACTCCGGCAATTTCTGATCCGGGGGAAGTTCTAGTTGCAATGTGTCAGGAAAGGCAGATTACAGTCACATCATTGCCAGGACCGGTAGCACTCATTACCGCACTTACCTTATCTGGGTTATCAACGCGAAGATTTTGTTTTGAAGGATTTCTCTCGTCTGATAAAAAAGAACGCAGCAGAATTATGGAAGATTTGCAGAAGGAAACACGAACCATTATTCTATATGAATCACCTCATCATCTAAAGAAAACAATCAAACAGCTGTGGGATTGCTTGGGAGAACGCAAGATTGCCATATGCAGGGAATTAACGAAGAAGTTTGAGACAGTTCTCCGTCTTACCTTAGAAGAAGCGGTAGATTATTATGAACAAGAACAACCTAGGGGGGAATATGTTCTCGTAATTCAAGGAAAAAATTACGCTGATCTTCAACAAGAAGAGCAATTAAAATGGCAGAACATTTCTCTAGAGGAACATATGGAATCTTATGAAAAACAGGGCATTTCACACAAGGACGCAATGAAGTTAGTAGCTAAAGATCGTGGAGTGAGTAAGAGAGAAGTTTATAATAAGTTGATAAATAATAGTTGACAAATACATTCGTCAATACTATACTTTTTTCATGTAAGTATTTATGAAAGATAAGTAGTATACGAATTAGGAAAAGGAGATTTTAATAATGTTTGAAAAAGTATGTAAAATTATTGCAGACCAATTAAATGCTAATGTAGCAGAGCTTACCGAGGAGACCAAATTCAAAGAAGACTTAGGAGCTGATTCCTTAGATTTATTTGAGTTAATCATGACACTAGAAGATGAGTACTCAATTGAAATTCCTCAAGACCAATTAGAAGGACTTAAGACAGTAGGTTCTGTAGTAGAATTTTTAAAAGAACAAGGAATTGAATTATAGGAATACATTATTTGAAAGCCAATGATTCATTGGCTTTCATTTTTTTAGTCTTTTTACATATAGTAGAAGAAAAGGCTGGAGATTATTATGATTAACTATATTTGGAGTTTTATGATGATTGCAGGCATTCTATACGGAGCTTTAACGGGTAATCTAGAGGCCATTACTAATGCATCTTTAGAAGCGGCAGAAGAAGCCATTACCTTGTGTATTACCATGTTGGGTGTCATGGGGTTTTGGATGGGACTTATGGAAATAGCGGAAAAAGCAGGTCTTATTACACGGTTTGCAAAAGGAATTCGACCATTTATTCGATTTTTGTTTCCTCATATTCCAGAAGGTCATTCCTCAGAGGGCCTAATCAGTACTAATATTATTGCAAATGTGTTAGGACTTGGTTGGGCGGCAACACCTGCCGGATTAGAAGCAATGCAATCTTTGGAAGAGTTAGAAGAAGACAGGCGCAATGGAGTGATCACTTGTTCCAAAGCCCCTCAAAAAAGAGGAAGTGCAAGTAATGAAATGTGTACCTTCTTAATTCTTAATATTTCCTCTCTACAACTCATACCTATGACAATCATTGCCTATCGCAGTGAATACGGCAGCACCAATCCTTCTGCTATTATCATGCCATGTATCCTTGCAACTGCTTGTAGTACGCTAGTGGCAATTTTATACTGCAAATACAAAGAGTGGCGGTCATAAACATGCAAGCTTTCTCATATAGTAGCGTTAAGAGTGCTTTGGGAGACGCCATTGGATTTTCTAACGAATTTATCAGGTATTATGATTCCGCTATTTATATTTTACATTTTAATGACTAGCATAACACGCAAGCAAGATGGATATTCTGATTTTATAGTAGGTGCTAGAAAGGGATTTCAGACCGTGCTACACATTGCTCCAACATTAGTGGGGCTTATGGTGGCAGTGGGAATTATGCGAGCCTCAGGATTATTAGATTGGATTGCACAGATTCTTAGCGTCATTGGAACGCCTCTTCATATACCTAGCGAATTAATTCCACTTATTTTGGTGAGAATGTTTTCGTCTTCTGCGGCAACTGGAATCGTATTAGACCTTTATAAGAATTATGGGACGGATTCTAGCCTTGGCATGGCAAGTTCCATTATTATGGGATGTAGTGAAACTATTTTCTACACTATTTCCATCTACTATATGAGTGTTAAAGTGACAAAATCAAGATATACCTTAGTGGGAGCTATGTTGGCCACTATAACAGGTATCATAGCGAGCCTTTTAATCGTTGGATTTCAATAGACTTTTTGAAAGGGAATGGTTATAATACATAAGGAAATGAACGTGAAAGGTAAGGTAACATGAATTTAATAACAATTAGAACAATTATGAGGGAATTAGACCAATATGCGGACCAAGAGGTCACCATAGGTGGATGGGTGAAAAGTAACCGCAATCAGAAAACATTTGGATTTTTAGTCATAAGTGATGGAACGTTTTTCGAACCTTTACAAGTAGTGTACGAAGAAGGAATGCAGGGTATAGAGATAGCAAAAGAAGCTGGAGTTGGCGCAGCAGTTCTTGTTACGGGCAAGATTGTAAAAACGCCTCAGGGGAAGCAACCACTAGAGTTAAAGGCAACTTGTATTGAATTAGAAGGAGCATCGAGAAGCGAATATCCCCTTCAGAAAAAGCGTCATACATTTGAATACTTAAGAAGTATGCCCCACTTAAGACCAAGGACGAATACCTTTCAAGCAGTATTTCGCATACGTTCTTTAATCGCATATTCCATACACGAATTTTTCAGAGAACGTGATTTTATCTATGTGCATACCCCAATCATTACAGGAAATGATTGTGAGGGCGCGGGTAAAATGTTTCAAGTAACTACCCTAGATTTAGAGCATATACCGCGTAAGGAAGAGAATGAAATCGCATATGACCAAGACTTTTTTGGAAAACAGACAAGCTTAACAGTAAGTGGACAATTAAATGGCGAGACTTATGCCATGGCATTTCGCAATATATATACATTTGGGCCAACTTTTCGTGCTGAGAACTCCAATACCACTCGCCATGCGGCAGAATTTTGGATGATTGAACCGGAGATAGCATTTGCTGATTTGCAAGATAATATGATATTAGCAGAAAGCCTTTTAAAATATATGATTCGTTATGTACTAGTACATGCACCAGAAGAAATGGAATTTTTGAATACATTTGTGGACAAGGGATTAATTGAACGTTTGCAAAGTGTGGTAGACTCGGAATTTGGACATATTACCTACACAGAAGCCATTGCATTACTAGAGCCTCATAATGATGAATTTACTTATCCTGTTACTTGGGGATGTGATTTACAGACAGAACATGAACGTTATTTAACAGAAGTAGTATTTTGTAAGCCAATTTTTGTAACAGATTATCCAAAGGAAATCAAAGCTTTTTACATGAAACGCAATCCAGATGGAAAGACAGTAGCTGCAATGGATTGCCTTGTACCAGCCATTGGAGAGATTATTGGAGGAAGTCAAAGAGAAGAAGATTACCAGACCCTATTGGACCGAATGGAGGAAGAAGGGCTATCAAGTGAAGAATATGCCTTCTACTTAGACCTTCGGAAGTATGGAACCACGAGACATGCGGGGTTTGGACTAGGATTTGAGCGAGCAGTGATGTACCTTACTGGTATGAGCAACATACGTGACGTAATCCCATTTCCAAGAACTGTTCATACTTGTGAATTTTAGAAAATCACTTGAAATGGTATCATTCCCCTTGTTTTATCATACATATGATAGAAACAGGAGGTATTGAACATGGCAAAATGGAAAACTATTGGAATTAGTGTAATTGTGTCGGCAATCTCATTTGCAATTGCAAGTTATTTTTCAACAAATGCGAAGGAAGTATATGCGGTATTAGAACTGCCAGCGTTGGCACCACCACCCATACTGTTTGCAATTGTTTGGCCTATTTTATATGGGCTTATGGGTGTGTCTCTCTATTACGTATTATCCCGACCTTCCAAGTTAACAACAGAAGCAGTTTTTGTGTTTTTTGCACAATTAGCATTGAATTTAATCTGGCCATTCTTATTTTTCGTGTTAGAAAATAATGCAGCAGCACTTGGAATCTTAGCCTTACTTTGGGCGGCGGTTGTTATGATGATACAGGAATTTTATACGATTTATCCCAAAGCATCCTACTTGCAGATACCATATTTACTATGGATTACCTACGCAGTATATTTGAATTTCTGGATTTTGTATCATAATTAGATTCATACAAGGGAAATAGCACTCTAATACAGTGCTATTTTTTCTTGTAATGTGGCAAAGTCCATAGGTCCTTCTTCTAGATAAAAGGTATGAAAATTTAATTCACTATAGGAATCTTGCCAGAGTTCTTGTGCAAGTTCTTTTGTAGCCAGTACTTCCTCATAACCGATATAGTAAGTAGGGTAGGTAGCAGGATTTTGTACAATGTAATCGTACATCTCACGTGTTTGGGAAACATCCGTAATGCCAAATTGACTTAAAAGAGCATGTGTTTCCTCATAAGAAATACCATCGTAATGAATGGCCAGATCAAGTAAGGAATAGAAACATAGTTGGAGGTTTCTATTTAGTCGTATGGAATCTATATAAAGTGCAGATAAGGTATAGGTGGGTGAATCGACCAAAGATTCTTTGGCATATTCGTAGGATAGATTCTCCACATAGTATGCCCAACCTTCCACATAACCTAGATAAGACATTAGGGGTGTAAGCAATGCATCAGTAAGGGATGCAGCTGACATATAATGATATACAGATTGGTAAAGATGACCAGGATACCCTTCATGTGCTAAAGTAGTATATAAGGTAAGTGGATCAATGGGATATTCATAATTCACATAAATAGTATTACTAGCAATGCGATCCATAGGAGGTATGAGATAGAAAGCAGGTGCCACATAGGGTTCAAGGCTAGGAGTGACTTCTTTTACCGTATAGGAAATTTCAGTACCGTTGCCTAGAACAGGGAAATCATCTGCCATTTGCACAATAAGATCTTCAATCATTTCATCACAAGTAGAAAAGGGGAGGGATAAGGTAACATCTTCGCTGGAGATTAATAGAAGTTCCTCGATAGTTTGTGCAGTTTCTAGATAATCCATATAAGTGGTCTGAAAAGAGGTGGTTAACAACTCTTTTAACTCTGGAATGCTTCTGGCGCTTCCAGTGGCTTGCGCAAGAAGATAGGTGTAATACTCTTGCCCATCTGGATAACTAGACAAACCTACCTCTGTTTGGCAAGTACCATCTAATGATGTTAATTGAATGGCCAGAGATTCATAGGCAGGTAGGCATAAGGTGGTAAGCAATTCCTCATTCGTACTGATGTAGTCCGTATACTCCGCTTCTGTAATAATGGACTTATCTAGTAAGTCTGTTAACCGCTCTTGGAAGGTGACAATCAGAAAATGTGTGCCATTATTTAGTTCTTCTGCATTGAAAATTTCGTAACATTGGCTTGCGGTTTCTGCTAGTGATGCACCAGAACAAGGAATGCCATATTCCATACGGTCGCACATATAATCATATAATCCGTTTAAGTAATCTGGAACTCCTTGTAAAATTATAAAATAAGTTTCGATATCATCCACATCTTCTAGATAAAACTCAGATAACAGAATGGGCAAAGAAGTTTGCATGCCAGAATCCGGAGTAAGTGGATTTGCATAATAAGGGTAGTTGCATTGTACGTAGGCAGTGCTGAGTGTGTTGTATAATAATTTATAATCTTCTTGGTACATGGGAGAAAGCTGGGAATACTCAATGGCTTCTAGTTCTAAACGTTGATTCGCAAGTTGATTGGATTGATTCATGTAAGCATCTTGGTTATAAATAGGTAGTCCGCTGGAGGCTTCTTCTATGCCATAGATAGAAGGGTTTGAAATAGAATAATGTAAAGAAAGTGCATCGTTTTTAAAACAATCTTGGCAATATGCAATGACGTAGGAAGTAAATAATTCATCTGCACTTTTGGGTTGGAGTACTAGCGTGAGAAGGAGTGCTAGGAAAACAACAGGTAATAGGAGAAACATCAAGTACTTTTTCTTCAAATAATCACCACCATATACTTTTTGAAAGTATATGGAAGAAATCCTTAGTTTAGAAGTGAAACTCAATTGCAATTATAGAAAAAATATGGTACTTTAAGAAGAAGTATATAGGAATCAGAATGGAGAAAAAACATGAGCAAGGGAAAATATTATATTACCACGGCAATTGCCTATACATCAGGAAAGCCACATATTGGAAATAGTTATGAAATTGTACTGGCAGATAGTATTGCTCGATTTAAGAGAAGAGAAGGATATGAAGTATGCTTCCAAACTGGAACAGATGAGCATGGACAAAAGATAGAGATTAAGTCGGAAGAAGCAGGAGTTTCTCCTCAAACATTTGTAGATTCTGTGGCAGCAGATATTAAGAGTTTATGGGATTTAATGGATACTTCCTATGATAATTTTGTAAGAACATCAGATACACAACATAAGAAGCAAGTACAGAAAATCTTCCGTAAGTTGTATGAACAAGGAGATATTTACAAGAGTTCCTATGAGGGGTTATACTGTACACCTTGTGAATCTTTCTGGACAGAATCCCAATTAGAAGAAGGGAAATGCCCTGATTGTGGTCGAGAAGTGAAGAGTGCTAAGGAAGAGGCTTATTTCTTCCGCATGAGCAAGTACGCAGATCGTTTAATTGAACATATTCAGACACACCCAGAATTTATTCAACCAGTTTCAAGAAAGAATGAAATGATGAATAACTTCCTGCTACCAGGATTGCAAGACCTATGTGTATCAAGGACTTCATTTAAGTGGGGGATTCCAGTAGATTTTGATGAGCAACACGTAGTCTATGTATGGCTAGATGCCCTAACGAACTACATTACAGGGATTGGTTATGATTGCGATGGGACAAGCAGTGACGAATATCAGAAGTTGTGGCCAGCAGATTTACACCTCATTGGCAAAGACATTATTCGTTTTCACACGATATATTGGCCAATCTTTTTAATGGCACTTGGAGAAGAATTACCTCATCAAGTATTTGGACATCCTTGGTTGTTGCAAGGAGATGGTAAAATGAGCAAATCAAAAGGCAATGTGCTATATGCAGATGATTTGGTGGAATTTTTCGGAGTGGATGCAGTACGTTACTTTGTATTGCATGAAATGCCATTTGAAAATGATGGAACCATTTCTTGGGAATTACTAGTAGAACGTTTGAATTCAGATCTTGCCAATACTTTAGGGAATCTTGTGAATCGAACAATCTCTATGTGTAACAAGTATTTTGATGGTGTTGTAGAAGACTGTAAGGTGAATGACGACTTCGACAGAGAGTTAGAGCTATTAGCAGTAGAGACAAGAGATCGTGTGATTGGTAAAATGGAACACTTAAAAGTGGCAGATGCCATTTCAGAAATTTTTGTGTTATTAAAGCGTTGCAATAAGTACATTGATGAAACTCAACCATGGATTTTAGCCAAAGACGAAGCACAGAAAGACCGATTATCAACTGTCTTATATCATTTAGTAGAAGGGATTCTCATCAGCGCTTCTCTACTAGAGCCTTTTATGCCAAATACAGCTACGAAAATTGCGGAACAACTTCATGCATCCTTAAGGGAATTTGAGCAACTAGATACTTTTGGATTATATCCAAGTGGTACTTGCGTAACCAAGTCTCCAGAGATTTTATTTGCCAGACTTGATATGGAAGAAGTGTTACAGAAGGCGGAAGCTATGTTTGCAGAGCGTGGAATGGAACAAGCTGTTGTGGAAGAGCCTGTAATTGACCTAGAAGCCAAGGGGGAGATTGCCTACGAAGACTTTATGAAGATGCAGTTTCAAGTGGGTGAAATATTATCTTGTGAAGCAGTGAAGAAATCCAAGAAATTATTATGCTCACAAGTGAAGATTGGTTCTACTGTGAAGCAAATTGTATCTGGAATCAAGCAATTTTATTCACCAGAAGAGATGGTTGGCAAGAAAGTTATGGTGCTTGTGAATCTGAAACCTGCTACCTTAGCGGGTGTTGTGTCAGAGGGGATGATTCTGTGTGCAGAAGATGACAAGGGTCAATTAGCACTTGTAACACCGGAGAAACCAATGCCATCTGGGGCGGAAATATGTTAACAATTTAGTGAAAATATTCTAGGTAAATCGAATAAATTCACTTGTAAAAAGAGTATAAAATCGTTATAATATAAATACTTATAGTCGGAATTGACAATCAAGCAAGATAGGTAGTGTGGGAAGGTTATGGAACAAGAAGAAGTGCGATATACCATTCGTCCAGCTATGGAAGATGAGTGGGGAGATGCCATGTGGTTAGCGTGGCGCACCTTTCTCAAGTATGATGCAAGTGATTATACCAACGAAGGAATCAAGAGTTTTGGCGAATTTATTACAGATGAAACATTACATAAGCTCTTTCTAAAGGGAGATTATGAGATGCTAGTGGCACGCGCAAACAACGAATTAATTGGTTTGATTACTTTGCGAGATGTGTCCCATATATCCTTGCTATTTGTACGAGAGGGATATCATGCCATGGGGATTGGAAGCAGCTTGGTAAGAACTTTGTATAAATATGTAAAGGATACCAAAGGAGTTTCTTATGTAACGGTAAATGCAGCTCCGTATGCCATAGGATTTTACCATGCGTTAGGATTTGAGAATATAGGACATTCAACTGTCCACAAAGGAATCATTGCATTACCAATGAAGTTGCATTTATAACCCATTATCAAATAGAGATAGGAAATGAGAATGAGAAATTTATTTAATTTAGATAGTCCGATTATGAGAGGGCTCGCCAGATTATGTGATCTTATGTGGCTTAATATTCTAACCATAATTTGTTGCATTCCAATTATTACCATAGGTCCTGCCATTACCGCACTATACTACATGACCATGAAAATACTGCGAGGAGAAGAAGGGTACTTAACAAAACCATATTTTCAAGCATTTCGTGATAACTTTAAGCAGGGGATTCTTCTGTGGCTATTAATTGTTGGAGTAGGCGGTGTCTTGGTAATTGATTTTGCGATTGCGATTGTTATGCAGACACCATACCAGAGAGTTTTGCTAGTGGCATTGATGATGCTGGCAATGTTGTTTGCCACTATTATCATGTACCTGTTTCCTTTGCAAGCACGTTTCGAAAATACGTGTAGAGCAACGTTAAAGAATGCATTTTTACTTGCACTAACACAATTGCCCAAGACGATTTTAATGGTTTTGATCCATCTTTCGCCATTTGCGATTACGTATTTTGTACCATATATAGCACCGCTGATTATCTTACTAGGAATTGCACTCCCAGCATATGGATGTTCTTATCTTCTTGTGGCAATCTTTAAGAAGATTGAAGAATCTCAACTGGGTGATGCAGTAGAGAGTGAACAATTAGAAGAAGTTCTAGTAGAAGAAGAATGATTCGTCGCCTTGGACGATGATGGGAAGGAGTGCGCTAAGTGTTAAAGAAAAAAAGAGAAATTCTAGCAAAGTGGATACTTCCGATTGCTGGTTTTTTGGTGGTTCTTCTGGTTCTGGTGGTTCAGTTTACTGCAAGTTCTCATCGTAGAGCAGTGAGTGGTGCAGAAGCTATGATGGAATTAGTAATGAAGGAGTACCAAGAAGACACGGTAGGTGAGATTGAGTATATGACATCCATTGGCATCCCTGTGTCGTATATTATTGAAAGTTACCAAGATGTGAGTTCACTGTTTGCATTAGATGCATGCAAGTTACTAGCTCAAGAGTCCGATGCAGAAGTGGTGGTATTTGCAGATCTTAGTGGAAGTGGAAAAGACCAATATGGACGTCGAGTTGACTTATCGGACAAGGAATATGTACTAACAGAAGTAGGTGAAGGAGAACAAGCTTACTTTTATATGGAAGGGGATGAGGTGATGGAGACTCCTGCCATTGTATCAGTAATTCCCATTGAGAATGAGGGGCAAGTACAAAATGTTCTATATCTCTTCTATCCCATTGATTTAATTCGGCAGAATTATTACAGTACAGAGCTATATGGAACTGCGCAGATGATGATTGTAGACGGGGAAGGACAATCTATTCTAAGTAGTGGAACAAGTAGTTATTTTCTAAAAGGAATTGATATCTATACGTTGCTAGAAGAGTCCGGTGATCGAGAAGCTTCTACCATTTTACGAATGGGTATTCGAGAGCAAACACTACGGATATTACCTCTCGATAAATCTATTGAAGGGTGTAGTTATCTAGCTGTTATTCCATTGCTAGAAGGTGAAGATATGTTTCTTACAGTTTTCTTCAATGAGAGTTATGTGAAGGGGTTGATTTCAACTTACTGGACAGATACGAAATACTTAGTTTTCAATATGGTGGCAGCTCTTGCATTACTATTGGCCTTGTGGGGGTATGTTGTATATCGTATGAAAGCTGAGTTTAAAGTAACGAGCCATGAATTAGAAGAGAAGGCAGACAAAGACTTACTAACAGATATCTATAATAAGATTACTACAGAAGAGAAGATTCGAGAGTATGTAGCACTCAATCATCATAGTAAGGGAATTTTCTGCCTTGTAGATATTGATAATTTTAAGAATATTAATGATACTCGTGGACATGCTTTTGGGGATCAGGTGTTAAAAGAAATAGCACTTCGTCTCGAAACGGCATTTCGAGCTACCGACATTGTAGGTCGTATTGGTGGAGATGAGTTCCTAGTATTCGTGAAAGATTTGCCAGAACATATTCCAGTGGAAGTGGAAGCGAAGAAGATTGAACATGTATTCCATGACTTCCGAATAGGGGAATACGTAAAGTATTCTGTTACAGCTAGTATTGGTATTTCTACTTACCCAGTGGATGGTGTCACTTTTGAGGATTTATATAACAATGCAGATAAAGCTGTATACATTGCGAAAAAGCAAGGAAAGAACCGTGCAGTAGTATATAATTCTAATTAGACAATATGCACAATGTGATTCTGGAATGTTAGACAAGATGTCGGAAATGAATAAAAATTCGACATAATGAATGACAACAAGTACAATGGTTTCTAAATAATTTGTGTAATAATGGTATGGTAAAATAAATAATTATCATATATAATGACGTTATATTAAATGTATAGACACAACAATTAATTAGGAGGAATTTAACATGGCAAGTTTAACATTAAACAATATTTGCAAAGCTTATCCAAATGGTTTCGAGGCAGTTAAGAATTTCAATCTTGACATTGCAGATCAAGAATTTATTATTTTCGTAGGACCATCAGGATGTGGTAAATCAACAACATTAAGAATGATTGCTGGACTTGAAGATATTACTTCAGGTGAATTGAAAATCGGTGATCGTGTAGTAAATGACGTAGAACCTAAAGATCGTGATATTGCGATGGTTTTCCAAAATTACGCATTATATCCACATATGACTGTGTATGATAACATGGCATTCGGTCTTAAATTAAGAAAAGTTCCAAAAGACGAAATTGACAAAATGGTAAAAGAAGCAGCTCAAATTCTTGACTTAACACCATTATTAGAACGTAAACCAAAAGCATTATCTGGTGGACAAAGACAACGTGTTGCTATGGGACGTGCTATTGTACGTAATCCAAAAGTATTCTTAATGGATGAACCTTTATCAAACTTAGATGCAAAACTTCGCGTGCAAATGCGTATTGAAATTGCAAAATTACATCAAAGATTAGGTACAACTATTATTTATGTAACACATGATCAAACAGAAGCTATGACACTTGGTACTAGAATCGTAGTTATGAAAGATGGTATTATCCACCAAGTAGATTCACCACAGAACTTATATGAAAGACCGAACAACTTATTCGTTGCTGGTTTCATGGGTTCCCCACAGATGAACTTCTTAGATGCTAAAGTAGAAGTAAGTGGTGATAATGTATCATTAGTAATTGCAAAGAACAAGATTCAACTTCCACCAGCAAAAGCGAAGAAAATCATCGAAGGTGGATATGCAGGTAAAATCGTTACTTTTGGTATTCGTCCAGAAGATGTATACGATTCAGAAATGATGATTGAATCTTCTAAGAATATATTTGAAACAACGATTAAAGTATACGAGTTATTAGGTGCAGAAGTTTACTTATACTTTGATTTAGAAGAATTCCCAATGACAGCAAGAGTAGATTCACGCACAAGTGCTAGACCGGGAGATGTTGTAAAATTTGCAATTGATGTTGAGAAAATTCACGTTTTTGATAAGGAAACAGAGCAAGTTATTACAAATTAAGAAAAATAATAAGAGGGCGTGCAATTTATATTGCAACGCTCTTTTTTTATTGTTATACTATTATAACGAGACCAAAGAGATTAATATTAGAAAAAGGACGGATACTAATATGATAACAGCTACCATTATACAGACCAGCATTGACGAAATTAAAATGATTACGAAAATTGACTTGTGCGTAATAGATGTTGCAGGTGTTACAGTTGCAACCACTTGTCCAGAACTGATAATCGAACCTCGATTATCGCTGAGTTTTGTAGAATCATTAGCAGACAGTCAGACCATTGGAGGTAATCATTATGCCAAGGTCATAGAGGGAGGAGAGGTACAATATGTATTAGTTGCACGAGGTGAACATGACCATGTGTTTATGGTGTCGAAGATTGTGGTAGCACAGTTAAAGAATCTGATGATTGCCTATAAAGAAAAATTCGATCGAAACATCTTCTTCCAAAATCTTATATTAGACAACTTGTTGCTTGTGGATATTTATAATCGCGCCAAAAAACTTCATGTGCCCATTGAAGTACCAAGACTAGTATTCCTCATTGAAATGAAAGAGGGGAGTGATCAGGATTCGGTAGAAATGCTTCGTAGTCTCTATACAAAGGAGCAAGGGGATTATATTACCGCAGTGGACGAGAGAAATGTAATACTAATTAAGGCTATGGATCAAGAGGGGTGGTGTGAGCAAGCAGATGATGTTGCAAACACCATAGTGACCATGCTTAATACAGAGGCTATGACAACGGCCAAAGTAGCGTATGGAACAATTGTAACGGAACTGCAAGAAGTATCTAAATCTTACAAGGAAGCGAAAATGGCATTAGACGTGTCGCGCATCTTCTACGTATCGAAGCAAGTAATTGCGTACCACACCTTGGGCATTGGGCGGTTAATCTACCAATTGCCAACTAACTTGTGTAAGATGTTTATTCGAGAAATATTTGGCGAGAAATTACCAGATGCTTTAAATGAAGAGACTTTATCTACAATTGATAAGTTCTTTGAGAATAATTTAAATGTATCTGAGACATCAAGACAATTATACATTCATCGCAATACCTTAGTGTATCGTATTGATAAGCTGCAAGAAGTCACAGGACTTGACTTGCGCAACTTTGATGATGCTTTGACCTTTAAGATTGCAATGATGGTAGTGAGTTATATGAACTATTTAGAGCAGAGTAAATAATAACAGGTATAAACAACCTTATCCCCTCATAGATTAGTGGAAAATAACAGGAGGGATAAGGTTGAATTATTATTATGGAAATGGAAATGGAAGTGAGAATGGAAGCGAGAATGAGAATACTTGCTTGAAAGAGACGAAAGAAGTGGAACAGCTTGGGGTGGTCGATGTGTGGGAGAAGTTAACGAGACAACACCAACCCTATAAGCCATTAGAAGGACAAGGGGCATATGAATACTTGAAATTTTCCTTGGATTCCTTAGACTATCTTTCAGCAGGATGCGAATTAAAAGAAAATAGCTTTTTATTACACGGTTATTATAACTATGGATATCTATTGTTGGGGAAGCTAGTGAATTCCTATTATATAGCAGTTCCTGGGAATTACTATACAAGAGAGAAGGCGGTAGCTGTTATGTTTGGCTTCTCTCACTTTGATTGTGGTCTTGAAGAGGACATTCCCCGTGGAACATTTGGGTACTATTATAGAAGTGTAACATTAAAAAGCGAATCATAAAGGAAAAACCCATGACACAAGATGAAATGTATATGAAATTGGCATTGAAACAAGCGCAGAAGGCAGAAGCACTCTTAGAGGTGCCTATTGGATGTATTATTGTACAAGATGATACCGTGGTTGCGCGTGCATATAACAGAAGGAATGCGGATAAAAATACGTTATCCCACGCAGAATTGCTTGCGATTAAGCGAGCTAGTAAGAAAGTTGGAGATTGGAGACTAGAAGATTGTACCATGTATGTGACCTTAGAACCATGTCAAATGTGTGCGGGAGCCATTGTGCAAGCTAGAATGAAGCGCGTAGTTATTGGGAGCTACAATTCCAAAGCAGGCTGCGCAGGGTCTGTACTAAATTTATTGCAAATGGAAGAATTCAATCATCAAGTAGAAGTGACAGGTCATGTTTTAGAGGAACAGTGTAGTAGCTTGATTAGCAATTTCTTTAAGCAGTTGCGATTAGAGAAGAAAAAAGAACGAGAAATCACATGAAACATATAAAGTTTTTACGAAAATGCCCGATATAATAGTATAGAAATCAATTGCAGAAGGGAGAGTGCAATTATGCGTATAGAATCATATACATCAGTACAACAGATTTACCAACCAAAGAAAAATGGCAAAATGGAGCCATCTAATGCAGCTACTTCGGCAGACCAAGTTGATATTTCTAATCTTGGAAAATCAATTCAAACTGCTAAGCAAGCCGTTACAGAAGCAGCAGATATTAGGGAAGATATTGCTGCACCAATTAAGGAACAAGTACAGAATGGTACTTACAATGTAAGTGCAAGTAATTTTGCTGATAAATTAATGGCAAAATATGAAGAACAGCAAGGACTATTTTCATAAATAAGGGAGGATTATACTAGTGGCGAGTTTAATGGAGAATCTCATTGAAATTCTAGGCGAGGAGAACGCAGAGTATGAATTGCTCGTAGAACTGTCTAATCGTAAAACCCCAACAATTATTCATAGAAAGATAGATGAACTAAATGCAATCACGGATGAAGAGCATGTTATTGTAGGCAGAATATTGCAGATTGAGAAATCCAGAGTACAGACTCTGAAAGATATTGCTGAAGTAATTAACAGGGACGTTGAAACTTTAAAGTTGGTGGATCTTGTAGAAATGTTAAGCAATCGACCAGCTGAACAGCAAGCATTGGCTAAGGCGCATGATCAATTAAAATCGACGCTTGGAACTTTTTCGAAAGTAAATGAGCAGAATAAGTTGTTAATTGATAATGCTATGGAAATGGTAGCATTCGATTTGAATCTACTTAAGGCGATGAACACGGCACCAGAAACTGCTAATTACAATAAGGACGCATTTAATAATGGTTCCTTATTTGGGCACAACCCGAGTGGGTTTGATGCCAAGCAATAGATTTGAGAAAGAGGTATTCATATGTCATTATTTAGTGGACTTTATGTAGGTGTATCTGGATTACAAGCGGGACAAAATTCCCTTAATACAACAGCTCACAATTTAGCGAATGTTGATACAGAAGGTTATGTCAGGCAGCAAGCCTATCAGGCAACTAGCGACTATACCACCATATCCATCGACTACAATTCAGTAGGATGGCAACAATATGGAACAGGTGTAACTTTTGCAGCAACTAGACAAGTTCGTGATTACTTTTTAGATGTATCGTATAGAACGGAGTCTGGTAGAAGTGCATTCTACGAGACTTCTTATAATGTATTGGCAGAAGTTGAGGTTGTGCTAGGAGAGTTAAATGAAGTGGCTTTCCAAGATTCATTAGATGATTTGTACACAGCCATTCAAGAATTATCCAAAGAACCAGACGGAGCAGTTACGCAAGCACTCCTTGTTCAGACTTGCTCCTCTTTCCTAGAAAGAGCGCAATCAGTCTATAGTAGTTTGAGCAGTTATCAAGACAACTTAAATGCAAGCGTTATCTCTACTACAGAGACAATTAACGCATATGGGAATCAGATATCCCTATTAAACGAACAGATTCGCTATATCGAATCTGCAGGAGTAGAGAATGCCAATGACTTACGAGATGCTAGGAATCAATTATTAGATGAATTAAGTGCAATGGTAGACATTGATGTAACAGAAACTTCTACTGGAGCGGTAACAATTAAGATTGAAGGAGAACCATTTGTAACAGAGACGAATGTATATGAGATGGAGCTCTATTATGACACTGTTACTGGATTCGCAACACCATTTTGGCCACAAAATGCAAGCTATTCATTTGATGCCAATGGCAACAAGGTTTACGATATTTCAGAGTCTGGTGCGGTATTTGATTTGACAAAGACTATTTCATCAGCACTAGATACGGACATCGGATCATTAAAGGCAACTCTATTGGCTAGAGGCGATCATAGAGCTAATTATACAGATATGCTGGATGCAGATACGTATAATACGGAAATTGCAGAATCGGTTCTTATGAATGTGCAAGCAGAATTCGATCAATTAATTCATAACGTTGTTACTATGATTAATGATACTCTTACAGAAGCAGGTTATCCAGAGATGTTTCAATTAGTGAGTGGTTACGAGGGCGAAGAGATTGTAGAAGGCAATAACTCTGACACATTATTCACCACTGCTAATATTATTATGAACGAAGAATTAGTACAAGAACCGACCTTATTGGGATTTATAAAGGAAGATGGTTCTGTGGATTTTGAGACATTAGAGCAATTAAAGGAAGCCTTTGATGATGCTGCTTATACCCTAAACCCCAATGTGTTGACCCAGACGAATATTATGGATTACTATTCCTCATTAGTGTCTCAAGTGGGTAACTCAGGTTATGTTTATAAGAGTGTTATGGAATATCAACAACAGACAGTTGAGACGGTGGAGAGTGCAAGACAGAGTATATTAGGTGTATCATCAGATGAAGAATTATCCAATATGGTGCGATTCCAAAATGCATACAATGCAGCTAGTCGATATATTACCACCATTGATGAGATGATTGAACACATTATTAATACACTTGGAGCTTAGTCAACAGATTACATAAGATGGAGGAATATAGATGTCATCACAATTTTTTGGACTTACCATTGCATATTCAGGATTACAAGCAGCTAATATAGCGCTTAATACTACGGCGAACAACGTGGCAAATGCCGATACAGAAGGGTATAGTAGACAGACTACTGTACAAACAGCTAGCGATGCACTTCGTACCTTTGCTGAGTATGGTTGTGCGGGGGCTGGTGTAGAAGTAATTGCAATTGAACGTATGCGAGATGAATACTATGATGTGAAGTATTGGGATAATAATTCTAGTACAGGTGAATACGAGGTTAAATCCTACTACATGGCACAAATTGAGAATTACTTTATGGACAATGATTCCATTGAAGGATTTACCACAATCTTCAACCAGATGTACGATGCTTTGGCGGATGTGGAGTTAGATGCAGGTAGTAGCTCTACGAAAGCAGTTTTTATTGGGGCGACTGGTAGCTTAGAAGAGTACTTCGAGAGTCAATACGATAATCTACAGAAGATGCAAGAAGATGCCAATGATGAGATTTCTTTATACTTGCTATGATTAAATCCGCTACAGCG
>JAWXVE010000086.1:0-7478 GCA_044425575.1 Eubacteriales bacterium | reverse complement strand
TGATCAGAAAGTTCCTTGAGAAGACGTAATTTGCTGTCAGGTTCAAATCCTGGCAATACTCTTGATGCATGGTAGTCATCAAATAATTTCCCACCAAATTCTAAGTATAATTTATTATCAAATTTATTAATTCTTTCACGTATATGTTGCGATTGCATCGCTAAATACTTGTCGTTATCAAATCCTATCTTCATTCCAACTCTCCTCTTCGTATGTACATCCTTCATTAATCATAGAGCCAATTATACTATAAATATTATCTTGAGAAAAGAGAAAGTCTATGATTCATACGAGAAATATTATTAAAAATTGCTAAATTTGCATTAATCTATCTAGAGTTGTAAACGTATACACCAACAGTGGATGAATAGTTGGAAAGACTTAGATTTTTCACAATCTTTCTGTTGATAAAAATCACATTCCAACATATAATAGTAAGATACCCATGAGGAGGAAAAGAATGGACAACAATTCAAATAATAAGAACAACAATAACAACAATAATAACAATAATAATAAACAATCATTTAATGTAGTATTATTTACAGCGTTAATAACCTTGTGTGCGATTATGTTCATGTATCAATTTATGGATAGTACATCATCACAAGAAATATCATATAGTGAATTTGTAGAGATGCTCGAAAAACAAGAGATAGAGAAAGTGGTAATTGATAGTTTGGCTGGGGAGATTGAGATTACGCCAAAGTCTGACACGGAATCTACAGATGAATTAGCAATTGTGACAACATATTATACGGTTATGATACCAGACTCTCAATTAATTGATCGATTAGAAGCAGCAGATGAGAATGGAGAATTAATATACGAAGGAACGCTAGAAAGCTCTAATACAAGTCTTATCTATAGCCTTATTAGCATGATATTACCATTTATTATTATGTTAGTAATCTTTAACATCTTATTTAGAAAGATGGGTAAAGGTGGCGGCATTATGGGAGTTGGGAAGAATAATGCTAAGCTATACGTAGAGAAATCTACTGGTGTTACCTTTAAAGATGTAGCAGGACAAGATGAGGCGAAGGAATCGTTACAAGAAGTCGTTGATTTCTTGCATAATCCAGGGAAATATACGGGAATAGGTGCGAAGTTACCAAAAGGTGCGCTCTTAGTTGGACCACCAGGAACTGGGAAGACCTTATTAGCTAAGGCAGTAGCAGGAGAAGCGAATGTACCATTTTTCTCATTATCAGGTTCAGCCTTTGTAGAGATGTACGTAGGGGTTGGAGCATCACGTGTTCGTGATTTATTTAAAGAAGCACAAAAAACAGCACCATGTATCGTATTTATTGATGAAATTGATGCGATTGGTAAAAGCCGTGATACAGCGATGGGTGGAAATGATGAACGCGAGCAGACATTGAATCAATTATTGACTGAAATGGATGGATTTGAGACGAATAAAGGGTTATTATTACTTGCAGCGACCAACAGACCAGAAGTATTAGATCCAGCATTATTGAGACCAGGTAGATTTGATAGAAGAATTATCATTGATAAGCCAGATTTAAAAGGTCGTATCGATGTACTGAAGGTACATGCCAAAGATGTTAAGATGGATGAAACAGTCGATTTCGAGGCAATTGCATTAGCGACTTCAGGAGCGGTAGGTTCTGACTTAGCGAATATGATTAATGAAGCAGCAATTAATGCAGTAAAACATAATAGAAAAGCAGTATCACAAGCAGATTTATTTGAAGCAGTAGAAGTAGTACTTGTAGGGAAAGAAAAGAAAGATAGAGTCTTAAATAAAGAAGAAAGACGCATTGTATCTTATCATGAGGTGGGACATGCACTTGTAAGTGCGCTTCAGAAAGATTCAGAACCAGTGCAGAAAATCACCATTGTTCCAAGAACGATGGGAGCACTTGGTTACGTAATGCAGACACCAGAAGAAGAGAAGTTCTTGAATACCAAGAAAGAGCTAGAAGCAATGCTCGTAGGATATTTGGCAGGACGCGCGGCGGAAGAAATAGTATTTGATACAGTGACAACAGGAGCTTCGAACGATATAGAGCAAGCAACTAAGATTGCAAGAAGCATGATTACTCAGTACGGCATGTCGGATAAATTCGGACTGATAGGACTAGAATCGATTCAGCACCGTTATTTAGATGGAAGAGCAGTAAGTAATTGTGGAGAAGCCACAGCAGCAGAGATAGACCAAGAAGTAATGAAAATGCTAAAAGAATCTTACGATATAGCGAAGAAATTACTTAGTGAGCATAGAGTGACACTTGATAAAATTGCAGATTTCTTAATTGAAAAAGAAACCATTACAGGAAAAGAATTCATGAAGATATTCCGTGAAGTGGAAGGTTTGCCACCGACTGACGAAGATATAGAACTTCAAGGAAAACAAAATTCCAGAATAGAGATATTATCATCAGAGGAGAAGAAAGTAGACAAAGCTGAGAAAGAAGTATATCCATATACTGACGAGAATGATGGTGATAGTATAGAAGAACCTCTATTTGACGAAGAAGATTTACAAGATTAAGAACAATTGTATATAAAGAAGAAAAATAAAATGAAAGGGAGACCTTTCATTTTATTTTGGAAAAAGATATAATAAACATATGGAAAAGAGAGAATTTATAATAGAAGAAGAACTAAAAAAATTACCTGGAAAACCAGGCGTATATTTAATGCATGATGAAAAAGACCAGATTATATATGTAGGGAAAGCAATCAGCCTTAAGAATAGAGTGAGACAATATTTTCAATCCAGTAGAAATAAAGGAGCCAAAATAGAAAGAATGGTGACCCACATTGCGAGATTTGAATATATTGTGACTGATTCGGAATTAGAGGCATTGGTACTAGAATGTAATCTAATCAAGGAACATCATCCCAAATATAATACGATGCTTATGGATGATAAATCCTATCCATTTATTCGTGTAACGGTAGATGAACCATATCCACGAGTGATGTTAGCTAGAAGTATGGGGAAAGATAAAGGGAAATACTTTGGACCGTACACCAGTGCAACCGCAGTAAAAGACACCATAGAGCTTGTAAGAAAACTATATAATATTAGAAGTTGTAACAGAAACCTTCCGAAGGATATAGGGAAAGAGCGCCCATGTCTGAATTACCATATCCACCAATGCCAAGCTCCGTGCCAAGGTTATATTGATCAGGAGTCCTATCGTGCTTATGTGAAGGGTGTAGTGTCTTTTCTAGGAGGGAACTTTGAACCGGTAATACGCCAATTACAAGAGAAGATGTTAGAAGCTTCAGAAAGTTTAGAATTTGAAAAAGCAATTGAATATAGAGAATTATTAAATAGTGTTACGCAGATATCACAGAAGCAAAAGATTACCAATAGTGATCAAAGTGATCGTGATATCATAGCACTTGCAATGGAAGAAACAGATGCGATTGTTCAGATATTCTTCATTCGTGGAGGCCGACTTATAGGGCGAGATCATTTTTACTTAAAAGTGGCTGTGGAGGATTCGGAAGCAGATATTATATCAAGTTTTATTAAGCAATTCTATGCAGGGACACCTTATATTCCAGCAGAGTTGATGATACAAGTGGAATTGGAAGAGAGAGAAATCATTGAACAATGGTTAACCACCAAGAGAACTCAAAAAGTGACAATAAAGAATCCTAAGAAAGGTGAAAAAGAGAAACTAGTAGAGTTGGCAAGGAAGAATGCACAGATGATTTTATCTACGGATAAAGAGCGAGTGAAACGAGAAGAAAGTCGAACGTTAGGTGCGGTAAAAGAGATTGAATCAATCATTGGATTACAGAAGATTCGTCGGATAGAGGCTTTTGACATATCCAATATTAGTGGATTCTCATCCGTAGGATCCATGATAGTATATGAAAATGGAAAACCGAAGAAAAATGATTATCGTAAGTTTAAAATCAAGGGTGTAGAAGGTGCGGATGATTATGCTAGTATGAGAGAAGTCTTAACAAGGCGATTTAAGCACGGCATGGAAAATGCGGATGCTGATAGCTTTAATTCTTTTCCAGACCTCATTATGATGGATGGAGGAAAAGGTCAAGTGAACATCGCTTTAAAAGTACTGGAAGAATTGCAGTTGAATATCCCAGTCTGTGGAATGGTCAAAGACGATTCGCATAGGACGAGAGGGTTATATTATGATAATACTGAGCTTCCAATAGAACGTAATACAGAAGGATTTAAGCTTATAACACGTATACAGGATGAAGCCCATAGATTTGCAATAGAATATCACAGAAGCTTAAGAGGAAAAGGGCAGGTGCATTCCATTTTAGATGATATTCCAGGGATAGGACCAACGAGACGTAAGGCTTTAATGCGACATTTTCAAAGTATAGAAGAATTGAAATCAGCTACAGTAGAACACTTGAAGAAAATTGAAACAATGAATGAAAAATCAGCGAAACAAGTATATGAATTTTTTCATGAATAGGGTATGATAGAAGTAAATAAACGGAGAGAAGGAGATACACATGAACGGAGGAGATACTACAGTAAAATTACAACGGATTGTAGAAGAAATGAATTTAAAAAACTTAACACCAGAGATTGATCTTAGTCAGAAAGAAGTACTAATTCCAGATATTAATAGACCTGCATTACAATTAGCAGGATTTTTTGATCATTTTGAATCAGACCGTGTACAGATTATAGGGTATGTAGAATATACCTATGTAGAGACATTATCAGAAGAAAAGAAAATCGAAACATATGAGAAATTGAATTCATATAATATTCCTTGTCACATCTTTTGTCGAGGATTGCAACCAGGACCTATTTTCTTAGAAAAAGCGAGAAATGCAGGTATTCCAGTATTTAGCACGGAGAAGCAAACATCTTCTTTCACAGCAGAGATTATTCGTTGGCTACATGAAGCATTGGCACCATGTATTTCTATTCATGGGGTACTAGTGGATGTGTATGGAGTAGGTGTACTTATTATGGGTGAAAGTGGAATCGGAAAGAGTGAAGCAGCACTAGAACTTATTAAACGTGGACATCGACTTGTAACAGATGACGTTGTTGAGATTCACAAAGTAAGCGATGCAACACTCATAGGAACAGCCCCAGATATTACACGCCATTTTATAGAATTACGCGGAATCGGAATCGTTGATGTTAAGGCGATGTTTGGGGTACAAAGCGTAAGAGAAACACAAGAGATTGATTTGGTTATTACCTTAGAAGAATGGGATAAAGATAGAGAATATGATCGTCTAGGATTAACAGAAGAGTATACAGAATTCCTTGGAAACAAAGTGGTTTGCCACTCGATACCTATTCGACCAGGTCGTAACTTAGCAATTATTGTTGAGTCAGCTGCAGTGAACCACCGTCAGAAATTAATGGGATATAATGCGGCACAAGAATTATATAGACGTGTACAAGAGAATTTACAAGGAAAAAAATAATAAAGATATAGCTAGAAATAAAGCCACCACATAGGTGGAGAGCAAGAAGATGAAGGAGTAGTGACAGAATGAAGTATTGTATTGGAATCGATATTGGTGGAACAACAGTGAAAATGGCATTATTTACATCAGCGGGAGATATGATTGACAAATGGGAAATCGTAACGAAGACAGAGAATGAAGGAATTACCATTTTATCTGACGTAGCAGAATCTGTGAATGGGAAATTAGAAACCCATCAGATTGAAAAGAATGATGTTTGTGGATGCGGAATAGGTGTTCCAGCGCCAGTATCGGATGCAGGAATCGTGAATGGAAGTGCCAACCTAGGATGGAAATATAAAGAGGTGAAACGAGAAGCAGAAGAATTGCTTGGCGTACCGACTAGTGTAGGAAATGATGCCAATGTAGCAGCCCTTGGTGAAATGTGGAAAGGCGGCGGCATGGGCTATCAGAACCTAGTTATGGTTACACTAGGAACAGGCGTTGGTGGTGGACTTATCTACAAAGGTAAAATCATCAATGGAAGTAATGGGGCAGGCGGTGAAATCGGACACATTTGCGTGAACTACAATGAAGAAGATTCTTGTGGATGTGGAAATCATGGCTGTTTAGAACAGTATTCTTCTGCTACAGGTATCGTAAGAGTAGCGAAGAAACGACTAGCATCGACAGAAGAATACAGTACATTACGAGAGTCTAGGATATCGGCGAAGTCCGTATTTGATGCATATAAGGCAGGAGATAAAGTGGCTAGTGATATTGTGGATGAAGTAACACAGTATCTAGGACATGCACTTGCAAATATAGCGGTTATTGTTGATCCAGAAGTAGTCGTAATCGGCGGCGGAGTGTCTAGAGCTGGTGAAGTGATTACTGAAAATGTAGAGAAACATTATAAAGAAAAGATGTTCTTCGCAAATGATAAGGTCAAATTTGTACTTGCTACACTGGGAAATGATGCGGGCGTGTATGGCGCAGCGAAGTTGGTAATCGGGTAAAACAAAGATGAATAAGTAACAAAGGAAGTGATGCGAAATAGATGAGTAAAACCAGCTATTTCGTACGCTTCCTTTTTTGTGTACAATAAGTAAAGAGATACGAAAATTCAAAATGAAAGAACAAAAAGCTAGCTGTTTCCAGTAAAACGGTGTGAAAACA
Organism: Eubacteriales bacterium; assembly: GCA_044425575.1. Classification (GTDB taxonomy): domain Bacteria; phylum Bacillota; class Clostridia; order Lachnospirales; family Lachnospiraceae; genus JAWXVE01. The sequence continues at coordinate 896 of JAWXVE010000086.1, read as the reverse complement.
ACTTTGTTATAGAGATGATAAATGATTCGCCACAGCTCCAAGTATTCCTGCATTATTACCTAATTGTGCAGAACATATAGTCAAATCTTTTGAAAAACTTGGCATTACACTACTGTATATTTTCTCGGAAAGAGGTTTGATAAACAAATCTTCTTGATGGCTTACGCCTCCACCGACAACAATCAAAGAAGGATTGAAAATATGCACTAGACCTGTGATTCCAACAGCAATATCAGCAATCCAGTCATCTAGTAAGTCTTGGAGTTCTAAATTACCTTTTGCTACTTGCTGAAAAATATACTTACCATTTATATCTTGTGGTAGAACATTAGAAGTTGCTACGAAGTTACTTTCTCTCACACGACGAACTAAAGCAGTCGTGGATGCATATTGTTCTAAGCAACCGACATTCCCACAAGAACAGGGGATGCCGTCTTTCTTTATTGAAAAGTGTCCAAGTTCTCCAGCAATTCCAATAGATCCAGAAAGGATGGTATTATTTACGATAATGCCACCACCAACACCAGTGCCGATAGTAATCATAATGACATTACTATGTGATTTGGCAGCGCCCATCCATTTTTCTCCAAAAGCGGCACAGTTTGCATCATTTGCAACGGTTACTGGTTTTTGATAGTGTTGCGATAGTATTTGTGATATAGGAGTATCAAGCCAATTGGCAATATGCCCTGCGGTTCCAGTGATACACCCATTATGTGTATTCACTTGCCCAGTAGCGGAAACCCCAATACCATGAATGTCAGTAAGCGAAATTTTATTATCATTCAGGAAGTTATCGGTTTCTTTCAGTACGGTGTCTATAATGGGAGTTTGATAGTGATCAAAATTCACAGATGCAGTTGAAGTAGTTAATAATGTACCGTTACAATTAACGA
>JAWXVE010000015.1:0-39002 GCA_044425575.1 Eubacteriales bacterium | reverse complement strand
CAGCTCTGAAAGGTAAAAATAATTCGCACTAATTATTGGTAAGTTCTGTAGTGATTTGTGAAGATGTAGTAAAATATAATAAAAACATTTTCGCAAAGGATAAAAAATGAGCAGAGCTGAACAACGAATCAAAAGAAAACTAGAGAAGAACCCAGTGGTAGAATGTAATCGAATACAAAAAAGGTATTGTCCTACTTTATTCCAGGAGTTCCAATCTACAACAGATACAAGGAACCAAGGTTATGTGGAGTATAGCAATAAAACAATGTTAGGAACACTTTACTATAAAGGAATTGCTGGAATTGTTAGCATGCAGGGGATGACGTATGAATTTAATCAGGAGAATATAACAGGTAACTTACTACATTTTCTCGGTGAAGATGATAAGGAGTTTTTGCCACATGGAGTGACGTTGAATGAATATTTAGAAAAGTTGGATCCAAAAGAATTACAAGAAGTTCAACAAAAGATGGTGTATCAGATGATTCGCAGAAAAAGTTTTGATGATGGTAGATTTCAAAAGTCGTGGTTAGTTTTAGTAGATGGAACGCAATTATATTCAGGAAACAGAAAAATAAATGAACATTGTCTGGAGAAATGCTATAACAAAGGAACAGATGAAGAAAAAATGAATTATCACATCAATGTACTGGAAGCAAAGATATTATTGAATGACAAGGTAATTGTAAGTATTGGGAGTGAATTTATAGAAAATAAAAAACGGCCAGCTGGAATGAGTGACGAGGATTGGAAGCAGGACTGTGAATTAAAGGCATTTAAAAGATTGATGGGGAAAATCAAAAAGAAATTCCCGAGACTACCAATTACATTACTACTAGATAGTTTATATGCAGCAGATCCAGTTATGACAATGTGTGCAAAGAATAACTGGAATTATATAATTAGATATAAAGTTGGGAGTATTCCAAGTATAGCAGCGGAATACGAAAGCATTCCAGAAAAGGAAGTGAGTGGAAATGCCGAATTTATTAATGCAATTGGATATAAAGCTCATGAAATAAATGTATTACGACTGGAAGAGAAAACGGAAGATGGAGTGATACATTTTCAATGGATTACAAATATTAAGCTGACCAAAAATAATGCCAAAAAAGTGGCGCAAGCAGGAAGAAAACGTTGGAAAATAGAAAATGAGGGATTTAATCGCCAAAAAAATTGGCAAGGAGATATTACGCATGCCTGTAGTCATAAGATGGTGGCTTTGAAAAATCATTATCTAATGCAACAAATAGCAGATATGGTAAAGCAACTATATGAATGGTACTTTCTAGAAGCCAATGAGATAAAAAAGAAGCAAAAAAATATATCTTCTGACTTGTTATTAAGCTTTGCACGGCAACTAACAAGGGAAGATATATCCAGTATGGAAACGCATAGCGTAACTATCAACTGAGATAAGTATAGCAAAGGATGTGATGCTTGCCAATAGAAAAATAAAAAAATCGAAAAAAAGTTATCCACAAATAGTAAACTAAGGGCTTAGTGCAGGTACACGATGTGGATAAACTGGTTCCACTAACTAGCAATGGTGGAAAGTTATAAACAAGAAAGTTTTTTTGCTATTGGTGGGATGTTAAGAAAGTTTACCTTTCGGAGCTGACTCGTATTTCACAAGGTTGTTCAATCTTATGTTCTATCATATACTTTAATGAATCTGTTACAATGGCTTCATCATCTGCTAGTAATATTCTATACATATACGCTCCCTCTTGACCTTCTGCTCTACCCAAAATATTTACAAATCATTTATTTTTTTAGGAATTAATAAAATTACTTCCGTTCCTTTATTTGCTCCCTCACTCTTTATGAGCATTACCTTTTCTTGGCTGTAATACACTTGCAATCTGCTAATTACATTCCCCAAACCAATTCCTGTAGTGTTTTTGGATAAATCTGCTTCTCGTTCCTCCCCTTTTAGCAGTTCTACCGCAAGTTCAGGAGATATTCCAATGCCGTTATCCGCTACACTCATGCAAATATATCCTTCTTCTTCATAAACTCTCACTGTTATATGTGCGTCCCAATCAATACCTCGGATTCCATAGTTAACTGCATTTTCTACAATTGGTTGCAAAATCATACTAGGTACCCTTTGGTGAATCCACTCTTTTTCAATCTCCTTACTGTAATGAATCTCCCCACCAAATCGTACATTTAAAATATACAAATAATTGTCTACTAATTCCAACTCTTCTTCAATACTAGAATCTTCATTTACTTTCTTCACATTGTAGCGAAAGAAATCTGCCATATTTTCAATAAAGGTACAAGTCTTGTCTGCCTCTTCTAGCATGGCAAGCTGTGCACCTGCATTTAACGTATTGAATAAAAAATGGGGATTGATTTGTGCTTGTAAATATTTTAATTGTGCATCCTTGAGATGGGCTTGCATGATTAATTCTTTTTCCTTCATCTCATTTTCTACTTCTAGATTTTTGCGTAATTTATATACATATTCTTCAATTCGATCCACCATTTGATTAAATGCAGTAGATACAATTCCAATCTCATCCTTACTATACACAGGAATCTTCTCTACTGCTAGATTACCTTGTGCCACTTGGTTGGCTACTTTTGCTAACAATTGGAGGGGACCAATAATATTTTGTGTCAATAACAAGATTGCGCATATAACACCAATACTGACCACAATTAAGATACCAATGCTAAGCAACTGAAAGTATTGCATATATTCAACTAGAACTTGATAATTACTATTATTCACAACAAAACGGTTATTATTAAGCTCCGTAATATATGATAAGATCAGTTCATAGCGGTCATTCGCCTCCTCATATTCAGCTCGGTATAGTTCCACATTTCTTCCACGCTTTGCAGAAATCGCCTGATTCGCATGGACGAGATATGCTTCTATCATATTACTTATATTACGCTCCATCATTAAGATTTCATCATCATATATTTCTCTATTTAGTTCTGCGACTAATACAATTAATTCCTGCTCCTTGGTATAGTATGCATCTAGGGTTTGGTAACTCTTGTCATTTAGATATTTCTCTAAATTGGTATGTACTTCACCGATTGTATCTGTTAATTGAGCAATGCTATTATTACTCTGGTAAACATGGTCTATTTCACTTAACATGGTATTAATATTACTATACAAGAATAAATTACTAATTAATACAACAAATGAGGTGATGGCAAAAGCACTTACCAGCTTCACTTGTATAGAAAGATTCTGCCACTTATTCATCTTCATAGCCATCATCCTCCTGATACTTCGCTAGATATTCAGATACATTATCTGCAGTAAGTACTTTAATCCCCATAGGAATGTATCCATTCACATAGCCAGCATCAAAATATTCTTCCATTGCCATAATGCAGCGATAACCCACTTCTTCACCACTAACCATAACAGTCGCATTGATAACTTCTTTCTCTATGGCTTCTAAAATAATCTCAGATTCATAATACCCGATTATCTCAATATTTCCAACCTTATTGTAATCTACAATTGCTTGATAGGCCGATTCCGTATCTTCTGCATTCAAGCAAATTAGAATATCCACATTTCCTTCTATAATTAAGTTGCCAATCGTTTCATCCGCCTGAAAAGTTTCGTCACGATTCACCGCTATTGCTTCAATGAAAATATCATATTCCCATCCGCTCTTCTCTACCACAAGATCCAGATACTCTTTTAATCCCAAATAAGTTGTATTATGTCCTGTATTGGCACTATCTCCATCCATTAATATTGTAATCCTACAATCAGACAGTTCCTCTTTCTCATTTAAATTTTTCCAAGCAATCTCGCCATACGTCTCACCAAGGCTATAACTATTCACTCCAACAAAGCACTGCCTTAGGCTAGAGCTATCATCATACAAGGCAGTTACTACTGGAATTCCTTTCTCTACTGCTTCATCAATTAGACTAGTTGTTTCTTCGCTTCCGTCTGCACTAATGATAATACCACTTACACCTGAATCAATTGCAATTCTTAGCTTTTCTTGTATCGTATAGTCCGTAGGGCTTTGAATTCCCATAAATTCTACATATGCATCTGCACTTTCCATGCCAGCTTGGGCAGCTCCCGTATAGATAGATTGCCAAATGGCGCTATCACGATCATCTGTTATAATGACATAATAGTTCTCATAACTAATATTTGTATCACTAAGTGTGCTGGAAACTTCTCCAATTTTTTGTCTAAATAAGAGTAATGATAAGAAGATTAATACTAATACCAATAATCCTACTAGAATTAACTCCACTCTCATTAAAGTTCTTTTATTCCGTTTCATCGCTTAAGCCCCTTGCTAGTTGCCATATTCTAGCAACTCATTCTATCACTTTACCTATAACCCGTTTCCACAGCTATCAATCATTACTTAAACCGCCAGATACTTTTTTTCACATTGGTTACCAATCCGTAGACCTGCCGTACTGCAACAAGAATCGGAAATGGGATGAGAAGGATATCGAGATATTCGTCAATGCCAACCACTCAAATCTTTCTAGTAGTAGAACTCTTCCAAATACCTCCAATTGCATATTGGGATTTTGCAGGATAAAAACTCCTAATGCAAACGAAATAATTCCTACCATTAACTGTGCCAACTTATGTTTACGCTTGTAATGAGAATTACCGTAAAATATTTCATTTTCCAAATCCTCTAACACTTCTTCCATAGTCTGATACCGTTCATCTGGATTGTAATAGCACATCTTTTTTACAATGGCAAAGAGGGAATCGGAACCATTAGAAGGTTGTTCCAGTACATATCCTTTTTGGTATTGCTCTCCCACGTTCACATAATAATCCTTAGACCCTGGAAACTTCCTATCGTTCATTAATACATATAAAACCATACCCAGAGAATAGATATCTGCTGTTTCATCGTATTTCTCATCTAGACTTCCCACCACCTCTGGTGCACCGTATCCCTTAGTAAATGCAACTGTGCTAGCTGCTCCATCTACTGTTACTTTGGCAATTCCATAATCTCCCAACTTATATTGCTTTTTCCTACTATCATAGAAAAGATTCTCAAGCTTAATATCTCTATGTAATACCTTGCGTCTATGAGTATGGTACAATGCGCGCCCAATCATGGCACCAATCTTTAATACTTCCTGTTCTTCATACACTGCCAACCCTTCTGGTGTAAGTTTCTGTTTACCCGTTGGATCATTGTACAATACAGCATCCTGCTTCTCCATACAAATAAATTGAAGTTTTAAGTAATTTTCACCGACAAGCTCCTTGGTCCATCTATATACTTTTTGCACTTTACTCACATGATTCTCTTCATCTAACCACACATAGAAAGCCACATAATCATATACGGTTATAACACACTCATTTAACTTTCCCAGTGCTTTCTGTGTTCGTATACTGCTACGAAAGAATTGTGAGTCTACATGTTTATCTCCAAACCCAATTACTTTAATGGCATATGTTGCTTTACACTGGCTGCGTTTTTTCCCCTCATAGACTACAGAAAATCCACCTCGTCCTAAATAGGAAAGTCCACTACCAAGTTTGGCAAATGTATATTTTTTGAAAGGTAACTTTTTTGCATCTAGTTCTATCAAAATCTGTTCTACTTCTGCACTAGTCCATATGTACATTTATGACTCATCCTCTTTCACTTGACTTCCAACACGATAATCAATCACGACTTTCAATAAAATTGTAATGATAATAAGTATCATACTGATCACTGCCACATAAGTAGATTGCATCCAGCTCTGCGTTGCGAACAGACCTATCATACTCCCCACTCTCCATAACACAATAGCTAGCGGAACAGTCACCATGTATAATGGCATTTCTAATAAAATACTCATACCTAGTAGAACGTGTATCCATGTAATTCCCACATTGAGTGCAGAATAGATAATGATAACACTCGTTATTATACCAAATAAAATATGAAATTCCTTAAAACGCTTTAAACATGATTCCGCTAGAACTAGAATGGTTAATACTACAATATGTCTCTGAACTTCTTCCGAATAAAAGGATGGAATGGCATTTAAGAAGAAGATTAGAAGCATAGTAACCAAAATCACCTAAGACGTATTTCTCCTCACTCTGATCCCATAGGATATTTTCAAGCTTAATATCTCGATGCAGAATATGATTCTTATGAGCTGCCTCAATTCCTTGTCCAATCTCCATTGCCAACTTAAGCACTTCTTCCTCTGTGCACAACGCCTCTCTAGCATAAGTTGTATGACTGAATTTATTCCGGGTAATCACAGGTTCTAATTGCTCCATTAAAATGCATTGTAAGATGATACCCTCTTGTATCTTACCATCTTCTCTTAAATCTAATGCCTCTACTAGATTCTGCTGATCGTCAATGGTTATATGCAGCTCCCGCACCTGAATTAAGCGGACAACATAAGGCGTTTGTTCCAATAGAACCTCTTGTAAGTTCACTGTAGACCAGAACTTTTTTGACGCAATTGTATGACGCTCTAGACCAATTAATTTTAACGCATAACCCTTGTCAGTCTTATTCCTATCAACCATATCATACACTACAGAAAAGCCACCTCTTCCAAGAATATGTGGCTTTTCGTTTTGATAATTCAATTGATAACTAGCAAAAGGGTATCCTTTTCGGTCCAACTGCATCAACAGTTTCTCTATGACACTGGCCTCTAAGCTTAGCATATTCTACTTCCCCACGTCTGCGTTTCCTAATTCTCTAACCACTCTTGAATCTGCTGGTAAATACCCACTCCATCTAGGCGATACTTCTTAAGCAAATCTCCAGCACTGCCCGATTCACCAAACACATCGTACATACCGATTTTCTTCATAAGAGTTGGGGCTTTCTCCGATAAGGTATCTGCCACCGCGCTGCCAAGACCTCCAATTACAGAATGTTCTTCTACTGTAACAACTTTCTTGGTCTTTCTTGCAGATGCTACTACCATCTCTTCATCTAGCGGCTTAATCGTGTGAATGTTAATGACTTCTACTGAGATTCCATCTTCTTCTAACTTCTTAGCTGCTTCTAGGGCAGATGACACACAAATACCAGAAGCAATAATAGTAAGATCTGCTCCTTCTTGTAGCAAAACACCTTTTCCCAGTTCAAACTTGTAATCATCGTTATTGTTAATTACAGGAACGGCTGCTCTACCAAAGCGAATATACATAGGACCATTATATTCCACAGCTGCTTTCACAGCCGCCCTAGCTTCTACATCATCACTCGGGGTAATTACCACCATACCTGGAATAGTTCTCATTAGTGCGATATCTTCGTTACATTGATGACTTGCTCCGTCTTCTCCTACGGTAATTCCTGCATGAGTCGCTCCAATTTTCACATTAAGATGTGGATATCCCACTGAATTTCTTACTTGTTCAAATGCTCTTCCCGCTGCGAACATGGCAAAAGAACTTACAAATGGAATCTTGCCCATAGTTGCCATCCCTGCAGCAATTCCTACCATATTACACTCTGCAATACCACAATCAATGTGACGTTGTGGATATGCTTTTTGGAAGATTCCTGTTTTCGTTGCCGCAGCAAGGTCTGCATCTAATACTACTAAGTTTTCATAAGTTGCGCCTAATTCTACTAAGGCATTTCCGTAACTTTCTCTTGTTGCTATCTTCTGATTATCCGCCATTACGCCTCACCTCCTGCTAATACTTCCTCTATTTTCGCTAAATCTTCTAAGGCAATTGCTAATTGTTCATCATTAGGCGCTGTTCCATGCCACGACGCTTTCCCTTCCATAAAGGAAACACCTTTCCCTTTTGTGGTTTTTGCAATAATCGCTGTTGGTTTCCCTTTAGTTGTTTTTGCTTCTGCAAATGCGCCACGCAACTCATCAAAGTTATGACCATCTACTGTAATTACATGGAAGTTAAATGAGTGAAACTTTTCATCAATAGGGTATGGCGAGCATACATCTTCAATACTACCATCAATTTGTAATCCATTATTATCTACAACCACCACTAAGTTATCTAATTCACGGTGACCTGCAAACATAGCTGCTTCCCAGATTTGTCCTTCTTGAATCTCTCCATCTCCACACAATGCATAGACACGGTTTGGTTGACCATCCATCTTAGCAGAAAGTGCCATTCCCACTGCCACTGACAATCCTTGCCCAAGAGAACCAGATGACATATCTACACCTTTTATGTGTTGCATACATGGGTGACCTTGCAGATAGGAACCTAACTTACGAAGGGTAAGCAAGTCTTCCACTGGGAAAAATCCTCGATTTGCAAGAGTCGCATATAATCCTGGTGCTACGTGTCCTTTGGATAAGACAAATCGGTCTCTCTCGTCCATGTCCGGTCTCGCAGGATCAATATCCATCTCTTCAAAATACAAATACGTAAAAATATCTGCGGCTGACAAAGAACCACCTGGATGCCCAGCCTTTGCACTATGTACACTTTGTACAATTCCTTTCCTAACTTGGTTTGCCATTTTTTGTAATTCTAAATTATTCATGTTCTTCTCCAATCTACTTGTAACTTGCTTACATCTTGGGATATATCTCTTTTACCGCTGGGTAAATTGCTCGAAACGTTTCATAACGCTTCTCATATAGGGCCACTAATTCTTCGTCTGGTTCTACCGTTTCTACTACCTTGACAATTGCCGCTGCTGCTGCTTCCACAGATTCATACTCTCCGCATGCCACCGCTGCTAGCATAGCACCTCCAAGCCCTGGTCCTTGTTCACTTTCGATTACATCTACTTTAAGATTCAATACATTAGCCAGAATCTTCTTCCACAAAGTACTCTTAGCACCTCCGCCGCAAACCTTTGTTCGTTCAATTGTAATTCCTAGAGACTTTGCAACTTCTAAGGAATCTCTCAATGCAAATGTAACACCTTCTAATACTGCTTGTGTCATATCACCTCTAGTAGAATCCATAGACATTCCAATGAATGTTCCTCTCGCTTTTGGATCGTTATGAGGGGAACGCTCACCCATTAGATACGGTAAAAAGTATACATGATTTTCACCTAAATTACCAATGATTTCTTGTTCTTTTGCAAAATCTTTTGTATCTAAAATATCTTCCATCCACCATTTATTGCAAGATGCAGCGCTTAAGATACACCCCATTAGATGATAATGTCCATCTGCATGGGCAAAAGCATGAAGAGCATTATGGTTATCTACTGCAAATGCATTGCTAGAAATAAATACGGTACCGCTAGTGCCAAGAGAAATGTTACACATACCTTCCCCAACTGTTCCAGTTCCTACTGCTGCCGCTGCATTATCTCCTGCACCTGCTACAATTTTAACTTGATTGGATAGTCCAAGCATCTGGGCAATCTCAGGGAGAATTGTTCCTGTCACTTCATAACTTTCATAGATTTTACCAAGTTGTTCTTCTCTAATAGAACAAATCTCTAACATCTCTTTGGACCAACACTTTTTCTGCACATCCATAAGAAGCATTCCAGAAGCATCGGATACATCTGCTGAATGAATTCCTGATAATTTGTAGGCAATATAGTCTTTTGGTAACATGATCTTATGAATTCTTGCAAATAACTCAGGCTCATTTTCCTTCATCCACAGAATCTTTGGTGCTGTGAATCCTGCAAAAGCAATATTTGCCGTATATTTAGAAAGTTGCTCTTTTCCAATTACCTCATTAAGATAATCTGTTTCTTTGCTTGTACGACCGTCATTCCATAGAATAGCAGGTCGAATAACTTGATCTGCTTCATCTAATGTAACAAGACCATGCATTTGTCCACCAAAGCTAATACCTGCCACTAAGTCCTTATCTATATCTGCAATTAATTCCTTGATTCCCTCTATGCAGGCATTCCACCAGTCTGACGGCTCTTGCTGCGACCAACCTGGATGAGGAAAATAAAGCGGATATTCGCGGTCTACAATATTCGCAATGGTTCCATTGCCTTTCATGAGAAGCAATTTTACTGCTGAAGTCCCTAAATCTATACCGATATAATACATAGTGATTACCTCATACTTTCTAAAATCTCACTAACTGCCACTAGTAAAAATAGGGGCATATGCTTGTTCCATAGCCCCCTGTTTCTGATTACTCTCTTATTGCATAAAAGGATTTTCCGTCTTATACATCATTCCCTTTGGTTGATTAAATCCAATCTCTTCTACTGGAACGCCAATATATTTAAATACTTCGTAAATAGTCTTCCCAAAGTGTCCAAATGCTACTGCTCCATGATGTGGGTAATTGCCTTCAATTAACACATGACGGTAAAATCTACCCATTTCTGGAATTGCAAAGATTCCAATGGAACCAAATGATCGCGTTGCTACAGGAAGTACTTCACCTTCTGCAATATATGCTCTAAGCTTAGCATCCGCAGTGCTTTGTAAACGATAGAAGGTAATATTGCCTGGAATAATGTCGCCTTCTAGAGTTCCTTGTGTAACTTCTTCTGGAAGTGCACGGGCCATAATCATCTGATACTCCATAGAACAAGCTGCCAACTTCTTAGAACTTGTATTACCACAGTGGAATCCCATGAAAATATCTTTATGTGTATAGTTAAATTTTCCTTTAATACTTTCTTCATACATATCAGCAGGCACAGAATTGTTAATATCTAATAAGGTAACCGCATCTTGGCTAATGCAACTACCAATGAATTCACTTAACGCTCCATAAATATCTACTTCGCAAGATACTGGTATGCCCATACCTGTTAAACGACTATTCACATAGCAAGGTACAAATCCAAATTGTGTTTGGAATGCAGGCCAGCATTTTCCAGCAATTGCAACGTATTTACGGTAGCCTTTATGTGTTTCTATCCAATCTAATAAAGTCAGTTCATATTGAGCTAATTTCGGTAGAATATCTGGTTTATTATTCCCATCACCGAGTTCTTCTGCCATGTCCGCAACAACTTCCGCTATACGTGGATCGCCTTCATGCTTTTTAAACGATTCAAATAAGTCTAACTCTGAGTTCTCTTCGATTTCCACACCTAAGTTATACAATTGCTTAATTGGGGCATTGCATGCTAAGAAATTAAGTGGGCGAGGACCAAAACTAATAATCTTAAGGTCACTAAGACCAATAACTCCTCTTGCAATTGGCACGAATTCATGTATCATATCTGCGCATTCTGCTGCCGTCCCCACTGGATATTCTGGGATATATGCTTTTACATTGCGAAGCTTTAAGTTATAGCTTGCATTTAACATACCACAATATGCATCCCCACGGCCACCTTTTAAATTATCTCCTGTTTCTTCTGCTGCTGCCACAAACATGACAGGACCATCAAAATGCTTCGCTAATAGAGTCTCTGAAATCTCAGGACCAAAGTTACCCAAATACACTACAAGTGCATTACATTCGTTCTGTTTCACATCTTCTAATGCCTGTACCATATGAATCTCACTTTCTACGATACACACTGGACATTCATAAATATCCTCATCATTATACTGTTTCTCATAGGCTGCAATAACAGCCTTTCTTCTATTCACTGATAATTCTTCTGGGAAACAATCTCTACTAACTGCCACTACTCCAATTTTTACTTTTGGCATATTCTCAAACATACTCAATCCTCCTTGTATTTAAAAGTTATATGGTGATATTCTCACCTGTTAATCCCACATATCCACCTTCTACTCCACCGTCCTCGTGAGCAATCAACCACTTATTCTTGGCAAACAATGTCTTATCTTCTCTAGCCAGGTTCCCGTTCGCTTCTAATTCGGTGTTCGTTCCTTTCGGTAATACAACAATATTCCGAAATGGCTTGCCATCCACGCTACAAGGTGCAAAATGTAAAGTAGTAGCGTACATTTCGTATACCGTTCCTTCTGGTACAAAAAATGCTTCAATCTTAGCAGTGTCATATGTATAATTCTTGGTAATATCCTGTTGTTTCCCGATTAACAAAATTAAGTCTGTAGCCGCTACACCTAATTCAGAACAACGGTGATATTCCACTGCATTCAACGCTTGATTCGTTCCATTACAATACCCAATTTGAATGGGTAATTCACCGTACATACTCTCTTCTAACACCTTCTTAATTGGTAACATCTCAAATTCTTCAATTGACGGATAATACACCACGCAATCTGTTGGTGCTTCCGTCTCATTTAACGCTGTAATCAGTTCCCTACAATCATATTCCTTTGTCAACACCCTACCGTATGCCTGAAAAGCATCATCATTCACATTCTTCATATACACTTTTTTGTGATACCTCCTATTCTGTGGTTTTCTTTAAAACACCTTTAATATCACCATTATACTGAACTCTCTTCTACTTTTCTACCAAAAACTTATCTAATTATATGCATTTTTTTGCACATATTAGAAAAGGAAGTACCTATCGTACTCCCTCTTAATCATTCTTCACTACAATTGTGATTGCAAATATTCCACCGCTGCGTCTAATTGGTTATCAATTCCTTCATCAATATAGGATGATGCATCAAATGGCACTTCTACATCTGGCTCTAATCCCACTCCGTGAATGTTCGTTCCACTTAGAGTATAGTAAGTACTTGAAGTAATCTTCAGTGCCGTTCCATCACTAAGCATAATAATATTCTGTACAATGCCCTTTCCGTAAGTTGTTGTGCCAATCAACGTAGCCATATTGTAATCTCTAAGTGCGCTTGCCATGATCTCTGCTGCACTAGCGCTTGAACTATCTACTAATACTACAATAGGAATAGTAAGGGGATCCTCTCCGCTGCCTGTATACTCTACGCGCTCTCCGTACTTATCTTCCGTGTACACAATAATTCCTTCTGGTAAAATCATTCGCAAAATATCTACTACTGTATCTACATTACCACCTGGATTCCCCCGCAAATCAAATATCAGACCTTCCATACCTTCTACCTTGGCTAATTCAAGAGCTTCGCTAAATTGATTCACTGTAACGTGATCAAATTCATAGATGCTAATATAGGCAATCTGATCTTCCATCATTTCATAAGCTACTGTATCTGTCTCAATCTGTCTACGCACTATGGGAATTTCAAGTAAATCCATTGTACCTTCGCGATAAATAGTAAGTACTACGGTAGTACCTTCATCTCCTTTTACAAGATCAATAACTTCCTCTAGGCTATAGCCTGCTATATCAATACCATCCACCTCTAGAATCACATCACCTGCTAACAATCCACTTTCTTCTGCTGGCGTTCCCGCAATAGGACGGGCAATGGTTGGCAGATTCGTATCAGTTCCCATACCAATATAAGCACCAATTCCATAATAGGTTCCATCCGTGGACTGCATCAAGTCCTGCACTTCTTCCTCTGTATAGTAAACAGAATACGGGTCACCTAGACTATCTAAAATCCCGCTGTATATACCTTCTTGTAATACTGCATCATCTATATCTTCAATATAATAATGATCAATGGTATCTGTAATCATCCCTATTTTTTCAATGGCTTCTTCTGTAATAACATCAGAATTCGCTAACACTTCATCTGCATCCATGGCAAATAAATCTATAATTAATACTACTGCTATAATTCCTACTATCATTAGGCTTGATGTAATAACAACCCCTACTCCAAGCCCCTTCCAAAATCCAGACTTATTATTATTATTCTTCTGTAGCAATGCATCAATTTGCTCTGTATCATACATAGGCTTCTCGTCTCACTCTCATCCTTCTTGTTGCTTCTAGTGTATGTATATTATTGTAAATAAGACCAAGGACTTACGTAGTCTCCATTTAACCGCACTCCAAAATGTAAATGATTTCCTGTAGATAATCCAGTAGTTCCTACTGCTGCTATCTTTTCTCCACGAATTACTACTTGACCAGTAGTAACATATAATTCTGATGCATGCATGTAGATGGTATACAGCTCATCGCCGTGATCAATCATAACGTAATTACCCATAGAAGAACTATATGCTGATGCCACTACTTTTCCATCATACGCCGCTAAAATTGGTGAGCCCGCTGGTGCTGCCATATCTACACCACTATGAAATATCTCTTCACCTAAAATAGGATGAATTCTCCATCCATAGTCTGATGAGATATACGTATAGGAAGGTGCTGGCCAAGCAAACATACCCCCATCGTAAGATAGCAACAATCCGTTCTCTTCTGCAATTTGACGACGTTCCTCTGCTATGGCAAGTTCTAAAGCCTCAATAATGGCTGATTCCTGAGCAATCTGATTCTCTAATTCTGCTCTGAGAGCTTCTTTATTCGTAATATCTGATTGATAAGCAGTGATTTCTTGTTCTTTTACATCAATTAAATCTTCCATAACACCTTGTTCACCAATCATAGCTAGATTGGCATCTTCTAGAATTGCTTCTTCCTCTTCTAACAATTCCATAATGGATTCTATGGTTTCGCGTGTTGCAATATAATTATCTAGCATACTGCGATCATAGGCAGATAACATCTCTATATAATCGGCTTTATTTAGAATATCTCCAAAACTTTCTGAAGATAATAACATTTCTGTTAGTGCATAATCACCTTGTTCATAAATAAATTGAATGCGCTTTTGCATCTCAGCATATTGCTCCGCTTCTACCGCGAGAGCCTCTTCTAATTCCTTCTCCGTCTGTTCAATCTCTTCTTGTTTCTCAGCTATAAGAGCTGACAATTCACTAATTTTATCATTAATTTCTCCTAGAGACACATCTAATGCAGCCACGTAATTGCTTAAATCATCTTTCGTTGCTTCTAAACTAGTTAATAAATCTTCTAGTTCTGTCACATTAGATTGCAACACCTCTTTCTCTTGTTCTGCAGACTCAAGCTCCTCTTCCTTCTCTTCAATACTATCTGACGTAATATCTGACAGAGATGCTTCTACCGATGGCAGTGCCACATGCAAAGTTGTAATTCCAAGAAGGAAAAGCATAACAGCAACTGCAATCCGCTGCGTAGGCTTTTTAATTCCCATTATCATACTCCTTCCCGCTATACTCGTAAATGTTTTCGAACCGTAGAATAACTTCCTATGAATCCGATTCCTACTCCAATGGCCATAGACACAGGTACTAATGTGCTAAACACACTGTCTACAGGTAAGAAATCCAATAATTCTGTAATCGAAATAAATCGCGTTGTTACGTATTCAATAGATTGTTGATAGATGAGGTAGATCATGGCAAGTGGTACAAAAGAACCTAGTAACCCAATTAAAATACCTTCAATCACAAATGGGGAACGCACAAAGAAATCTGTGGCACCAATATACTTCATAATCTGAATCTCTTCTTTACGAATAGAAATTCCTACTGTAACTGTATTGCTAATTAAGAAAATAGATACTGCAATTAAGATTCCTATAATCCCAACGGACACATAACCGATAATAGCATTGACTCCACTTAAAGTTGTTGCTGTAATCTCCGAACGATTTACTCGTCTTACTCCCTCTAGGGATTCTAAATAGGTTACAAGAGAAGCTTGCATGTCTACATCAGCAATATAAATCTCATAATTAGCTGAATCCGCCAATGGATTCTCTGTAAACCCTGCCGAATACTCTTCCTCATATTCTCCAAAATAATCTGTCTTAAAAGAGTCCCACGCTTCATCTGCGGAAATATATTCCATTCTTGCTACTTCGCTACGAAGTGCAATGGTATCGCCAATAGATGCAATCTGTTCGTCTGTTAATCCTTCGTCAAAAAATACGGTAATAGACACTCCCTCTTGAGCGGTCTTAACAATATGTTGAAAGTTCTGTAAGACTACATAGAATAATCCAAATAAAAACAAACAAGCACTAATAGTAGCAATGGAGGCTAACGAAAACCATTTATTACGAAATATACTAGTTAACCCCTGTTTAAATGTATAGAAAAATGTACTAATCCTCATCAATATATCCACCTTTATCTTCATCGCTAATTACAACACCTTGCTTCATAGTAATCACACGTTTACGCATTGCATTTACAATCTCTCGATTATGTGTTACTACAATGACTGTGGTTCCATTATTATTAATCTCCTCTAGCAATTGCATAATCTCCCAAGAGTTCTTAGGATCTAAGTTCCCTGTTGGTTCATCTGCTAAAAGAATAGCTGGGTTGTTAATAAGAGCTCTTGCAAGAGCTACCCTTTGTTGCTCACCACCTGATAATTGCTTTGGTCTTGCCTTATATTTCCCAGCCAAACCTACCACTGCAAGAATTGCAGGCACACGTTTTCGAATCTCTTTAGTCGGTACTTGAATAATACGCTGTGCAAAGGCAACATTTTCGTAGACATTTCTATCTTTTAATAATCGGAAGTCTTGGAATACGACTCCCAATGTTCTACGAAGCTTTGGCACGTGTCTTCTCTTAATACGTCCTACATTCCAACCATCCACATAAATCTCACCTGAAGTTGGCACCAACTCTCTTAATAATAATTTGATTAATGTAGATTTTCCTGAACCGCTATCTCCTACAATAAAAACAAATTCACCTTTTTTTACACTTAGACTCACATTCTCTAGTGCTGGTGCGCCAGTCTGATACGTTTTCGTTACATCTTTAATGATAATAATATCATCTGCTTTACCGAGGGTAACATTTTTTTTCTTTTTTTCTTTTGCTCTCACTTTTCACCACCTGTTATCAATATGTTTCCATGTATTTCATATACTTTACTACCATCATGGCAATTTTAAAGGTTATCGCATCATCAAATACCCTTAAATCTAAATTAGTACTCTTTTGCAACTTATCTAATCGATAGACAAGTGTGTTTCTATGAATAAATAATTGCCTTGAAGTTTCTGATACGTTCAGACTATTCTCAAAGAATTTATTAATGGTTTTGTGTGTCTCTTCATCAAAATCATCTAAGCTTGTATCATCAAAAATTTCCTGAATAAACATCTTGCATAAAGGGAGGGGTAATTGATAAATAAGACGCCCGATTCCAAGTTCACTATAAGGAATAATATGGAGGTCAGCCAAGAAGATTCTCCCTACGTCCAATGCCATTTTCGCTTCTTTGTAGGAACCACTCACTTCTCTTAAATCCTCAGCAATTGTTCCATACGAAATTCGCACTTCTGCATGACCATTCTCTTCTATAATATCACATAATTGTGACGAAAAAGCAGACAAATTATGTTCTGTTTCTTCCGATGAAACTGATTTCACAATTACAATATTCGATTCTTCCACAGCAGTTACAGAGTCTCCACTTAAACAGTCTAGCTTGCGAAGCTCTTCAATGAGTCCATTTCCTTCCGCCCTTTGTACTTCTACAATCATAGCCACGCGACGTGCTTCAATTACCATATCCAACTTCTGAGCACGACTATAGATATCGATTTTCAAAAGATTATCTAGCAGTAAATCTTTAATGAAATCTTCCCGATCAAACTTTTCCTTATAAGCATCTACTAATGAACTTAACTGAAAAGCTGCCATCTTACCGATTGTGTACGCTTGTTCATCACTTCCACTAACAGTCAGAATATACTCAATCAACTCATGATCCATAATCTTATATAAATAGGTACCTTGGACTTCTTGGTCATCTGCTTGGGACTGCGCAAACTGAATAATTGTATATTCTAAATCAAGGGGTTCATCTAGTGTTGCAACAATATAATTCCCCATTACATCATAGATGGTAAAATCCACTCGAGCAATCTCCTTGAATCCGTTAATAGTACTCTGCAACAATTGATTTGATATCATCTTCTAATCTCCTTTACCTAATGTTCTTATTCTAATCTATATTCACAAAAAAATCTACCTATTTCAGGTAGATTTTTATGCAATATTTCTAATTGTAATATTAATTGTCGCTAATCATGAATTCTACTAGCTTTGAAATATCTTCTGCTTCATATGCAATTACTTCCAATTCATCGATTGTACCATCTGAAAAGATATTTGCCAATGATACATATTGTGATAATTTTGATTTTAGATTCAGACGATCGCCTTCTCCTGTTACAAGTTCAACTTTTCCCACGCAACTATCTACTATAGTGAAAAATTTCTCAATATTTGTGATGTTTTGTACTTTCATTTTGTTCTCCTCTTACCACATCTTAGTGGTTATTTTTTTATAATTGATTGATTCGTGATCTCAATGTGACCATTCTTCAACAAGTTACCAACTGCTTTTTTAAATTCATTCTTACTCATATTGAATGTATCCTTAATTACTTCAGGATCTGCTTTATCATTAAATGGCAAGATACCATTTCGCTTTTCAATCTCCTGCAAGATTTTAACTGCATTGCCTTCGATTTGTATATAAGACTTTTCTCGAATACTCAAATCCAATTTCCCATCGGGTTTCACTGACGTTATACGTGCTGTAACTTCTTCTCCAATGTGAACTGTGCCATATAGCTCTTTCTTAGGGATTAGTGCTGAGTATATCTGGTCAACTGCTACAAATGCGCCAAATTCTTGGCTGATTTCATATACCACACCTTGTACCATATCCCCTTTTTCATAAGGGCTTTCTTTGGAAAGGTACTCATATACATTCATAGTAGCACATAAACGATTGCTTTTATCAATGTATAATGCCGCAAGACACATATCACCTTCTGCTACTTTTTTCGTCTGTTCCTTAAATGGAAGCAAGAGATCCTTCTCCAGTCCCCAGTCTAAAAATGCTCCTACACTTCCTACTTGCGCAACACGTAAGGTTGCTATTCCCCCCAACTGTACTAGGGGTTCCTTTGTGGTAGCAATCATTCGGTCTTTGGAATCCCGATACACAAACACCTCCATGGTATCTGCAAGATCAATTTCATCTGGTACTTGCTTAATAGGTAACAGTACTTGTTCCTCGCTTGTTTGAGTAGTTGCAAGGTAAACACCAAATTCAACTTTCTTAACTACTGTAAGGAATTGTTTCTTTCCTAATTGTATCATACTCTCTACTTTCTGCTTATTGGCATTTTGCTAATCTGTAGTGCAAACTGGGCCACAAGGATTCGAACCTTGAGATGACGGAGTCAGAGTCCGTTGCCTTACCGTTTGGCGATGGCCCATTAGGTTATAGCTAATCGTGCTTTTTCACACGTAAGATATCATAATCTTCACAAGAAGACGATAGCGTTAGGTAAATTACTTGCTTGGGATGCGGAGCACTAGTAATCTCATTCCTATCTTCATCATACATACTTAACACTTCTGTGTCAATATTTTCTCCATTTGGTTTCATTATTTCTATGGCTTCACCTACTGAAAACTTATTACGTTGTTCTATTTTAACAAATTCGCCTTCTACTACTTCCACAATACCAAGGTAAATATATTCATTAATGTAAGTATTGGAATCATAGATTTGCGTGGTTTCATCAGTTTCTCCAAAATAAAACCCTGTGGTAAATTGGCGATACGTACATTTTGCAATTTCTTCTCGGTACCAATCCATGTTGCTCTGATACAATTCTTCTGATTCTAGGTAATCATTAATTGCTTTCCGATACGTTCTAGCCACCGTTGCAACGTATAGGGCCGTTTTCATACGTCCTTCGATTTTAAGACTATTAATACCTGCATGCAATACTTCTGGAATATGTTCAATCATACATAAGTCTTTGGAATTAAAAATATAAGTACCTCGTTCATTTTCATAAACTGGCATATATTCTCCAGGTCTGCTTTCTTCCACTACTGAATACTTCCAACGACAAGGATGGGTACACGACCCTTGGTTGGCATCCCTCTTCGTTAAATAATTGCTTAATAAGCATCTTCCTGAATAAGAAATACACATTGCACCGTGAATAAAGCTTTCAATATCCATTTCTTCCGGTATCTGTCTGCGAATCTCTCCAATCTCATCTAATGTTAATTCTCTAGCAGTCACCACTCTCGTAGCACCCAATTGGTGCCAAAATAAAAACGTTGAATAATTAGTATTATTTGCTTGCGTACTAACATGAAGCTCAATTCCGCTGCACTCTTCTTTTGCAATGATAAACATCCCTGGGTCAGCAATAATAATGCCATCTGGCTTTAATTGATATAATTCTTTGAAATACTCTCTAGCAGGCTCTAAATCATTATTATGAGCGATAATATTAGCGGTAACATATACTTTTACCCCATGTTCATGAGCAAAGGCAATTCCTTCCTCCATATCATTCTTGGTAAAGTTCTTCGCCTTAGCACGTAGTCCAAAGGCTTCCCCTCCAATATACACTGCATCTGCTCCATAGATTACTGCAACCTTCAGGACTTCAAGGTTACTAGCTGGCACTAATAATTCAATCTTCTTCTTGTCTAACACATCTAACACTAACGCTCACCCCATCTCCTACTGGAAGAATTGCTGTCTCCAACGCTTCATTATGCTTTAACTCATACAAATACTCCCGCATGCGACTATGAATCGTTCGTTTTCTTCGATTTATGGCATATCTTGATTCTATGATTTCTCCTTCTTGTAGTACATTATCTGATATTAAGATACCACCTGGCTCTAACAGCCGAATTGCATGTGGCAGAAAGTTAATATACTGCGCCTTAGCCGCATCCATAAAAATAAAATCATAACTGCCCTTTAACTCTTGCAACACTTGGGTGGCATCTCCTTCAATTAAGGTAATTCGCTCTTCTTTTCCCGCCTCTTTAATATGCTTCTTGGCAATGGGAATTCGCTTCTCATAATTCTCAATAGTCGTAATATGACAGTCTGTTGGTGCATACTCACTCATTAAAAGTGTGGAGAACCCAATTGCTGTGCCTACTTCTAGAATTGATTTTGGTTGTTTTATAGCAAGGAGCAACTTTAGCAAACTTTGCATCTCTCGCCTAATAATTGGCACATATGTTTCTATGGCATAGGCTTCTAATGCCTCTAACTCCTTTGTATGACCTGCATCAAGGGAATTGATAAAGGCAACCATTCTCTCATCTACAATCACTTCTACAACCTACTCTTTCTTCCTTAAGCATCTGATCCCGCTGCCATAATTTCAACCATTTCATCTCCTGTCATAGAGGGAGAAAGTTCATAAGTCCCCGGCAGGATATCATCATGGTACTTGGAAAACCACTCTTGAAAATAGAAAATTCTAGCATCTTGAATTAATCGTTTCTCTTCTAACATTTCACCGATTTCCATTACGCTTTGGGCCTCCGTTATCACTACTTCCACCGTTATGTCCGAAGATGACATAGGCGGTTCGTTTAAGATGCGGTATCCAAAGTCATAGGATGTAATTGAGATACGATACACAAGATATACCAAACCTACAACCACGGCTATTTTTCCTATTGTAACTAATATAAAACTAATGGGCGATTGTTTATTCATAATTTCCTCATTCCAGAGCCTTGTTATTTGCACCATACATGCTATTTCATCTATAGCAAAATTACATATCCATAATAATCGGCAGAATCATTGGGCGTCTTCTTGTTTTCTTCCACAAATAATCTCCCAATGCGTCTCGAATAGCTGATTTTAGTTTGCCCCAATCTGAGATTTTGCGGTCTAAGCACTTTTCAACAGCTTCTAAGGCTACTATGCGAACTTCTTCCAACAATTCATCTGACTCTCGCACATAGACGAATCCACGCGTAACAATTTCTGGCCCATCTACGATGACTTTATTATCCGAATCAACTCCTACAACTGCAATAAGAATCCCATCTTCTGATAAATGTTGTCTATCACGCAGAACTACATTTCCCACATCGCCAACACCAAGCCCATCTACATAAATCTTGCCTACTGGTACTTTTCCTGTTACTTTGGCACTATCTGCACTCAGTTCAAGCACATCTCCTGAACGAATAATAAATACATTATCCTTCTCTACTCCTAGTTCCATTGCAATTTTTCCATTTGCCTTTAAATGCTTATATTCCCCATGAACAGGAATGGCATATTTTGGCTTTGTTAAGGTGTAGATTAACTTAATTTCTTCTTGGCAAGCATGTCCCGATACATGAGCATCTTGGAATATTACATCTGCACCTTTTTGAGATAATTCATTAATCACTTTTGTAACTGCTTTTTCATTCCCAGGAATTGGGCTAGATGAGAAGATTACCGTATCCTTTGGCATAATGGTAACTTTCTTATGTGTTCCGTATGCCATTCGACTAAGAGCAGCCATACTTTCACCTTGACTTCCTGTTGTAATTAGAACTGTTTTCTCTGCCGGATAATTCTTCAATTGCTCAATTTCTATTAGGGTATTCTCTGGTATGGCAAGACGCTCTAACTTAGAAGCCGTTTCAATAATATTAACCATACTTCTGCCTTCTACCACTACTTTACGCCCAAACTTATATGCCGAATTAATAATCTGCTGCACTCGATCTACATTAGATGCAAACGTAGCAATAATAATTCTAGCATTTGCATGTTCCGTAAAAAGATAATCAAATGTCTTACCCACTGTTCGTTCTGACTGGGTAAATCCTGGTCGCTCTGCATTGGTACTGTCACACATAAGGGCAAGTACACCTTTCTTCCCTAGCTCTGCAAAGCGTTGTAAATCAATTGAATCTCCAAAAACCGGTGTGTAATCCACTTTGAAATCCCCTGTATGCACTACGGTTCCCGCAGGAGAATAAATAGCAAGTGCGGCTGCATCTACAATACTATGATTTGTTTTAATAAATTCAATACGAAAACATCCCAAGTTAATAATTTGGCCAAACTTCACTTCTTTTCTTCTAATTTTAGGAAGTAAACTATGTTCTTTTAGCTTATTCTCAATAAGTCCCATGGTTAATTTCGTAGCATAAATAGGTGCATTGAGTTCTTTAAACACGTAAGGTATGGCTCCTATATGATCCTCATGTCCATGAGTAAATACAAATCCCTTTACTTTATCAATATTATCCGTTAAGTAAGTTACATCTGGAATGACCAAATCAATCCCCAACATATCATCGGCTGGGAACGATAATCCACAATCCACTACAACAATACTGTCTTCGTATTCAAAGGCAGTAATGTTCATCCCAATCTGTTCTAAACCTCCTAACGGTATAATCTTTAGCTTAGATAAATTGTCCATATTCGCTTTGTTTTGTTTCAAAAATTTTTCCTCTTCTTTTCTAGTTGCGTAGCGTTTCCTTCGCTACTTGATTTACTTGTTCGTGTACCTACTTAATCCTGTGTAAATTCCACGTCATCTAGCAAACTTGCAAATACTTGCGAAATTGCCTGCAACTCTGTATCATCTGATACAACTTCATATACACTTTCTTGTTCTGTACTAGCAGCAACATCCTTCAAAATAAGTGCGTCACTATCCCCTTCTTCTGATTCAGTCACTAAAATATATTGAAAACCATTCAATTTTGTCTCTTCTAAAACATAAAATTCTACTGGTTCATCACTATCAATTGTAAAGGTAACCTTTTCCATTCTACTCCGTTCTATTGCACATTCTTTTTATATGCAAGATATCCTTCTAAAATCAATGTGGCTGCAATTTGATCCACATACTTCTTACGATTTTCTCGTCTAACGCCTGTCTCTATCATCACTTTCTCTGCTGCCACAGTGGTAAGTCTTTCATCCCACAATACTACAGGTAGACCAGTTCTTCTTTCTAGGCTTTCCTGAAATTCCTTCGTCTTCTGAGAGCGTTCTCCCAAAGTATTATTCATATTCACAGGATGTCCTAATACAATCTCACTTACCTCATATTCTTCGATCAGAGCTTCAATACGAGCTAATGTTTGTCGCAATTTATTCTCATCTTTTCTCTGAATTGTCTCTATTCCCTGTGCCGTAATGAACAAAGGATCACTAATTGCAACTCCTACTGTCTTAGAGCCAAAGTCTAGGCCCATAATTCGCATATTCTACCTCCGCGCTAATTCACGCTTCTATTTCTGTCTATTCCTCATATACTCTTTGAGCATCTCTTCCACTAGCTCATCGCGCTCCACCTTCATAATTAGACTTCTCGCACTATTATAACTAGTAATGTATGTAGGGTCTCCTGACATAATATATCCCACTAATTGATTCACCGGATCGTATCCTTTTTCTTGTAATGCCTCGTATACAGTAGATAGTACAACGCCTACGCCAGTCTCTTGTTCCGCTTCCACTTTAAAATATTGTGTATTATCTAAATTTTGCATCTCAGCTCTCCGTTCTTCTATGATGGTCATACCGTAACTCTTATATCATACTCCATTTATCCAAAAAACACAATCAATTCTTGTACAATTCCATAATTCCCTCTGTTAAGTGCCCCTTCACCACGCCGTGATCGATTTGGTTGATTCCATTATTATCATGAGGAATAGCCACTTTACAATACTCTTTTGTATACCCTACTTTATATTCCTTATCCTCTATAACTTTGACTTCTTCCCATAATACCCACACTTCTTGTCCAATCCATCCCTGTTCATACGACCTTGCCTGTTGCTTGGTGAGTGCAATTAACGTTTCACTACGCAAGGCTTTCACTTGATCTGCTACTTGTTCTGGCATAACAGCTGCCTTAGTGCCTTTCCGTTTGGAATATTTGAAAACATGCACTTCTGCAAATTTCACTTCTTCTACAAAACGAATCGTTTCTTCATACTCTTCCTTGGTCTCTCCAGGAAATCCTACTATAAGATCTGTGGTAATGGCAGGATACGAAAGATACTTTCGAAGCAGTTTCACTTTCTCATAGTATTCCCCCGATGTATAACGCCTATTCATTCGTTTCAAAACCGAATCACTGCCACTTTGAAGGGAAAGGTGAAAATGAGGGCACACCTTATGCAATTTACGAATCCCCCGAACAAATGACTCTGTTATGATTCTTGGTTCCAACGAACCAATGCGAATCCTCTCTAGCCCTTCTATTTGGTGAATCATTTCAATAACATTAAATAGCGCGATATCTGCTTCTAAGTCAATCCCATAAGAACTAATGTGAATTCCTGTTAATACCACCTCTTGATAACCATTCTGAACAAGTTGTTTCACTTCTTCTAGAATATCTTCTATCTTTCTACTGCGCACACGCCCTCTAGCATAAGGAATAATACAATACGTGCAGAATTGATTACAACCATCTTGTATCTTTACATTAGCACGTAGATTGCTCCCTGTTTGTTTACGCTTCATTTCCTCATACTCCATGGGTTCATCCATGTTAATAATCGTAGTATGATTCAAGGTCTTAGTTACCTCTTCTTGTTCACGCATGATGCAATATTGTTCAATGATGGAAAGAGCATCTTTCTTCTTATTGTTCCCAATTAAAAGATCAATCATTTCATCTTGCAGACTTTCCTCTTCATTCATTTGTACATAACAACCCATAGCAACCACAATCGCTTGGGGATTTCGCTTTTTTGCCTTATGAAGCATTTGTCTGCTCTTGCGGTCTGCTATATTCGTTACACTACACGTATTCACAAGATAAATATCGGCTATCTCATCAAATGATACAATGGCATATCCATTTTCTTGTAACATTTGTTGAAGCACATCTAGCTCATATGAATTCACTTTGCACCCAAGATTATGTAATGCAACACTTTTCCTATTATTCATGTAATTCCTCACTATTATAACGAAACTTTAATTTTCTTTCATTACATATTGACTTTTCCCTCGTTTACCATTAGTATGGGAGTAGCAGTTATATCAATTACGTTACATGGTAATGTTACATACTAATATTAAGGAGGTAGAGCAATGAAAACTGTTCAAATTTCGTTAAACTCAATTGACAAGGTAAAATCTTTTGTAAACGATATTACTAAATTTGATTATGATTTTGATTTAGTATCTGGAAGATATGTCATTGATGCAAAATCAATTATGGGTATCTTTAGTTTAGATTTATCGAAACCAATTGACTTAAACATTCACGCTGATGGTGATGCAGAAAGTGTATTAAACGTTCTTAAGCCATACATTATTGACTAATATCATATTGTCATTCTAAATTAAAAAGCAGACTGTATGGTCTGCTTTTTTATTTGCAGATTCTAGCATCTATACATATGCATCTGATGGTTTCACTGATAATATTTCCGCACTTTCTAATGCCACTTCCACTAGTGCATCAATCTCCCCTTCTAATATCTTCTCATGAGTACGAATCACCTTACGGTTCGGTTTTGTTACAGGATGCTTTGCCACAAATATGGTACAGCAATCTTCATATGGGAGAATAGAAGTTTCGTAAGTATGAATCTTCTCAGAAATGGTTACGATCTCTTGCTTATCAAATCCAATCAGTGGTCGATACACTGGCAAGGTACACACTTCATTAGTAGAAGCAAGACTTTGCAACGTTTGCGATGCTACTTGACCAATACTTTCTCCTGTAATCAACCCAAGGCAACCCGTATCATTTGCAATGGTTTCTGCTATACGCATCATATAACGCCTCATAATAATTGTTAATTCTTCATGAGGACACTTTTCATAGATTTTCAACTGAATATCGGTAAAGTTAATCACATGCAGACGAATCGGACCTGTATACTTAGCAATTAATCGTGCCAAATCTACTACTTTTTCCTTTGCACGCTCACTGGTATAAGGTGGGGCATGGAAGTAAACTGCATCAATCTGTACACCTCTTTTGGCAATCATATAACCCGCTACCGGAGAATCAATTCCACCTGATAAGAGCAACATTGCCTTGCCATTTGTTCCCACTGGCATACCACCTGCTCCAGGAATAACAAGGGAATAGAGATAGATTTTCTCTCGAACCTCCACATGAAGTACCAAATCTGGCGTATGCACATTTACTTTCATCTCAGGAAATGCATTCAATAATGTCTCACCAAGCTTTGCATTAATCTCCATGGACTCAAGGGGATAATTCTTTCGTGCACGCCTAGACTCCACCTTAAAGGTGAATTTCTTATCTGGGTAAATATTATTCACATAGGAGATTACATCCTCCTGTAATTGTTCAAATCCTTCATCCATTACATGAACCACAGGACAGATTCCTGCGATTCCAAAAACAGTCTGCAAATTAGCCACTGTTTCTTCATAATCGTATTCACTTAATACTTCCACGTAAATACGTCCTTGTGTTTTATGCACTTGAAATTTCCCTTCACCTCTACCTAAAGCAAAGCGAATTTGCTTTACTAAAGCATCTTCAAAGTAGAAACGATTCTTTCCTTTAATTCCAATTTCTGCATATTTTATCAAAAAAGCTTTGTACATCTTATTCTAACCGTACCTTTCATTCTACTGTCTCGTATACTTACGAAGCATTGGTATCATATCACATAATACGCCCAATGTATAGCTTATTTCCTCTTCTGTTGTAAAAGCTGAGAGACTAAAGCGAATGGTAGATTCTAAAAGTTCCTTGGATACTCCCATAGCTTGCAAGGTTTTCGAAGGTGTGGGATGGTTTGATGCGCAAGCACTACCTGCTGACACATAGATTCCACGTTCTTCTAATGCATGGAGTAACACTTCACTTCGCACTCCGCAAAATGCAGCACTGACAATATGCGGTGCACTGTCTTCTCCTCTATGGCCATGAATGGTAACACCTTCCATTTCATCTAATCCACAGATTAACATTTCCTTGTATCCTCTCATGCGAGTCACTGCCTCTCGCCAGTCTTCTTGGCTAATTCGTATGGCTTCTGCTAGCCCTGCAATACCTGGTACATTTTCCGTTCCCGAACGCATCCCCTTCTGCTGACCGCCCCCATAAGAAATAGGACGAAGCCTAACTCCTTCTCTAACATATAAGAAACCCACACCCTTAGGTCCATGAATCTTGTGCCCACTTACGGACATAAGATCAATATTGCTTCTAGCTGGATAGATTCCATATTTACCATATGCTTGAATGGCATCCACATGGAGTAGGGCGCCTTTCCTCTTCTCATGGAGCAAAGCACCTACTTCTTCAATTGGTTGCACTGCCCCCATTTCATTGTTCACATACATAATCGAAACTAGAATAGTCTCTTTCGTAATGGCACGTTCTAAATCTTTCAGACGAATCACACCACATGCATCTACGGGTAGATACGTTACGCAAAACCCTTCTTCTTCTAGATATTTCATAGTCTCCATGGTAGCTGGATGCTCCACTTGGGTGGTAATTAAGTGCCTTCCCATTCGACAATTCCCATAAGCCGCCCCTATAATGGCTAGATTATTGGATTCCGTACCTCCCGATGTATAGAGGATTTCCTTTTCTTTTGCCTTTAAACTTTTGGCAATTAAAGTTCTTCCTTGCTTTACATAGCGCTCGGCTATTAGACCTTTTGTATGCAAACTGGAAGGATTGCCATAATCTTCACACAACACTTTTGTCATAACAGTTGCTACACTGTCATAGCATTTTGTAGTTGCTGAATTATCTAAATATGCTTCCATATTAATATCGTCCCTTTCTAAAGTCCGTCTATTTCTTCTATTGTGTTTCTATGATGTTAGAGTCAAAAGGTATTTTGATCCTGATATCTTTCTATTATTATATGTAAATTCTTGTAAGATGTACACGGTCTCTAGGATTAACACCCTTTAATTTCTAATTGGTACATAATAAATGACAGAACTGTCATTCCAGCCGTCTCTGTTCGTAAGATTCGCTTTCCTAAAGTAATAGGAGTTAGCCCACACTCCATTGCAAGTGCAATTTCTTCCTCTGAGAAACCGCCCTCTGGACCAATAAAAATGCCAATGGATTCCCCTGACTGGATAGCTTCCATACACTCTCTTGTTACACAATTATCTGTAGCAAGTTCGTAGGGAATTAACTTCACATCCATTTGTTTCGCTCGTTCTATGGCTTTTGCAAAAGAAATAACTTCCCCTACAACTGGAATCACCCCTCGCTTACTTTGCTTGGCTGCTGCCGTTGCAATGGTCTGCCACCTTTGCACTTTCGCCTTTGCTTTCTTGGGGTCTAACTTTACAATGGAACGTTTCGTTGCCACAGGAATCACTTCATAAGCACCAAGTTCCACGGCTTTTTGAATAATCCATTCCATCTTATCGGACTTGGGCAATCCTTGAAAGAGATACACCTTACAAGGCAATTCCACCTGATTCTCTTGTACATAACAAATGGTTATAAGAGCTTGGTCTTCTAAGTATTCCTTTACCTCACCTGCGTACTCCACCTTACCATCACAAGCACTGATGGTAAGCTCTTCTCCTATTTTCATACGCAGCACTTGCTTCATATGGTGATAATCTGTGCCCGTAATAACAATCTCTCTCTGCTCTTGGTTTACTTGTTCTTGTGTGACAATAAAATGATGCATCTTCTATTTTTCCCACTTTCTTGCCGTTATACTAACCCACTCACCTTGATAAGTAACCTCTACCACTTCAAGACCTGCTGCCTCAACTGCTTCTCGTACAGTGGCTTCCTTATCATCTATAATACCAGATGTAATGTAGTAGGCACCCTTCTTCATATGATGAACCACTAATGGAGTAATCGGTACGAGAACATCTGCTAGAATATTGGCTACCACCATATCATAACATTCATCCCCCACACGGTCTTGCACTTCCTTGGAATCAATTAAATTCCCAATGATTACTTCTAAGTCATCCTCGTGGATATCATTGGCTTTCTTATTCTCACTTGTGGCCGCTAAGGCACATGGATCTAGGTCTGTTCCCATTACATAGCAAGCCCCGTACATCAGTGCTACAATGCCTAAGATTCCACTTCCACATCCCACATCTAGCAATCGTGTCCTAGGTGTTACATACTTGGTAATCTGGCGAATACAGAGCTGAGTCGTATGATGCATTCCAGTACCAAAGGCTGTGCCAGGGTCAATATGCAGAATCTTCTTATCTGCGTCTTCTTCCTTCACTTCTTCCCAAGAAGGAATCACAAGCAAATCATCAATGTAAAATTGATGAAAGAATTCTTTCCAATTATTAATCCAATCAATATCTTCTGTCTCCGAAACTTCTATGGCACCTGTTCCAATGTCCATAAATACTCGTAGTTCCTCTAGTTCTTCTTCAATTCTAGGGAGTAATTCATCTACGTTGCTCACACCATCTTCCTCTTGTTCCACAAAGAAGCTTAAATAAGCAATTCCATCATCCACACCGCTCTCTGGAAGAATATCCACAAACATACTCTCCTTCTCATAAGCCGTAAGTGGTACATTATCTTCAATTTGTGCTCCCTCCAATCCAATATCGTATAGGGTGCTAATAATCACATCTTCTGCTTCTGTGGTTGTTTGTATGCGAATCTTTGTCCATTTCATAGATTACTTTCCCTCTTTCTAACTGATTATTTTCTTGTTAGCCTTACTTTTCCACTGTCTCTAGATACTTCATGTCTTTCTTTAACTCCTTACGCACTTCTTTCTGCCAAAAGTATTCCCCTATAAATAACAGACGTTCTTGTCCACGTTTATGGAGAATATACTGAGCAAGTCGTTTTCTAGAATAGATCATCCTACTAGCTATGATGATTTCTTGCTGCAATTCAATTGGTGTTAGATTCTTAGGATAATGCACTACTTTACCCATGCAACGTGACCAGTCTGTATTGCTAATAAGATTGTCTTTATTCTGTTCATACACTGGTGTCCCTGGTATAAAGTACATAGATTGAATGAGCACACCACTAATCTCATTCTCTATTACAAATTCAGCTAGTCGCCGTCCAACACCACTGGTATGGTTGTCCGCACCTACAATAAATAGACCACGGGCACGCATTCCATGTTTCTGTATATTCTGTACTGCACGCAATATTTCTCCATAGGTGCTCTTCTTATGATACTTCTTAAATGCTTCATCTTCCAGGAATTCAACACCAAGAGCTAACTCCGTGAATCCTGCTTCCTTTAACAAGGCAAGCATTTCATCATCAAAACCTACTTCGTAGCGAGCTTGAATGGTAAAGTGATAATCTATCCCCTCTTTAATTATGCGTTTTAGCACCTCTATTGCCCATTCTCGATTGGCAAAAAAGTTGTCGTCTGTAATCCAAAGCAACTTCACTAGTCGCTTATTTCCTGTTTGGAAGAAATCAATGGCTTGACGTATATCTTCCATTACATTCTCTGGACTTCGTACTGCTACAGTTCTGCCAAACGCTGCAACAAGTGCGCAATAATCACAGTTGTGGGGACACCCTCTAGAAGCATGAACTTGAGGCCATATGGTATTGTACTTGGTCATTTTCTTAAAGTTATGTACCAGATGGCGATTGGGTACTACATCAATATTAGCCGGTGCACCGGGACTCCCTGTACGAATTAAGGTTCCATCTTGTTCATAGGTAACACCCAGAAAGTCAATGGTCGATTTCTTTGAAATGGCATCAATCAGTAATAAGATGGTTTCATCCCCTTCTCCTACTAGTACATAATCACAATGTTTACTTGCTTCTGCATCATTCAAGGTTGCATGAAGACCACCAATTACGACAATGGCATTGCTATGCTCCTTAATATAATCTGCTAATTCATATCCCCGATTGGCATTGAAGGTAAAGATCGAAAGAAATACAATATGGGCATCTAATATATCTGACCATACAATCTCTGATATAGATTCACTATACATCTTCACATCATCTACCACACCATTTATAATCGTGGCGAGTGTCATCGCTCCTTGAGATGGCGTTCGTATGGCATGATTATAAATGTAGCGATTCTTAAAAGTTGGCCTATAAGGCGGATTGGCTGGTTCAATCATTCGTATCTTCATGGTTTTCTCCTCATAATTACTGAATTTCGCTTTTTAAACTATTATATATTTCATCACTAATTTCTGATAACTTTCCTATTAGCATAACACCATCCTGCAATATTAGACACCATTTTACGCTTTAATAGCCCATCTCATTTTGGTGGAACGAGCACGCGGATTTTGTATGCATTCTTCTCTGCTAGGACGAATTACTTGCGTTGCAATTTCTTTGTAAATTCCAGCCTGATACAATTGTTTAAAAGATTTCTTTACAAGACGATCTTCCCCTGAATGAAAGGTGAGAATAACAATCCGTCCATCTTGCTCCATACTGTCTGGCAGCTTCTCTAGGAATTGATACAAAACTTCAAATTCTTGATTCACATCAATACGCAGTGCTTGAAAAGTTCTTTGACACGATTTTTTCACTAACTCTTTTTGTACCATCTTCGATCCACACATAACGTCTTTTTGTGATAATACCACTTGTTCAATGCAGTCTGCTAACTGGGACGTTGTGGTAATCCTGCTACCTTTTGCTCTCTGCTTCACAAGTTCTGCAGCAATCTCTTGGGCATAAACTTCATCTGCATTTTCCCTTAACATACCACACAACTCACCTTCGTCTATTTCTTGAAGCCGATTGGCTGCGGATATCCCTTTTTGTGGATTTAGCCGCAAGTCAAGCAGACCTTCTATCTTATAGGAAAATCCTCTCTCTGGATTATCAATTTGCATAGAAGATACCCCTAAGTCCGCTAGTAAAAAGTCGAATTTTCCATGTGTCTTTGCCACTTTATCAAGATTAGCAAAATTTTCTTCTAAAACGGTGAGAATTTCTTCTCCATAACCATTTTGTTTAAGACGTTCTCTTGTTTTTACAAGCTCAATAGGATCCACATCCAACGCATACAAGTGTCCTTGACCCTCTAAGCATTTTGCCATAGCCTTTGTATGACCTCCATACCCTAATGTAGCATCTAAACCTTTTTGACCCGGCTTTATTTGCAAAAAGTCAATAATTTCAGTTACACAGATTGAAAGATGCATGCCTGCAGGCGTACTCCCTTTTTGAACGACTTTCTTAATGGTATCTCCATATTGTTCAGGTTGATGTTCCTTATATTTTTCCGAAAATTTCTTGGGATGAGTACCACTATAGCGTACCCTTCGTTTGTGTGTATGTTCTTCCATGTCTATCCCATCCTTTTACTCATTATCAACTGTTCACTATCATATGATGTTGTGATAGATTCATTAAACACTAGATAAGAATAGATTAGCACATACGCGGTTGTGTGTAAATATTATTTCGCATATCAAACATTTCTGAAGCATTTATATTCCACCACAAAACAGCCAGCTATTTTCCACCCATTCTCGTGCAGAATATAGCCAGCTGTTTCATCTGGTAAATCTGGATTATTTAAACAATCCCTTTTTCTTCTTGGATTTTCCTCCGCCACTTGGAGAATCATCATTTTTATCCTTATCACTTGATACTTTCTTCGCTGCATTAAGGGAATCAGTAGTAGCTTCGTCAAATTGCTTCAACAATTCCTTTGCTTGATGAGATAAACGTTCTGGAACTTGCACCACTAATGTAACGTAGTGGTCACCACGCATTTCTCGATTCCGAAGAGAAGGAACACCCTTATTGCGAAGGCGTACTTTTGTATCGGTTTGAGTACCTGCCTTTACATCATAGATCACTTTTCCATCCACTGTATCAATGACAATCTCGCCACCTATAGCTGCCACTACAAAGGCAACTGGAACTGTGGAATAGATATTGTAATCTTGACGTTGGAAGATTGGATGGCGTTGCACTTGAACTTCTACGAGTAAATCGCCTCTTGATCCGCCGTTGCCACCTGGTTCTCCCTTATCACGAATGCGGATGCTTTGTCCGTTATCAATACCCGCTGGAATAGATACTTCAATCTTTTTCCGGCTTGCAATGTAACCAGTTCCACGACAATCGCTACACTTTTCCTTGACTACTTTACCGCTACCGCTACAATCTGGACATGTCTGTACATTACGCACAGTTCCAAAGAACGATTGTTGGGTAAAGATCACTTGGCCTTTCCCACCACACTTCGTACAAGTTTCCGCACTCGTACCTAATTTTGCTCCAGTACCACTAC
The DNA here is from genome assembly GCA_044425575.1 of Eubacteriales bacterium. Lineage (GTDB taxonomy): Bacteria > Bacillota > Clostridia > Lachnospirales > Lachnospiraceae > JAWXVE01. The sequence continues at coordinate 5,224 of JAWXVE010000015.1, read as the reverse complement.
ACGTATTACATCGGTCTTTTAAGGTAAGTTCAATCTCCTTATCACAGCCAAACACTGCCTCTTCAAAGGTGATACGAACACTCGCACGTACATTAGCCCCTTTCATAGGTCCATTGCTCTGAGAACGTCTGCCGCCACCGCCGCCGAATAAATCACCGAATATATCGCCGAATATGTCGCCAAAATCACCGCCATTAAAATCAAAACCACCAAATCCACCGGCACCGCCGCCTTCAAAGGCAGCATGACCGTATTGGTCATATTGTTGCTTTTTCTCTGCGTCGCTTAAAACAGCATATGCTTCTGAAGCTTCCTTAAACTTCCGCTCTGCTTCTGCATCTCCTGGATTCATATCAGGATGATATTTCTTGGCAAGGGAACGATATGCCTTTTTCAGTGCTGCATCATCTGCTCCTTTATCCACTCCTAACACTTCATAATAATCTCTTTTTTGCTCTGCCATGCTCTTCTTCCTCTAATCTGCAATTATACCTGCATATATGTTTACATAGGAGAATTCGCCAAGGCATCCTTGGCGAAAACTCTTCGTCTAATTATACTTCTCTATAGTCACCATCTACCACATCATCGGCGCCACCTTGGCCACCCATGTCTGCACCGCTCATATCTGGTGCAGGTCCTGTACCTTCTGCGCCACCTGCTTGTTCATACATTTTAGAGAATAAGCTTTGTGCACTTGCCATTAATTTCTCTTGTAATGTTTTCATCTTAGCAACTTGGTCTTCTGTCATTTCAACCTCTTTGGTTTGTTCAAGAAGTTCCTTCATCTCAGTAAGATCTGCTTCTAATGTTGCTTTATCAGCTGCGTCAATCTTGTCTCCTGCTTCTTCCATTGCTTTCTCTGTTTGGAATACAAAAGAATCTGCATCGTTTCTTGTATCGATTGCTTCTTTACGCTTCTTGTCTTGTGCTTCGAATTCAGCGGCATCTCTTACTGCCTTATCAATATCATCATCTGACATATTCGATCCAGATGTAATGGTAATGTGTTGTTCTTTGCCAGTACCTAAATCTTTGGCACTTACATTTACAATACCATTGGCATCAATATCAAATGTTACTTCGATTTGTGGAACACCTCTTTTTGCAGGTGGAATTCCATCTAATCTAAATTGTCCTAATGATTTGTTATCTTTGGCAAATTGACGTTCCCCTTGTACGATATTAATATCTACTGCTGTTTGGTTGTCAGCTGCTGTAGAGAATACTTGGCTCTTCTTAGTAGGAATTGTTGTATTTCTCTCAATTAACTTCGTAGCTACACCGCCCATTGTCTCAATGGAAAGGGATAATGGTGTAACATCAAGTAATAAGATGTCTCCCGCGCCTGAATCTCCTGCTAATTTACCACCTTGAATAGAAGCACCAAGTGCAACACACTCATCTGGGTTTAACGTCTTAGAAGGTTCTTTACTCGTTAATTGTTTCACTTTATCTTGTACCGCTGGAATTCTAGTAGAACCACCAACTAATAATACTTGACCAAGTTCACTTGCGTTAAGTCCTGCATCTTTCAATGCATTTTGCACTGGAGTTGTAGTACGCTCTACTAAGTCATGTGTTAACTCGTCGAATTTCGCTCTTGTTAAATCCATATCAAAGTGCTTTGGACCTTCTGCTGTTGCAGTAATAAATGGAAGGTTAATATTGGTTGTAGTTGCAGATGATAATTCTTTCTTTGCCTTTTCTGCTGCTTCTTTCAATCTTTGAAGTGCCATTTTATCATTTGATAAATCAACGCCTTCTGACTTTTTGAATTCTGCCAACATATAATCAGTAACTTTTTTATCAAAGTCATCACCACCAAGACGGTTGTCACCACTTGTAGCTAATACTTCAATAACACCTTCTCCGATTTCAATAATAGAAACGTCGAATGTACCACCACCTAAATCGTATACCATAATTTTTTGTTCTTTTTCATTATCAAGTCCATAAGCAAGTGCTGCAGCTGTTGGTTCATTAATAATACGCTTTACATCAAGTCCTGCAATTTTACCTGCATCCTTAGTTGCTTGACGTTGTGCATCGTTAAAGTATGCTGGAACTGTAATAATTGCTTCGTCTACTTTTTCTCCTAAGTAGCTTTCTGCATCTGCTTTTAATTTCTGAAGAATCATTGCCGAGATTTCTTGTGGCGAATACTTCTTATCATCAATTGCTGTTTTGTGATCTGTACCAATTTCTCTCTTAATTGATGAGATTGTTTTGTCTGCATTGGTAACGGCTTGACGTTTTGCTGGTTCACCCACAAGTCTTTCGCCTGTCTTTGTAAATGCTACAATGGATGGAGTCGTTCTTACTCCTTCTGTGTTGGCAATAACAGCTGGCTTTCCACCTTCCATTACGGCTACACAACTATTTGTTGTTCCTAAGTCAATTCCAATAATTTTTCCCATGATTATTTCCTCCTATTATTTGTGATTCTATCAAATTATTTGCTCTATTATTGTACAACTGCCACCATACTATGTCTAATTACGGTTTCGTTGTATTGGTACCCTTTTTGTAATTCTTGTGCTACCATTCCTGATTCATACTCTTCGCTTTCCACTTGCATAACGGCATTGTGGTAATCGGGATTGAATTCAACACCCACTGCTTCAATTGGGGTAACTCCCATTTGTTCAAAGCTTGTAAGCATTTGTTTGTAAATCATCTCCATTCCTTCGTAGAAGCTTCCTTTTTCTTCGTCACCAATACTTTGTAGACCACGTTCAAAGTTATCCACAACTGGAAGCATTTTCTCCACAATATTCTTAGCACCCATATCAAACATCACTGCTTTTTCTTTCTCGGAACGCTTTCTAAAGTTTTCGAATTCTGCCATTTGACGTCTTACTTTATCTTCTAGCTCTGCCACTTGCTCTTTTATCTTGTCTTGCTTCTTATCGGCACGTAACTTCTTCTTCGGCTTCTTCTCAACCTCTTCTTCCACTACTTCTGCCTCTTGGCTAGCTTCCACTTCTACATTAGCCGCCTCTTCTGTGCCTTCCACTGCTGCCTCATCTATTACTTCTTCAGAAGTTTCCGCTTCCTCTACTACTTCCTTTTCTACTTCTTTCATATTACCGAATCCTTTCCATCCTCATCCTGTTTCTTATAGAGATGCTCCAATTGTGCAGTAAGCTGTTTTAATGCATCCACTACTTTATCGTAATCCATTCTCTTTGGTCCAATAATACCAATGGTCCCTTTTACACCTTGCTCTAGTTCATAAGCCGCTGTTACCACACTACACTCCTTCATGGTCTGAATTGGTGTTTCTTCGCCAATGTACACTTGTATACCATTTTCCGAACAACACTCCCTTGCTTCTTGCATAAATTCTGATAGTGTATTTTTCTCTTCAAATGTGTGAATCAATTCGCTTGCACGCCTTGTATCACTAAGCTCTGGGTATTTAAAAATATTATTCGTCCCACTAGTATAAATCTCTAAATCATCATCTGCCTTAATGGCGTTGGCCACTGCATCCATAACATTACTAACAATTTCACTGTGTATCCCAGCTTGTTGCTTTAACGCTGTAATCATACCTAGATTAATCTCTTCCATTGCAAGCCCTGTTAAATGGGTGTTAAGAAGAATATTTAACTTCAAAAGAGTCTCATCATCTAGCGGCTCTTCTACATTTAAGATGTGGTTCTTAATTACATTGCCTTCTGCTACAATAACAGCCACAATTTGGTGCGTGTCTACTTTTGATAGTTGAATAAATTTCAACTTATTCCCTTGATAACGAGGTGTGGAAATCATAGTAGCATATTCTGTATTTACCGCAAGGACTTTCGCCACTTGCTTGAGCAGATGCTCCATCTTCTCTTCCTTCTCAAGAAGCATCTCTCTCATCTGTTCTACTTCTCGCTCCTTCTCCATCATCATATGGTCCACATACAAACGATACCCTTTATCCGAAGGAATACGTCCTGCCGATGTGTGGGGTTGCAAGATATAGCCTAATTCCTCTAAATCAGCCATTTCATTGCGAATAGTGGCCGAGCTCAAATGCAAATCAGTGTATTTAGAAATCGTTCTAGAACCAACTGGTTCTCCTGTTTCTAAGTAATTGCGAATGACTGCTTGTAAGATTTTCGTCTTTCTATCATCTAATTGCATCTTAGTAACCACACCTTTCTCCAAGACTGGCAAGGATTTCTTTTCGTTATTAGCACTCGTCTCGATTGAGTGCTAATACCTTTATACATAAAATATCACTATCTCTTCTTATTGTCAACACCTATTGCAAAATTTATTTCAAACTTTTTCTTTTTCCCTATTATGTTATTACTTCTTTCATTTATTCCCATAGCGACAAAAAAACAACCGTAAAACTAGCTGCAATAGCTCATGTTACGATTGTCTTTTATTCAAGTATATCTCATGTAGTTTAAATAAAGAAACTTCCTGCTTCCTTCTTATTAATAATATAATATACAGTAGCTTCTTCTGGTTTTACAAATAATTCTACTTCTTTGAAATCTCCCACTTTTCTCTTTAGATCATACTTCCATACGTCTTTCGCAATCTTAACGAGCTCTGCTTGTGAGTATGACTTATCTTGGAGTTCAATTACCAATGATTCTTTAATTGGAGTTTTCTTTGTGGCTGTTTTTTTCGCTACTGTTTTCTTAGCAGCTGGCGCTTTCTTAACAGGTTCTTGTTTTGCCACAGGCGCTGTTACAACTGGTGCCACTGCTTCAACTTGTACTGCTGCCTTTGGTGCTGCTTCTGTCTTTGGTGTTGGTTTTCCTTTTGCTGTTACACTTGCTTTCTCCATGCAAGTAATCCTCCCTTTCTCCATATGGGCCATTAGATATCTTTCCCATCTAATCGCTATACTCCCTATGCTCCATTAACGTACTAAACATGTTTACAAGGCTATTTTATCGGAAAAATCACTAGTTGTCAAATAATTCTGTCAAATTCTATAAATTATACATAAACTAAGCATTGGAATCAGGTTCTTCACACATTGGCAAACTAATATCAAACGTACTCCCTACTCCTACTTCACTTGTCAACTCAATGGTTCCCTTATTGTATTCTACAATATGTTTTACAATGGAAAGACCCAGTCCAGTCCCCCCCATTTTCTTACTTCTTCCCTTATCCACACAATAAAATCGTTCGAAGATTCTCTTTCGGTCTTGTTGCGTAATTCCCATTCCATCGTCTTTGACCTGTATGTATATATGATTTC
>JAWXVE010000085.1:0-7848 GCA_044425575.1 Eubacteriales bacterium | reverse complement strand
GCTGTGCAATACTAATATCAACACCACTCTTATCAGCAAACCATTGTTTCGCATCATCTTCACTCATATCAAGAACTTCCATGAGTGTTGGAATAATGAATTTCCCATTAAAAGCGAATGCACGACGCATTTCAATCCAGGATTTGCCTTTCTTTTCTTCAAATACACGTCTAAATTCTTCTGTTTTACCACTTTGTTCTATGTAATATTCAAGCATAGCAACTTTTAGATTCTCACCATAAAAACCTAAGTGATTATAGAACATCTTTGCAAATACACGCAAAACTGCTGTCTTATCTTTATTAATCGATCCCTCGATATCAATGTTAAAAAGGATTGTTTCTGTTTTACCTTTTGTAGCCTTATCAATCATCATAAAGGTTGCAGGATCGTCTGCAAATTTCTCACGAAAATATTCTACGGTCTTTTTACCACCTATTTCATTATTCGCAAGAATATAGGATAGCATTTTCAAGAAGTGAGACTTACCACTTCCAAAGAACCCTGAAATCCAAACACCAATGTCATCTGTTGGATCTGCAATGGCTTCTTCATAATAATTGAAAAAGGAAATAAAATGCTTTTTCAATTCTTTTGTAATTACATATTCTTTTACTTCACGTTGGGTACTTTCGTCTACTTGGTCAACTTTAATAACTCCGTTGATTTTACGGTTAATATCTTCCGCAAACATTGCTTGAATTTTCATGGCTCGTCCCCTTATATAATGTTAAAAGCTCTATAGTAATCGTTTGGCTTTAACTTATTAAATAATTTCAATGTATATCCTGTAAATTCGCCAGGATACATAACAAGTATTGGAATATCTGAAAAATGCGGTTGTAACGCTTCTAGTAAGGAGTGTACTCTCATAAAAGGAAAGACATCACCAACACCTGTAATCAAAAGCACATCACTCTCTTCATGCGGTGCATATTGTATCTTTGTTATAAACTCATCTTCGCCAACAGTAGAGTGTAGTTGTTCTAACAAAAATTCATTTCCATCTGTTTCTTCCATATCTGGGATGGCATCTAAAATATCTATATCCTCACAGGCATCTAAGAAAATTTTATATAGGTCGCACTCAATTATCCTACAATTTAAAGTTGAATCAGTGGTAATTTGCGAGATAAATCGTTTGATTATCATTTCATCTACTGGATTATAACAAAATATTCTAATATTTACCTCATTGCTAAGTCCTTTTCCTTCAAGAAATTCTTCTTTCTTAATTAGTTCTCTGACTTTATCCAATCGCTCATTAATATTATTCATCTTAGTTCTCCTAACCGAAACAGTTAAATGCAGGTAATACTATTTCATCGTTATTACTTCTAATCGCATTTTCCAATGTGAAACTTAGTAGCACAGGGTTCAGCTTTTCTGACTTGGCATTGTCTAAATATTCATTTTCAACAAGCACTTTTTTTAATACTGATTTTATCTTCTCTATTGTGGCACTGGACCAACTAGCTACTCCATCGTCTTGCTCCTGTAATCTCATGAAAAATACGTTTAAATCTTTTGTTCCAAAGCTAAAATCCCTCGTTCGGTATTTTTCTGCAATCACTGTTAACATGAAATCCCATACTAATCGACTTTGTTTCATCATGGCATAGAGGCAGATTTGCTTTGAAACTGGGGCAGGCTGATTCGCAATGGCATTGATCAAGTCTCTATCATTCATGCTGTTTAACCTTCTTATGCAGCCTCTGGCAATGGTTTTTAGCGACTTCTCAGTTTGATATTGAAATAAATTCTCTACTAAGATTTGATGAATCACTTCCTCATCACTGAATCCATTACTCAGAAGTTTTGCAGTAATTCTCATCTCATAGAACAGAAACTGTTCCCTCGTCAAACTACCACTTCCGTTGTAGGGAGATGCTATACTATTTGACTGACCTTGTGCACTCATATAATTATCCTTATCATTTTTACTCACATTCTATTTCTATTTTTAGTTATCCAATTTATAATTGCCATATTATAAAAAAGTTCCACTATCATTATACACCCTCATATAATTATTACAAGCAATCCTATGACTCTTCCATGATTTCATATTGCATATATTCATAGGAAAGCTTACTGCCTTCCATAATCTCTGGTGGCAACAATGCACGAGCCACTAACTTCAACTCACTGTCATCACAATCCATTCGTTTTAAATGTGCATAATCACCGTCAATATCATGTACTTTGTATTCAAATCGTTTCATATAATCTTCACCTTTCTTCTACCAGTCAACTTGTTTCTTATCTTCATAATAGAGCTTGCCCTCTTCTAGCAATGTAAAGTGTCCACCCTCAAGTGCAATGCTTGTAACCGCACAATTCTTATGCCTACACCGCTCCCAGAACTGCGCATATTCGTACCCTTGTACACATCCAATGAAGATACGGAGAAATGCACCATGTGTCACCAGCAATACATGCTCTTTCTTACCCTCTAATGGTAATAAAACTTCTTCCATAAAGCTTCTACATCGCTTTTCTACCTGAGGAAAAGATTCTCCACCTTCCATAGGTACAAACTGGTCTGGTCTATGGAGAAAATCATAAAGGGGACTCGTATCATCTTCATGGATTTCATCAATAAGTGCCCCTTCTCCTAGACCGAATCCAATTTCTATGAGACGCTCATCTATCTGTACAGATAGCTCCCTCTTACTAGCCATAATCTCTGCTGTTTCTTGCGTACGAATTAGAGGGCTACAATAAATAGCATCTATTGGTGTTTCTTCCATTCCCGTTCTAGTCATCTGTGCTAGTTCTTTGCCATATTCATTTAAGGGAATATCTGATTGTCCTTGTAATTTTCTCTGCTGATTCCAAGGTGTTTCCCCATGTCTCATAAGATAAATATTCATATATTCTCCCTATTTTTCACAAAAAGCCCACGAAATTCGTGAGCTTTTCCCATTTATAATACTTTACTTAAGAAATCAATTGTTCTTGCTTCTTTTGGATTATCCAATACTTCTTCTGGAGTACCTTCTTCCACAATGTAGCCATTTTCCATAAAGACTACTCGGCTAGCTACTTCTCTAGCAAATCCCACTTCATGGGTAACTACCACCATAGTCATTCCCTCTTTTGCTAGATTCTGCATAACATTCAGTACCTCACCTACCATTTCAGGGTCAAGTGCCGATGTAGGTTCATCAAAGAGCATAATAGCTGGATTCATACAAAGTGCTCTAGCAATGGCAACACGTTGTTTCTGCCCACCCGATAGCTGGGCGGGATAAGCAGATACTTTTTCTGACAGGCCCACGCGTTCTAGCAGTGCAAGTGCTTTTTCATTGGCTTCAGTTTTGCTCATCTTCTTACAATCCACAGGAGCAAGCATCATATTTTGCAATACATTTAAGTGATTGAATAGATTAAAATGTTGAAATACCATGCCAATATCTTCTCGAATCTTATTAATATTTGCATGCTTCTCTGTTATATCATGTCCATTTACTACCACTCGCCCTTTCGAAACTTTTTCTAGGCGATTAATGCAGCGAAGTAAGGTTGATTTACCGGAACCAGAAGGACCTAACAACACTACTACTTCTCCTTCTTTCACCTCCATGGAGATGTCCTTCAATACTTCTACTCGCCCAAAATGCTTCTCAATATTCTGGATCTGAATCATTGTCTTTCTATCGTCCACGATTAATTCTCCTCTCTGCCATTTTAGATAATCTGCTTAGAATTAGAATTACGATCATATAGAGCATGCCTGTAATGAACCAAGTTTCTAATGGGCTCATTGTGTTAGCTGCTATGGTCTTAGCGGTATTGGTAAGTTCTGGAAATCCTATTACTGTTAGGATTGATGTATCTTTTAATGTGATAATAAATTGGTTGATAATACTTGGTATCATAGTGCGAATTGCCTGTGGCACCACTACTCTTGCCATACTACGTGGGTACGACATACCAAGGCTCCTAGCCGCTTCCATCTGTCCTATATCTACGCTTTGAATACCAGCTCGTATAATCTCTGCCATATATGCTCCACAATTGAGCGATAAGGCAATGATACCGGCTTGTTGCGCAGATAATCGAAAGTCAGAAAAACCAATAATGTCACGTACAAAAATCGGAAATCCAAAATATACAAAGAACGCTAATACAATTAGCGGCCACCCTCTAATGGCATCCACATAAATTGCAGCAATTATATTGCAGGCACGATTGCGCATTGTATTCATAATACCAAAAATCAGTCCTAAAATACACGCAAAGAACAATGAAATTAATGCTAGCAGCAATGTCTGGCCCAGCGCTTTTAGTAACATCTCATGGTAAGTCTCTATAATTGTAATCAGCATATTGCCATCCTCCATTTCTAACGAGTTACTAAGAAAAAAGAGGCAGACAGCAATTATCCCCCACTGCCTGCCTCAACATATTCTAGTGTGCTTATCCTAAATATTGAGCGATAATTTGGTCATAAATACCATTCGCTTTAATATTAGTAAGACCAGCATTAAACATATCTAATAACTCTTGCGCCTCTTCACTCATAACTGCAAATCCATAGTCCGCACCTTCATTGTCAAATCCTTCTGGAATCTCTAATGCAAGTCCATTTTGCACAATTGTTGCTGCCATAACTGGAGCATCATCGAAACAAGCAAATGAGTTACCTGCCAAAACATCTTGGTACATTGTTGGTGAATCATCAAATACTGCCACCGTAAATCCATATACCTCTGACATTTCTGCTGCATAAGCTGCTCCCATTGTTCCATTCTTAGCTGCTACTGATTTCCCTGCTAAGTCTTCCCAACTTGTCACTTCTGTTCCTGCTGCTACTGCAATTGTTTGAGTTGCTGTAAAGTATCCGTCTGAGAACATCCATCCTGATGCTTTACGTTCATCTGTAATCGAAGCTCCTGCAATAATGGCATCTGCTTGACCTGCTTGCACTGCTGCTACCGCTCCATCCCAACCTAAGCTTTGTAATTCGTAAGCAAATCCTTGGTCTGCTGCTACTGCTGCTAAAATATCCACATCGATTCCTACAAATTCACCACTTTCATTGGTATATTCAAATGGTAAGAATGTTGTATCTGTTGCTACAATCCATACTTTGTCAGATGTTGTTGATGCTTCCTCTTCTACAACTTCCTCTGTTGTAGCTTCTTCTGTAGTTGACACTGCCTCTTCTGTAACTACATCGCTTGTTGTTGACGAACACGCTGTTAACATGAGCGCCATTGCAAGTACACTTGCTTTCACTAGTAAATTCTTCATACTATCTCCTTATTTCTTCTACTATATTGTATTTTCTCATGAAAAATACTTGTTACATTATACTTGTATACTGCACTATTGTCAATATTTTCATTCCCGGAATTATTTTCGCTGTACGCGAAAATCCTTATTAGGGCCAAAAAACATTCAACAATTATCCCTGTTTTCAAAATAATTATCGGTGCTTTATTTTTCACAAGTGCTACATCACTTTATCCATAAGAATTCCGCGACAGCGAAATCTATTCTGAAAAAACATGGAGTAAATGGTACTATGTGTATATTATGGTCAGAGACACCTACTTCTTCCTTAGATAGATTCATTTGTTTCATTAAATTTTGGTTTAGGTGTCAAAACTTAGCGAGTACCTACTCAATTCCTCGCTTCAGTGTTATAATAGAGATAGATTAAGAAGCGAGGTGGAAACATATGTCTTTCAAGCCAAATCAAAACTAACAACTCATATTAAGTGATAGTTTTATAAATCAAACACCACGTACCCAAAAAATCATCATGAGCGGTGACACATGGCACAATTTCCAAGAATATCAATTGCTTATTCGTGTACTTGCAGAATAAAGCAAAGTGAATGAAGCAGGGAAGTCTGTTGCGAAAGACAAGAAAGAAATTACATCTTCAAGTCTACAGAATCCTTCAGATCCTGATGCAACCTATCGCCATAAAGCAGGGAAAGACCATAAAGGTTATGCTGGCAATATCATAGAAACTGTCGGCGAAAATGGAGATAGTCTTATTACTGATATGGCAGAACGGGCAAGATACCAAGCAAAGCTTACAACCGATGAATATAAACAGTTAACGCGCAAGCGAAGTGCAGTAGAAATGCAGTAGAAGGAATTCCGTCCGTACTCCGAAGAAGATATCATGTGGATGATATTCCAATGTTTGGATACTTACGTTCACGCCAGTTCTTCTTTAAGATTGGTGCGTATAATTTTAACAAGCTACTAAAATACAATAGGCGAACAAGGGGTGACTCCGCCCAATATCTAGTAATTGCCTAGTAATTAAGCGGAAATAACCCTCGTATAACTGTTGAAGCTATCAAATATGAGATATTTTTTCGTAGAAATAGCTTCGGTGGTGAATCTAGCTTTTTCAATTGTTAGTTTGACTCTGGAACCAATTTTCAACAAATTGCTTGCGCTCTTGTTTTATTTTTTGTTCCGCAATTATGCGCTCTTGTTCCATTTTTTCTGCTATGACGACACGTTCCTGTTCCATTTTTTCTGCCACGACGACACGCTCTTGTTCCTTACTCATTCCCATTAATTCATCCATAATCTCACACATAATTTCAATTCCTCCTTGTTCTTCTTTTAAAATTCTTACTCGTCTTACTAGATTAGGAAATACATTACTTTCCACTCTACCATTATCATCCACTAAGTAACGAAGTAATTCTCTCTGTTCCTTTGTGCTTGCTGTTCCTCCCAAATTAACACAGTACTCATGAATGCCATTGTCTGCATCTGCAGTTCCTGCACGTACATCCAATATATCTATATATACCCTTGCCACTTCCTTAATAGCTGCATTGGATGCGGCAAATTTCTTCTTACTTAGATAAATGGCATATATTTCTGGTAATTGTTCGTACTTTACTCCCTTATCTAGCAGATTCATATCAATACTTCCAATGTTATACTGGTTCCTTCTTAGATAGTTTTCATCTGCCCTAGGATGCATCTCTAGTGTTAATCTTGTTCCACCTTCTTCTACTGCATAAATATCTAGAATCACGGAACGTGTCTCAAGCTGTCTAATCGAATATTGTGACTTTACCTCTTGAATACGGATATTACGACCTGTAATACATTAATTATTTCTTGACTCAAATACTTCACCTGTTTCTCTTTCCGCAAGAATGTACCTAAGATGTGGTACCAGACTTTACTAGAATACAGAAAAAGAAAGGAACTCCTTCACTCTGCCATTCTTGCTATTCTAATGTTGGTTGTTTGGTAATAAAAGCATGGAATGATTCAGAGTTGTTTTAGAATGGTAGTGTCTAGAGCGACTGCTACCTCTTGAATATCTTTGAATAATTGCTTTGTGTTTACTATACTCTTGTTGGTAGTAATTGTCAACGTAATTTTTGAAAAATATGGTAAATGTGATACTACTATATTATCATTGTAGCCAGTACCCCTTGCCATTACTGTACGGTTATACAACTACAGCCAATCATCCCAGAAAGCCTTCGTCTCTCTCGACCTACCCAAAGGCTCTAACCTCGACTGTGCGGGTATGTAACTACAGCCAGTCATTTCCTATGAAAGGCCTTGGCAATCGTCAGCACTTACCGCTTGTTCTGTAAGCGGTTAGTACTGCTACGATTTCCACGGAGCGAAAGCGTCCTTGAATAGGAAATTCTGGCTGTATAATTCTATATCCGTATAGTAAGCAATGCACACTGCTACGAATTTTACGGAGCAAAAGCATCCTTTCGTAGGATATGACTGGCATTTAATATCTACCCGTATAGCAAATCTTGCTCCGATATGCCTAATACATTCATAGCCTGACTAAGTGTCATACCTGCATTTTCCATAAGCTTTTCT